>JACCXZ010000044.1 GCA_013696745.1 Nocardioidaceae bacterium | reverse complement strand
GACGCACCCCGACCCGGGTGGCCCGAAGGATCTTCTTGGTCCGCTTGGACCTCGAGGCCCTGGCCTCGGGAGCCGCCGCAGCTGTCGTGATCGTGGTCGTCGCAGCGGTGCTGCCAGCTGCTGCAGTCGCATGGGTTGGTCCGGAGCCGAGGAGCGCTCCGGAAGTGGCAAGTGCGCCGACGATGGGCAGCGCGAAGGCGCGCCGCCAGCGGGTGCTGATGGACATGCAGACGTTCTCTCTTTCCAACGCCTACGAGGTGAGCTGTCGGGTTAGGGCTGGAAAGTGCCCTGCCGCTCTGGAGCGACTGCACCCCGAGCACGATCGACTGAGATCGTGCGGGTGGACGGACCGGCTGGCCGGTCGCGTCGCGGGTGGGTTCCCCGTTCCTGCCTGGATGTCTAGGAGGGATGTGAGATCCGGACCGTTCGGCGGCAGGACTCGGCGTGACCGAGGTCCGGTATGAAGTTGGCTCGCCCGACACTAGGCACCACGGCCGGGTAACACAAGTCCACCGAGGGATCACTGCCGGGACGTGCCGCAGTGCACACGTTCGAGTGCCACCGGTGACGGACTCTGGGGTCAGCCTCGCGGTGTCACCCGCAGGATGCGGTCCTGACCTGATCCGTTGGCGGTGGTCACGTACAGGTCGTTGCCCGGGCCCATGACCACGCTGCGCAGGCGCCCGTACCGGCCGTCCAGGGCGGGCGGTTTCCAGCTGCGGATCCACTTGCCCTCGGGACTGAACTTCAGGATCCGCAGGTGCTGGTCACCCAGTACCCCCAGGGCAAGGCCGCCCTGCCACACCCCCCACTTCGGGCCACGCAGGAACGTTGCGCCGGAGGGGGCGATGGTCGGGGTGCCCGAGCGCCAGCGGGCACCGATCTGCTTGCCTGGCAAGGAGAAGTCGGTCATCGGCGACGACTCGTCGTACCCGGGGCCCGGCTGCCAGCCGTAGTTGCCGCCGTTGCGCAGCAGGTTGGCCTCGTCGTCGCGGTAGGTGCCGTGCTCGACCGACCACATCCGCCCGTCTGCGCGCAGGGCAAGGCCTTGCACGTTGCGGTGGCCGGACGTGAACACCCGGCGCTTCATGGCGTGCGCAGACCCGCTGAACGCGTTCGTCGGCCAGCCGCGACCGGTGGTCGGGACCACGCGCAGCACCTTGCCGCCACCGGAGCGCAGGTTCTGCGGGTTGGGGGTCTGGGCCGCGTCACCTGTGCCGATGTACAGCGCGCCCTCGCTGCCGTAGCGCAGCCGACAGCCTCCGTGCCTCCCCGTGGTCGTCGGCAAATTGGTCACGATGGATTTGATTCGTCTGGCCGAGCGGTTGTCGGCGGCCAACCGCCACATCACGACTCGGACGTCGGGGCTTCCGCCCGCGGTGGAGCCGTGGCAGGTGAAGAAGCGCCGCGTCTGTCGGAAGCTCTTAGCGACCAGGATCGCCATCATGCCGGTCTCGCCCTCGGCCCAGACGTTGCCTGGGGAATCTGCGACGACGTACGTCGTGCCCTGCGGACCGCGATAGGTGATGCGCTTGCGTGCTCGTTCGGTGTAGAGCATCCCGCCGTTGGGGAGGAAGTCCAGGTCCCACGGGACGTCAAGGCCGAACTTGAGCGTCCGAACCGTCAGCGAGGGGGCGCGGTCGCCGTCTGTGGCGGGCGCGGCGAGGGCGAGGTGGACCGGCGCCGTCGTCGGCGTCGGCGCGGCGAGGGCGGGGGAGGCGGCGAATGCCAAGCAGAGTACGGCGACGCCCAGGACCCGAGGGCCAACACGCTGTGTGATCATGCGTTTACAGTCGCATGATCTATGCGCGGGCACCAGATGTCCCAGCGACGTACTGTCGACGGGTGACCTCGACCGCACCTGACCTCGGGACCGTCCGCGACCTTCGTACGCAGGGTTACCGGACCCGCAGCGTCAAGCAGGAGATCCGTCAGAACCTGGTCTCCGCGCTGCGCGGGGGGCGCACCAGGTTCCCTGGGATCGTCGGGTTCAACGACACGGTGCTGCCCGAGCTGGAGCGGGCGCTGCTGGCCGGCCACGACATCGTGCTGCTGGGTGAGCGCGGTCAGGGCAAGACCCGGCTGATGCGTGCCCTGGTGAGCCTGCTGGACGAGTGGCAGCCGTGCATCTCCGGCAGCGAAATTTTCGACGATCCGCTCGAGCCGGTGAGCGTGCACGGCCGGCGACTGCTCGCCGAGCACAGCGACGCGCTGGCCATCTCCTGGCGACATCGTGACCAGCGCTACGGGGAGAAGCTGGCCACGCCGGACACCTCGGTCGGTGACCTGATCGGTGACATCGACCCGACCAAGGTCGCCCAAGGCCGCACGCTCGGTGACCTCGACACCATCCACTACGGGCTGCTCCCCCGCGCCAATCGCGGCATCTTCGCGATCAACGAGCTGCCCGACCTGGCCGAGCGCATCCAGGTCGCCTTGTTCAACGTGCTCGAGGAGCGTGACGTGCAGATCCGTGGGTACGCCCTGCGACTGCCGTTGGACCTGCTGCTCGTGAGCTCGGCCAACCCGGAGGACTACACCAACCGCGGTCGCATCATCACCCCGCTCAAGGACCGCTTCGGGGCCGAGATCCGGACCCACTACCCGCTGGACGTGCACGACGAGGTGACGTTGATCACCCAGGAGGCCGCTGTCGTCGCTGCCGTGCCCGTGCACGTCGTCGAGGTGGTGGCTCGCTTCGCCGCTGCGCTGCGGGAGAGTGCGGCGGTCGACCAACGGTCAGGGATCTCTGCGCGTTTCGCCATCGCCGCGGTCGAGGCTGCGTCGGCGTCGGCCCTGCGCCGCTCGGCGCTGGTCGGCGAGGCCGGCCCGGTGGCGCGCATCACCGATCTGCCCGATGTGGTCCCGACGTTGCGGGGCAAGGTGGAGTTCGAGATGGGCGAGGAGGGTCGCGAGGAGGAGGTGCTGCACCACCTGCTGCGGCTGGCCACCGCCGAGACCTTCCGGGCCCGGCTGGCCGGCCTGGACCTCACCGCCTTCACCGAGCACTTCGCCGAGGACCAGACCCTGGAGACCGGTGTCCTCGTGGCCGCCGCCGACGTGCTCGAGCAGATGGGCACCGTGAGCGGCCTGGCCACCGTCCTCGACCGGCTCGGCGTCGAGGAGGAGACCATCTCCCCGGGGCAGGCCGCCGCGGCCGTGGAGTTCGTACTCGAGGGTCTGCACCTCACCCGTCGCCTCGCCAAGGACGAGATCGACGGCCGCACGGTCTACGGCGGCTGAGCATGACCCGCTCGCACCGTTACCGCTACGGACACTGGCGCGGAGGTAGCGATCCACTCGAGCCGCCGTACGACGTGCGTGCTGCCGTGGACGAGATCGGTCGGGACATGCTGGAGGGCTCCAGCGCCCGCGACGCCGTCGACCGGCTGCTGCGCCGTGGCCTCGACGGCCGGGGCGGGCTCGACGACATCCGCCGGCAGCTCGCTCGGCGGCGCCGAGTGCTCGAGCGTCGTGGTGACCTCGCCGGCACCATGGACCGCGTCCGGGCGGCGTTGGACCAGGTGCTGGCGCAGGAGCGCGAGACGCTCGCCGGGCAGGACGACGACGATGCCCGCTTCGCCGAGATGACGTTGGACGAGCTGTCGACCGACACCGCCAGCGCCGTGCGGGACCTCGCGCCGTACTCCTGGCACTCCCCCGAGGCAGCCGCCGGGTACGAGCGGATCCAGCAGCTGCTCCGGCACGAGGTCCTCGACGCACAGTTCGAGGGGATGCGCGCGGCACTGGAGCAGCAGGACCCCGAGGCGATGGCACGGGTACGCGCCATGCTGGTCGACCTCAACGCGCTGCTCGCAGCCCACGCTCGAGGTGCGGACACGAGCGACACGTTCGCTGGGTTCATGGACGCCCACGGCGAGTTCTTCCCCGAGCAACCGCGCGATACCGATGACCTGATCGACCTGCTGGCCCGTAGGGCGTCGGCCGCCGAGCGGATGATGGCCTCGCTGAGCTCCGACCAGCGTGACGAGCTGTCCCGGCTTATGAGCGAGGCCCTCAACGATCCGGACCTGGCCAGCCAGCTGGCGCAGCTGCGCGACAACCTCGGTGCCCTGCGTCCGGCGATGCTGCGCGGCACCCCGATCGACATGCACGGCGACCAGCCCCTCGGCTACGGAGAGGCCGTCGGGGCCGTTGCCGACCTCGCCGACGTGCAGGACCTGCAGGACCAGCTGGCGCAGGACCATCCCGGTGCAACGCTGGACGACGTCGACGTCGAGGCGCTCGGACGGCAGCTGGCTCCCTCGGCTCAGCACGACCTTGCCGCACTTCGTGAGCTGGAGTCCGAGCTCGAGCGTCAGGGCTACCTGCACCGGGGCAGCGACGGCGTCACGTTGACCCCCAAGGCGCTGCGTCGGATCGGGGAAACCGCGCTACGACGCATTTTCGCCGACCTCGAGGCCGGCGGGCGCGGCAACCACGACGATCAGCGCACCGGCGCTGCCGACGAACGAACCGGCGCGTCGGTCCCGCGGATGTTCGGCGACGAGCGACCGTTGGACGCGGTCGGCACCGTGTCCAACGCAGTCCTGCGCCGGGCGTCCACCGGCGCGACGGGGCCGGTACGGCTGGAGGTCGAGGACTTCGCCGTCCACGAGACCGAACGCCGTACGAGTGCGGCAGTCGCCCTGCTCGTGGATCTGTCGTTCTCGATGGTGCAGGAAGGTCGCTGGGGACCGATGAAGCAGACGGCCATCGCGTTGTCACACCTGGTGTCGACCCGATTTCGACAGGATGCGCTGCAGATCATCGGTTTCGACCGGCTGGCCCGCCGGCTGACCCCGTTGCAGCTGGCCGAGGCCGAGCCGGAGTTCATCCAGGGCACGAACCTGCACCACGCCTTGGCGATCGCGGCACGCCACCTGCGGCGCCACCCCGACGCCGAACCGGTGGTGCTGATCGTCACCGACGGGGAACCGACCGCCCACCTCCAGTCCGACGGCACCCCGCTCTTCAACTGGCCGACGACCGCGGACACGCTGCGCGCCACTGTGGGAGAGGTCGACGCGATGACCCGTTACGGTGCCACGCTCAACTTCTTCCTGCTCGGCGATGACCCGGGCCTGGCCCGCTTCGTCGACGCTGTGGCCCGACGCAACGGCGGCCGGGTCTTCACCCCCGAGCTCGGACGGCTCGGAGCGTACGTGGTGGCCGACTACCTCAGCGCCCGCAAGGGCCGGCGGCGCAGCGCCTGACCGTGGTGGCTGTCGGCACTAGCATCAACCGATGACCGCACCCTACGGCTCCTGGCCATCACCGATCAGCGCCGCAGACATCGCACGCGGCGGGCACCCGGTGGGAGGTGGCTGCTTCGTCGGCGACGAGGTGTGGTGGGTGGAGGTGCGACCCGACGAGAGCGGGCGCAACGCAATCCGCCGGGCCGGTACCGGCTGCGAGCCCGAAGACGTGCTGCCGGTTCCGTGGAACGCCCGCACCCGGGTCCACGAGTACGGCGGCGGATCCTGGACGGTGGTGGGCGACCGCGAGCTGGTGTTCGCCGAGTTCACCGACCAGCGGTTGTACCGACTGTCCCCTGGAGCCGGCCCCGTGCCGCTCACCCCCGCGGACCTGGGCATGCGCTTCGCGGAGCTGACCGAACTCGGGCCGGGGCTGCCGGGGCCAGGGCTGCTCTGCGTCCGCGAGACGCACGACGAGGACGGCGTGCACCGCGACATCTGCACGGTGCCCCTGGACGGCTCGGCCGCAGCCGACGCCACGGCGATCCGTTCGGTGGTGTCCGGCTCACAGTTCCTCGCCGCTCCGTGCCTGTCACCCAACGGCGAACGGCTCGCTTGGATCGCGTGGGACCACCCACAGATGCCGTGGGACGGCACCGAGCTCCGCGTCGGCACGCTCGACCCGACCGGTCGGTGTGCCGGGTGGTCGACACTGCTGGGCTCGACCACCGAGTCGGTGCTGCAGCCGCACTGGCGCGACGACCAGACGCTGTTCGCGATCAGCGACCGCACGGGCTGGTGGAACCTCTACCAGGTGCCGCTCGAGGGCGCCCTCACGCCGCTGTGTCCTGCCGCCGCCGACTTCGGCGGACCGATGTGGATGCTGGGCTCACGCTGGTACGCACCGCTCGACGCGACGCGGCTGCTGACCGTCCGTACCCACGGGAGCAGCACGCTCGCCGTGCTCGACCTCGGCTCCGGTGAGCTGCACGACCTCGACACCGGGATGAGCGCCATCACGTTGGGGCCCGTCCGCGCTGACCAGGTGCTGATCGGGTGCGGGAGCCCTCAGCTGCCGGCCGGGTTGCGATGTCTGGAGCTCGACACCGGGGAGCTGCTCGACGTACGGCTGTCCGTGGACGAGCTGCCCGACCCGGCGTACCTGCCCGAAGTCGAGGCGAGGACCTTCGGCGCGGACCGGGACGTGCACTGCTTCGTGTACGCGCCACGCCACCCCGACGCCGTCGCGCCCCCGGCGGAGCTTCCGCCCTACGTGGCGTTCGTGCATGGTGGCCCGACGGCACACGTCCCTCCGTTGCTGAACCCGATGTACGCGTACTTCACCAGCAGGGGCATCGGGGTCGTGGACGTCAACTACGGCGGGTCCAGCGGGTACGGACGGGCGTACCGCGAGCGGCTGCGGGGGCAGTGGGGTGTCGTCGACGTGGAGGACACGGTGGCGGCCGTGCTGGCGCTCGCCGATGCCGGACTCGCCGACCGGGACCGGTTGGCGATCCGCGGCAAATCCGCAGGAGGCTGGACGGTGCTCGCGGCGCTCACCGGTACCGACGTCTTCGCCTGCGGTGCGTCGTGGTTCGGGGTGGCCGAGCTCAAGGACTTCGTGGCGCAGACCCACGACTTCGAGTCGCGCTACATCGACGGTCTCATCGGTCCGCTGCCCGAGGCCGAGGCGCTCTACGACGAGCGCGCACCGCTCAACCACGCCGACGGCCTGGCCTGCCCGGTGCTGCTCGTGCAGGGCCTCGACGACCCGGTCGTGCCGCCGGCGCAGTCCGAGCGCTTCCGCGACGCTTTGGTCTCCCAAGGCATCCCGCACGCCTACCTCGCCTATGCGGGTGAGTCGCACGGGCTGCGCCGGGCGGAGTCCATCGTCAGCGCCCTGGAAGCCGAGCTGTCGTTCTACGGGCAGGTCATGAGCTTCACCCCGCCAGGTGTGCCGATGCTCGAGTTATGGCGCCGTTGAGGCCTCAGCTGGCCAACACCGCCACCACCAGCACTCGCCAGCACCACCGCGCTTGCGTCGTACCCGTCCACACGAGGACCCGGTCCCACCTGGCTCACGGTCGCCCGTACCACCTCGATGCCGTCTGCCAGGTCCTCCACGAGCGAACGCAGTCCGGCAGGTGCGGCCCAGCGCAGCGGCCCGCTGGTGGTCTCTCGGAGTCCGTCCGGTCCGCCGAGGTGGAAGGTGTTCGTCCAGGGTCGTGCCAGCCCTCGGGCGTGCCACGACTCGACGACCTCTTCGAAGCCGGGATCACGCACCGTGAGGTCCGACGCACCGATGTCGACGGCCCGCCCCTCCACCGTCAGGACGGCCATGCGGCCGCCGATTCGACGGCCTCGGTCCCAGATGACGACGGGCAGCCGCCGGCCACGATCTGCCGCGCGCAGGCAACCCCCGCGATGCCGCCCCCGACCACGATGACTGGCGCATCGACGTTGCTCGACCGAGGATCTGTGACCATCCGCAAGGTGTACCCGTTGACTCCGCTTACCGCACCTCCACATGACTGGGAGCGCGCGTGCAGACGCGGGGGGCTGCCCTGAAAGGCAACCACCCGCGTCTGGTGGATTGTTGTCCGGCGACGTCCTACTCTCCCACACGGTTCCCCGTGCAGTACCATCGGCGCTGAAAGGCTTAACTTCCGGGT
>JACCXZ010000039.1 GCA_013696745.1 Nocardioidaceae bacterium | reverse complement strand
GGCCCCGTGACCATAGGTTCGTAGCGGGGCCACCCCGTGACCGATCAAGAGCTGCTCGACCTCGGCGCTGGTCGGCATGGCGTCGGCGCAGGCCAGCCGCGACGCGACGATCGCGCCGGCTGCGTTGGCGAACCCGAGCACCCGATCCAGCTCCCAACCGGCCAGCAGTCCCTCGCACAGGGCTCCGCCGAAGGCATCACCGGCCCCGAGGCCGTTGACGACCTCCACCGGCACCGGTGGCACCACGACCGACCCCTGGCCACGGTTCCCCAGCACACCGGCCGGTCCCTGCTTGACGACGGCCAGCTCGACGCCGGTTGCCCGCAAGGCCCGCGAGGCGGCCACCGGCTCACGCTCGCCCACCGCGATCTCGCACTCCTCGAGGTTGCCGACCGCCACCGTGGCGTACGGGAGCGCGGCACTGATCGCCTGGTGGGCCGTGTCCGGGTCCGGCCAGAACATCGGCCGGTAGTCCAGGTCGAGCACCGTGATCCCCCGCCGCCCACGGGCAGCCAGGGCGGCCATGGTCGCGCCACGGCTCGGCTCCTCGGACAGTCCGGTGCCGGTGACCCAGAACACGTCTGCGGCCCGGATCGCGTCGAGGTCGAGCTCGTCGGCACTGATCTGCAGGTCCGGCGCCGCCGGCAGCCGGTAGAAGTACAGCGGGAAGTCGTCGGGCGGGAAGATCTCGCAGAACGTGATCGGCGTCGGCAGGTGCGCCACGCTGGAGACGAAGCGGTCGTCGACGCCGAAGGACCGCAGCGCCTGGTGTACGAAGCGACCGAACGGGTCGTCCCCGGTGCGGGTGATGACGGCGGCGCGCCGGCCGTACCGTGCCGCGGCCACCGCCACGTTGGTGGCACTGCCGCCCAGGTACTTCCCGAAGGTCTGCACGTCCTCCAGGCCGACCCCGAGCTGGTGAGGGTAGATGTCGACGCCCACCCGACCCATGGTCAGCACCTCGAAGCCACCGTTCATGCCAGGGCCCGCCGAACGTGATCCAGGCTGGCGCGCACGTCGGCCGCGACCTGCTCGCCCGAGTCCGCGCTGTCGAGCATCACGTCCTGCTCCAGGACGTACCAGCCGGCGTACGCGTGCGCCTGCAGGGTCAGGATGATCTCGGTGACGTCCACGCTTCCGGTGCCCAACCGCACGAACAGCCCGGCTCGCACGGCGTCGGCGAACGTCAGGTCCCCGTTCCGCACCCGCTGCGCCAGCACATCGTCGACGTCCTTGAGGTGCACGTGAACGACACGGTCGGGGTGGTCGTGGGCGAGCAGGACCGGATCGGTCCCCCCGACCAGCAGGTGCCCCGAGTCGAGACAGAGCCCGATGTCGGAGCCGGCCAGCACCCGTTCGACCTCGGCACAGCTTTCGATCATCGTCCCGACGTGCGGGTGCAGGGCGGCCACGACGCCGCGGTCACGGCAGTGCGCCGCCAGTCGGTCGACGTTGTCCAGCAGCGTCTGCCAGCCGTCGTCGTCCAGGAAGGGGCGGGAGTCGTAGCCCTCGCAACCGGTGTGTGCGGCGAGGACGACCACGCCCGCGTCGGCGGCCAGGCATCCGGTGACGAAGGCGTCCACCTGCGGCATCGGGTCCGTTCCGCGCTCGTGCAGCACCACGGGCAGGAAGCCGCCCACCGCTCCGAGACCGTGCCGGGTCAGGTACGCGGCCCTGGCTTGCGGGTCGTCGGGCAGGAAGCCGTCCGGGCCGAACTCGGTCGCAGCGATCCCCAGCGCGGCCATCTCGCCCACCACCCGGTCCACTGGGAGCTGGTGACCCCAGCCGGGTACTTCGCTGACGCCCCAGGAGATCGGAGCGGCGGCGATGCGAGCCGGCGTGGAGTTCGTACTCATGTCGTCGAAGTGTCGTCCCGGTCACAAGACTATGTCAAGCCTTTGTCTTGACATAAAGACATCCGCACATACTTACCCAGGCTGTACTACGCTGAGCCCGATCTCCCGGCCCCGGAGCGCCCCATGTCGCACCCCAGCATCAGGATCGATCGCTCGAGCCGGCTCCCGTTGTATTCCCAGGTCGCCGAGCAGCTCGAGCGTGCGATCAGCACCGGTGACCTCGCACCCGGGGACCGGATCACCAACGAGGTGGCACTCGCCGCCGACCTCGGCCTGTCGCGGCCCACCATGCGACAAGCCATCTCGGTGCTCGTCGACAAGGGCCTGCTGGTCCGCAAGCGTGGCGTGGGGACCCAGGTGGTCCAGGGACAGATCCGTCGGCCGGTCGAGCTCACCAGCCTCAATGAAGACTTGCAGCGCGCAGGCCAGGACCCGCACACGCGGGTGCTCGGGTGCCGACCGCTCGAAGCCGACGAGCACACACTCGCCGAGCTGCAGATCCCGAGTGGCAGCGTGGTGTGGGACCTGCACCGGCTGCGCAGCGTGGGAGACGAGCCGCTCGCGGTCATGCACAACGTCATCCCGCTCGACGTCATCGACCTCGCGACGGTCGACCTCGACCGGGTCGGTCTGTACGAGGCGATGCGGTCGGTCGGCATCCACCTGCGCGTCGCGCACCAGCGTATCGGCGCGCGGCGGGCCGACGCCCGAGAGGCGGGTCTGCTCGGCGAGCACCGGGGAGCACCCCTGCTGACCATGAGTCGGACCGCGTTCGACGACGCCGGACGTGCCGTGGAGCTCGGCAACCACGTCTACCGCGCCGACCGTCAGACCTTCGAGGTCACGCTCGTCGATCGGTAGCGCCGCCCAGCACCGGCCGGGTCGCACGTGCCCGGGACCGACTGCCGCGACCGCGTCGTCGCCGACGACGCTCGACCCGGGCCAGGTCAGCGGCGCCGATCATGCCGGCCTCGTTGCCCAGCTGTGCCCGAAGGATGCGCGCCTCGGGCCGAAAGCCGCGTCCGGTCAGCGTCCTGCGATAGCTGTCCCTGGCCGGCGCGATCAGCAGGTCCCCGGCATCGGAAACGCCTCCACCGATCACGAACATTCCCGGATCGAAAGCCGCCGCGAGGGAGGCGATGCCGACGCCGAGCCACTGCCCGACCTCGGCGAGAAGTTCCACGGCAGCCGGGTCCCCTGCCTGTGCGGCTGCGGTGACCGACGGCCCGGTGATGGCCCCGGGATCCCCGCCGGCGCTGCTGAGCAGGTGGTGAATGACAGGCGAGTTCGCCCTGGCCAGCTCGCGTGCCTCCCGGACGAGTGCATTGCCACTGGCGTACTGCTCCCAGCACCCACGGTTGCCGCACTCACAGCGGTGCCCCGCAGGTACGACCTGCATGTGGCCGAACTCGCCGGCGATCCCGAACCTGCCACGGTGCACGGCGCCGTTGAACAGCAGCGCACCACCGATACCGGTGCCCAACGTGATGCAGACGAGATCCTCCTCGTTGCGTGCCGCCCCGAAGCGCCACTCCGCCCAGGCGGCCGCGTTCGCGTCGTTCTCGACCACGACCGAAAGCCCGGTCCGACGCCGCAACGCGTCGCGCAACGGCTCGTGTCGCCAGGCGAGGTGGGGCGCGAAGAGCACCGAGGAGCGGGTGGCGTCGACGAACCCGGCGGCGCCGACGCCCACGCTGTAGATGCGGTGGCGCCGGCGGAGCTCGGTGACGATTTCGGCAATGATGTCCTCGACCGCCGAAGGGCTCGTGGTCGGTGTGTCACGACGTAGCCGCTCCAGCACGTGGCCAGACTCGTCGACGACCCCGGCGGCGACCTTGGTACCGCCGATGTCGATCCCCACGGCCAACCGCTCCAGCATCCCGGGCCGGGACCGGACCGTACCGTCCACGCTCATCGCCACGCTCCCATCAGCGTGCGCGGGCCAGGTCTGCGGCGCCGATCAACCCTGCCTCGTTGCCCAGCGTGGCAAGCCGCAGCTGCGCATGGGTCCGGTGCACGGCGGCCGGCAGCGTGCGTACGAAGCCAGCCCGGGCGGGGCCCAGGAGCAGCTCACCGGCAGCGGCGACACCCCCGCCGATCACCACCACCGAAGGGTCGAGGACGGCGGTGAGACCGGCGATCCCCTCCCCGAGCCAGCGTCCGACATCGGCCAGCAGGTCGATGCACAGCTCGTCGCCGGCCCGGGCCTGCTCGGTGACCATCGGTCCGGTGATCAGCGCCGGGTCGGAGCCGACCAGCGCAGCCAGCGGCGCGGCCTCCGGCAGCTCCGACTGCATGCGGTCCTGAGCCTCGCGTACCAGCGCGCTGCCGCTGGCGTACTGCTCCCAGCAGCCGTAGCGTCCGCACCCACAACGCATCCCGGCCGGGACGACCCGTACGTGTCCGACCTCGCAGGCGACTCCGTACGTCCCGCGGACCAGCTCGCCGCGGGACACCATGCCGCCCCCGATGCCGGTCCCTACGGTGACGAACAGGAGATCGTCCACGTCCTCGCCGGCCCCGAACCGGAACTCGCCCCACGCTGCTGCGTTGGCGTCGTTCTCCACGACCACCGGGATTTGAACCCGGTTCGCGACGTAGGCGCCGAGAGGTTCGTCCTGCCAGTCGATGTTGGGCGCGAACAGGACCGTCGAGCGGTCGACGTCGACGAAGCCGGCCGCACCGATCCCGACAGCCTCGACGTCGTGGTCCCGGCGCAGCTTCTGTACACCTGTGGCCACGGCGTCGGCGAGCGCCTCCGGGTCCGCCGCGGGCGTCACCTCGATCACGACCTGCAGGATGCGGCCCTGCTCGTCGACGACCCCGGCGGCGATCTTCGTGCCGCCGATGTCGACGCCGACGGTCAGCCCCATCCGTCACCACCCTGCTCCTGTGACCCTCGGTGGGGTCGGTGCTGGTGCTGGAGCTGGGCCCACGAGTCCAGCACGGTGCGGACGAGGTCGTTCATGGACACCACGGTGCTGTGCACCGCAGCGCTGAGCTCCGGGTTGGTCGAGCGCAGGAAGGCCGCAGCCTGACAGATCGGGCACCACGTGCAGGCCGCGTCGGGAGCCGTGGACCCGCACGACGGGCACGGCTCGTCCGGACCTTCGCCCTGGGGCGGTACGCGGGACTGTTGCTCGCTGGCCCACGCGGCGGCCTGGGTCAGCAGCTTGACGGCCTCCTCACCCAGCGTCCCGAGTGGCTCCCGCTGAGCACCGCCGGTGGGGTCTCGGCCGGCGTCAGTGTGCTTGTCCATCGCCTGCCTCGGTCGCCTCGACTCGCTTCTTCAAGCCCTTCAGCGCGGTGTCGATGATGACCTTCTCGGCCTTGCGCTTGAGCATGCCGAGCAGTGGGATGGCGACGTCGACGGCGAGCCGGTAGGTCACCTCGGTGGTTCCGTCTGGCTGCTCCGACAGGACGTACGCACCATCCATCGCCTTGATCATGTGGCCCTGCGCCAGCGCCCAGGTCACCGACGCGTTCCCGGACCAGGTGTAGGTCAGCGTGTACTCGTCACGGATCGGCGCGGCATCCAGCACGAAGCGCACCTGCTCGGCCCGCCCGTCGGCACCCGGCACGGTGACCTCGCACTCGCGCACACCGGTCGCCCACTCGGGGTAGGCCCCGAAGTCGGCGATGACCGACATCACCTGGGCCGGGGAGGCCGAGACCGCGATGTCACTGGTGGTCTGGTTGGCCATCGCTGTTCGTCTCCTGTCGTCTCCGGACGTGGTTCGGGACACTACTCTGCGCTGCGAGAAGCCCCGATGTGGATGGACATCAACCGTTCGGACGACGCCCTGCCACCGGACCGGACACATCTGCACACACATCGG
>JACCXZ010000001.1 GCA_013696745.1 Nocardioidaceae bacterium | reverse complement strand
ATGCAGGAGAACATCGAGGACGACATGCTCTCCCGCGCCTACTCCTACGACGCGCTCGGCTCCTTCGTCGCGATGCCGATCGGCCAGCTCGCCTACGGTCCGCTCGGGGAGGTGTTCGGCTATCGCGACGTGCTGCTGGTCAGCGGCATCGCGTACGTCGCGATCGCCCTGCTGGCATTGGCTTCCCGGTCGGTGCGCAACCTCGAACGGGTCGACGTACACGCGCCGGTCGAGCAGTGATCACTCAGCTGTTGCTGAAGACGGCCGGCCCGCCGTCGGCGCCGTCCTCGGGCCCCCGGCCGGCCCAGGTCCAGGCGTAACCCGGGTCCTCGGCGGCGATCCCACCTTCCCCCAGGTCGAGCGGACGGAAGGTGTCGACCATCACCGCGAGCTCGTCGAAGTACTCCGCACCCAGGGATGCCTCGATCGCCGACGGCTGCGGACCGTGCGCGAAACCGCCCGGATGCAGCGAGATCGAACCGACGTTGATGCCGGATCCCTTGCGGGCCTCGTAGTCACCGCCGACGTAGAACATCACCTCGTCGCTGTCCACGTTGGAGTGGTAGTAGGGCACCGGCACGGCCAGCGGGTGGTAGTCCACCTTGCGCGGACAGAAGTTGCAGACCACGAAGTTGTGGCCCTCGAAGACCTGGTGCACCGGCGGCGGCTGGTGCACGCGACCGGTGATCGGCTCGAAGTCACTCACGTTGAACGTGTACGGGTACAGGCAACCGTCCCAGCTGATGACGTCGAACGGGTGCGACGCGTAAATCATCCGCGTTCCGACCAGGCCCGCCGGCCCGTCGCCGCGGTGCTTGACGAGCACCTCGACGTCGGCCCCCTCGACCAGCATGGGCTGCAGCGGACCGTGCAGGTCGCGCTCGCAGTACGGCGCGTGCTCCAGCAGCTGTCCGAAACGCGAGAGGTAACGCTTGGGTGGACCGATGTGGCCGGCGGCCTCGATCGTGTACGCCTGCACCCGACCGCGCGGCACCCAACGGTGTGTGGCGGCCCGCGGGACCAGCACGTAGTCGCCGGCGCGGAACGCAACCGCCCCGAACACCGTCTCGAGCACACCTTCGCCGGACTCGATGAACACACACTCGTCACCGGTGGCGTTGCGGTACAGCGGTGAGGTCGACGCTCCGACGACGTAGGACAGCCGTACGTCGGCGTTGCCCAGCACGAGGCGTCGCCCGTTCACGAGGTCGCGGTCGTCGTCGTCGAACAGGTCGTGCAGGCGCAGGTGCCGTGGCGTCAGCGGATGGTTCGCGACCGTGTCTTGTTCGGGCAGCTCCCACACGAGCGAGTCCACGATCGAGGACGGAACGCCGCGGTGGTAGAGCAAGGAGGAGTCCGAGGAGAACCCTTCCTCGCCCATCAGCTCCTCACGGTAGAGGGTGCCGCGGGGGTCGCGGTGCTGGGTGTGCCGCTTGGGTGGGACGTCGCCGACGGACCGGTAGAAGACCATGTCTCTCTCGTACCATCTCGGCGACTGCTGCGACAACTACAACGACGACGTGCGGCTACGGTGGCGCGCATGAGTAGCTGGGTGCCGGGAGCCGCCGGGTCGGGGTACGACGTGGACCACCTCCCCTTCGGCGTGTTCTCCGTCGGGGACGACAACCCCCGGGTAGGTGTCCGCATCGGTGGGTACGTGCTCGACCTGGCACCGCTGGGGTCGCTGCAGCTCATCGACGGTGCCCAGGTGTTCCGGGCACGCACCCTGAACCCGTTCCTGGCTGCCGGGCCGGTGGCCTGGCGGGAGACCCGTGACTGGCTCACGTCCCTGCTGTCGGTGCCCGGGCACCGCGACGCCGTGGAGCCGTTCCTGCTGCCGCTGCACGACGTCAGACTCGTGCTGCCGATCGTGGTCGGCGACTACGTCGACTTCTACTGTTCCGAGCACCACGCGAGCAACGTCGGCGCGATCCTGCGTCCGGACGGCACCTGGCTTCCCGAGGCGTGGAGGCATCTGCCGATCGGCTACCACGGGCGCTCCGGCACCGTGGTCGTCTCGGGCAGCGACGTGCGCCGCCCGTGCGGGCAGCGACGCGGCGACGAGCGACCTGAGTTCGGTCCCACCCAGCGCCTCGATCTCGAGGCCGAGGTCGGGTTCGTCGTCGGGGTGCCGTCCGGTCGCGGTGACCGTGTTCCCACCAACGCATTCGGCGACCACGTGTTCGGCGTGACCCTCCTCAACGACTGGTCGGCGCGCGACATCCAGGCCTGGGAGTACGTCCCGCTCGGGCCGTTCGCCGGCAAGTCGTTCGGCACCTCGATCGCCGCGTGGATCACCCCGCTCGACGCCCTCGCGCAGGCCCGAACACGGCTCCCGGGCCAGTACCCGGCGCCGCCGGCGTACCTCGGCGTCGAGGAGCCTGCCGGCTACGACATCGGCCTCGAGGTGTGGGTCAACGACACCCTGGTGGCGACCCCGCCGTACGCCTCGACGTACTGGTCCCCCGCCCAGATGCTCGCCCACCTGACGGCCAACGGCGCATCGCTGCGGGCAGGAGACCTGTTCGCGTCGGGCACCGTGTCCGGACCACGGGCCGACGAACGCGGATCCCTGCTCGAGCTGTCCTGGGGCGGCACCCAGCCGATCACCCTGGGCGACGGGACGCAGCGGACCTTCCTCGAGGACGGTGACGTCGTCACGTTGACCGCCACGGCGCCGGGGGCACTCGGTGGCAGCATCCGGCTGGCCGAGGTGATCGGACAGGTCCAGCCGGCCCTACCCCCCACCTGACGCCCGTCAGAAGACCTTGCCGGGGTTGAGGATCCCCATCGGATCGAGCGCGGTCTTGATCCCTCGGTGCACCCGCATCGACACCTCACCGACCTCGCGTACGAGCAGGTCGCGCTTGAGTGTGCCGACGCCGTGCTCACCGGTGATGGTCCCGCCGAGGTCGAGCCCGAGCAGCATGATGTCCTCGAACAGTCGGTTGGCTGCGGCCACCTGCTCAGGTACGGAGGCGTCGAACACCACGGTCGGGTGGAAGTTGCCGTCCCCAGCATGGCCGAACAGGCCCACGGTGAGGCCGGCGCTGGTCGCGAGCGCCTCCACACCGTCGACGAGTGCGGCGAGACGGTCCCGCGGGACGCACACGTCGTCGATCAGCGCCGCCCCGAGGCTCTCGAAGGCAGTCAGCACCTGCCGACGCGCCGCCAGCAACAGGGCACCCTCGGCCTGGTCGGCGGCGACCACCACGTCGAGAGCGCCGGCGTCAGCGAGCAGATCCGCGAGGAGCGCGATCTCCTCCTTGGCCCGTACGCTGGACGCGTCGGACTGGGCGAGCACCAACGCACCGACCTCGCCGCCGAAGCCGAGCCGGCAGGAGTCGTTGACGGCGTGCACACTGGTGCGGTCCATGAACTCCAGCAGCGAGGGCACGACACCGCTGCGGACC
>JACCXZ010000202.1 GCA_013696745.1 Nocardioidaceae bacterium | reverse complement strand
CCATCGCACCGGTGGCCGCCACGATCGCGTCCGGGGACAGCTCGATGTCGAAGCCTCGCCGGCCACCGGACACCAGGACGGTGCTGAAGTCCCAGGCACTGCGGTCCAGCACGCTCGGCAGGCGTGTGCGCTGACCGATGGGCGAGATCCCGCCGATCACGTAGCCCGAGCTGCGTTCGGCCTGGGCCGGTTCGGCCATCGTCGCGCGCTTGGCACCACATGCCGTGGCCAGGGCCTTGAGGTCCAGTGCGGTCGAGACCGGCACCATCGCCACGGTGAGCGCGCCGTCGACACGAGCCAGCAGCGTCTTGAACACCTGGTCGGGGTCCGCGCCAAGGAGCTCTGCTGCCTCAGCGCCGTAGGAGGTCGTGCTCCGGTGGTGCGGGTAGCTGTGCCGGACGTACGTCAGGCCGAGCCGGTCCAGGAGCACAGTGGCCGGGGTGCCTCCACGGCCTGGCGAGGAACGTGCGCCCACGGCTAGTTGGGGGACCACGCGGTACGGGACAGCTCAGTGGCCGGCAGGCTCGGGACCGCCCGCATGGCGGCGAGCTCGTCCACCAGCATCGAGCTGAGCAGCGCAAGCCGGGCCGAGGCGCTCTCGCACTCGAGCAGCTCCTGGCGCTCGCGGAGGGTGAGTGCGACAACGCCGGCCAGGGAGTAGGACAGGGGCACGGCCTGGCCCGGGTGGTCGCTGTCCGGAACGTCGCGAGCCTGGCCCAGCGCGGCCCGGTAGGCGGCGAACACCTCCAGCGCACGCTCGGCGGCGAGCGCCGGGCCAGGTCCCTCGGGCTCGTCCAGGTACTCCACCTGGCCGAGGAGGTACGGCCCGGAGGTGTCCATCTCGAGCAGGCGCAGCCGGCGCCGGCCGATGACGCCGATGTCGTACCGGCCGTCGGAGTGGGAACGGACCGCTGCCAGTCGGGCTTCGCAGCCGACGCGGTGTGCGGACTGCATGCCGTGGCTGCCGACCTCGTATCCCTCACGGATGGCGACGATGCCGAAGTTCCGCCGCTGCTCAGGCAGCTGCAGGAGATGCTGCACCAGGCTGCGGTAGCGGTCCTCGAAGACGTGCAGCGGTAGCTGCATGCCGGGAAACAGCACCGCCCCGAGCGGGAACATCGGCAGCGCGGCATGCACGGACAGCACCCTACCGTCGCCCCTGTGCACCGTTCGTAGACTAAGCGCATGATCCGCCGCATCGACCTGCGTGCAGCCGGGGCATCGGTCCCGGACTACGGCGCCGTCCTCCCTCGCGCCCCCTTCGACGTCGAAGCCGCCCTCGACGTCGTCCGGCCCATCTGCGACGACGTCCGGCATCGAGGGCTCGACGCGGTGCTCGACGCCTCCCGGCGACTGGACCGGGTCGAGCTC
This sequence comes from Nocardioidaceae bacterium, assembly GCA_013696745.1. Lineage (GTDB taxonomy): Bacteria > Actinomycetota > Actinomycetes > Propionibacteriales > Nocardioidaceae > JACCXZ01. The sequence continues at coordinate 19,689 of JACCXZ010000202.1, read as the reverse complement.
GAGGACATCGTCGTGCCGCGGGTGGCCCTGGACGAGGCCCTCGACCGGCTCGAGCCGCAGGTCCGGACGGCGCTGAAGGAGGCGATCGCCCGGTTGCGGCGCAGTGCACAGGCCGAGCTCGAGCACGACGTCAGCACCGAGGTGGTGCCCGGGGGCTGCGTGCTCAGGCGGATCGTCCCGGTGTCGCGGGTCGGGTTGTACGTCCCCGGCGGTCTGGCCCCGCTCGTTTCCAGCGTGGTGATGAACGTGGTGCCCGCCCAGGTGGCCGGGGTGGGGTCGATCGCGCTGTCCAGCCCTCCGCAGGCGGAGTTCGGTGGCCTGCCCCATCCCACCATCCTCGCCGCGTGTGCGCTGCTGGGCGTCGATGAGGTGTACGCCGTCGGCGGCGCCCAGGCGATCGCGATGTTCGCCTACGGCGCCGGCTCCTGTGCGCCTGTCGACCTGGTCACGGGTCCGGGCAACATCTACGTCGTCGCCGCCAAGCGGATGCTCAAGGGCCGGGTCGGCATCGACTCCGAGGCCGGACCCACCGAGATCGCGGTGCTCGCAGACGGGAGCGCCGACGCCACGCACGTCGCCGCCGACCTGATCAGCCAGGCCGAGCACGACCCGCTGGCGGCGAGCGTGCTGGTCACCGACTCGGTCTCCCTCGCCGACGCGGTCGACGTCGAGCTGGAGCTGCAGGTGCCGCAGACCAAGCACGAGGAACGCATCCGTACCGCCCTGTCCGGGGTGCAGTCGGCCACCGTGCTCGTCGACGACGTCGAGCAGGGACTCGCGGTGGTAGATGCCTATGCGGCGGAGCACCTCGCGATCCAGACTCGCGACGCGCAGTCGCTGGCCATGCGGGTGCGCAACGCGGGCGCCGTCTTCGTGGGTCCGTGGGCGCCGGTCTCACTGGGCGACTACTGCGCCGGTTCCAACCACGTGCTGCCGACGGCCGGCTGCGCGGCCCACTCCTCGGGACTCTCGGTGCGTGCGTTCTGCAAGAACGTGCAGGTCGTCACGTACGACGAGGCCGCGCTGCGGGAGGTCGCGGCCCAGGTCGTGACGCTGGCCGAGGCCGAGGACCTGCCCGGACACGGTGCGGCCGTCAGCATCCGCGTCGCCTCCGGTCCGGCATGAGCGATCCCGAAGCGACCGGGATCGACGCGTTGCCGCTGCGCCCGGAGCTTCGCGGCGTCGAGCCGTACGGTGCCCCGCAGATCGACGTGCCGGTGCGCCTGAACACCAACGAGAACCCGTACCCACCCGACGCCGCCGCGGTGGCCGAGCTCACCGAGGCAGTCGCCTCCGCAGCCGGTGCCCTCAACCGCTACCCCGATCGTGAGGCATGGCAGCTGCGCACCGGACTGGCCGACTACCTGGGCCACGGCCGCCGTCCCGAGCAGGTGTGGGCGGCCAACGGGTCCAACGAGGTGATGCTGCAGCTGCTGCAGGCCTTCGGCGGCCCCGGACGCACCGTGTGTTCGTTCGCGCCGACGTACTCGATGTACCCCGAGTACGCCCGCGACTCCCACACCCGCTGGGTCGCCGGCCACCGCGCCGAGGACTTCACGTTGGACCTCGAGCACGCGGTGCGCCTGGTCCGGTCCGAGGGGCCCTCGGTGGTCTTGCTCACCTCGCCGAACAACCCCACCGGGACCGCGCTGCCGCTGGAGCACATCGAAGCCGTCCATGACGCGGCTGCCGGTGCGGTGGTCGTCGTCGACGAGGCGTACGCGGAGTTCCGCCGGGCGGGCACGTTGAGCGCCCTGTCACTGCTCGAGGGTCGCCCGCGGCTGGTGGTCACCCGCACGATGAGCAAGGCGTTCGCGCTCGCCGGCGCCCGGCTGGGCTACCTGAGCGCCGACGAGGCGGTCGTCGACGCGCTGCGGGTGGTGCGGCTGCCTTACCACCTGTCCTCGCTCACCCAGGCAGCGGCGTGCGCCGCGCTCCGGCACGCCGACTCGCTGCTCGCGCAGGTGGACACGCTGCGTGCCGAGCGGGACCTCACGGTCAGCACGTTGCGAGGTCTGGGTCTCGAGGTGGCCGAGTCCGATGCCAACTTCGTGCTGTTCGGCCAGTTCGCCGACCGGCACGCGATCTGGCAGGCCCTGGTCGATCACGGGGTGCTGATCCGCGAGACTGGTCCCGGGGGATGGTTGCGGGTGACGATCGGCACCGCCGCCGACATGGAGACCTTCGCCTCCGCACTGGAGTCGGTCCTGGACACGACGAGCAAGGAGCTCACCCGATGAGCCGAACCGCCCGCATCGAGCGCGCCACCTCGGAGTCCACGATCACCGTGGACCTGGACCTCGACGGCACCGGTGCGCACGAGATCGACACCGGGGTCGGCTTCTACGACCACATGCTGACCGTACTGAGCCGGCACAGCCTGATCGACCTGCGGGTCGACGCCAAAGGCGACACCTGGATCGACGCGCACCACACGGTGGAGGACACCGCGATCGCACTCGGTCAGGCAGTGCGCCAGGCGCTCGGCGACAAGCGCGGCATCCGACGCTTCGGGGACTCACTGGTGCCGCTGGACGAGGCACTGGTGCAGTGCTCGGTCGACGTGTCCGGCCGGCCGTACTGCGTGCACACCGGAGAGCCTCCCGGCCAGGAGCACGCGCTGATCGGCGGCGGCAACGTCGGGGTGCCCTACATCGGCTCGCTGACCCACCACGTGCTGGAGACCTTCGCCTTCCACGCGCACCTGTGCCTGCACGTGCGCGTGCTGGCTGGCCGCGACCCGCACCACGTGGTCGAGGCACAGTTCAAGGCGCTCGCCCGGGCGCTGCGTGACGCCGTGGCGCACGACCCCCGCGAGACCGGGGTGCCCAGCACCAAGGGAGCCCTGTGACAGTCGCCACGGGGGCTGCTCCGACAGTGGCGGTGCTCGACTACGGCTCGGGCAACCTGCGCTCGGTCGTGCGCTCGCTGGAACGTGCCGGCGCCGTGGTCGAGCTGACCAGCGACTTGCGCCGCAGCGTCGAGGCCGACGGCCTGGTGGTGCCCGGCGTGGGCGCCTACGCCGCGTGCATGGCTGGGCTGCGGGGGGTCTCGGGACCCCGGATCATCGGTTCCCGGCTGGCCGGTGGTAGGCCGGTGCTCGGCATCTGCGTCGGCATGCAGGTGCTGTTCGCGCGAGGCGTCGAGCACGGCGTGACCACGTCGGGTTGCGACGAGTGGCCCGGCAGCGTCGAGCGGCTACGGGCGCCGATCGTGCCGCACATGGGTTGGAACACGGTCGAGCCAGCCGTCGACAGCGTGATGTTCGACGGGCTGCAGGACGAGCGCTTCTACTTCGTGCACTCCTACGCCGCCCGGGAGTGGACGATGGCAGCACACGAGGCGTTCGCCGCACCTGCGGTGTCGTGGACGTCCTACGCGGGCGACCGCTTCGTGTGCGCAGTCGAGAACGGTCCGCTGTGGGCTACGCAGTTCCACCCGGAGAAGTCCGGTGCCGCCGGTCGCCGCCTGCTGCGCAACTGGCTGGCCACCTTGTGAGCCACTCGACCTGGAACCGCCGCCGACCCGGATCCGTCCCAGTGGCATGCGCTCACGGGACATGAGGCCAGGACCCGTCATCATGTTGCTCGCCGTCCTCCTGCTCGCCGGGTGCGCAAGCACTCCACCACCGGCCCCGGACGATCCAGCGTCCGACCAGCCGGCCGACACCGGTGGCGAGAACGGTAGCCCCGAGGACGACAGGGATGACGACGACGCCAGCGGGGACGCCGTCGTCAGCGTCAGCATGACCCAGCTGGGTGGGCTGACCGGCGTCGTGCGCAGCTGGCGAGTCACCGAGCGCCACCCCCGCCACGAGCACGTGTTCGCCGCTGCCGACCGGGAGGTGCTCGAGGACACCACGACCCGAGCCGGGGACCAGTCACTGTGTTGCGACGTGCTCGACTACGAGGTGCTGGTCCGCTACGCGGACGGTTCGACGAAGCAGCTGCGCACCGGGGGTGCCGAGGACACCGACCCGGCACTGCAGAACCTGGTGACGGCGGTGATCGACTCCGAGCCGTGGTACCCCGACCGCGGTGGCGCGCCGCGGGGCGGCCGCGCAGGTTAGGCGGTTTACCAGGGTCCCCGGGTAAACCGCACCGCCCACGGGTTGCATCCCATGGGCGGTGACAACATGCCAAGGGCGGTACGCAGTGGAGCCACCCAGGCCGACGCAAGGTGGACGTCCCGCCCTCGAGCGAATCAGCCCGGCTTCCGGTCGTTAGGCTTGTGTGCATGACCCCTCGCCCGGCCTTGGAGCTGCTGCCTGCCATCGACGTGTCGCAGGGACGGGCCGTGCAGTTGGTCCAGGGCGTCGCCGGCAGCGAGCGAGTCTTCGGCGACCCGGTCGAGTCCGCCCTGCGGTGGCAACGCGCGGGCACCGACTGGATCCACCTGGTCGACCTCGACGCGGCCTTCGGGCGGGGCCACAACCGCGAGCTGCTCCACGAGGTCGTCCGCGCGGTCGACGTCGACGTGGAGATGTCGGGGGGCATCCGCGACGACGAGTCCCTGGCGGCCGCCCTGGCGACCGGGTGCCGCCGGGTGAACATCGGAACCGCTGCGCTGGAGGATCCGGCGTGGTGCGCCGAGGTCATCGCCGAGCACGGCGACCGGGTCGCGATCGGCCTCGACGTGCGGGGCGCGACGCTGGCAGCGCGCGGCTGGACCCGTGACGGCGGCGACCTGAACGACGTGCTCGACCGCCTCGACGCGCAGGGCTGCGCCCGGTACGTCGTCACCGACGTGCACAAGGACGGGATGCTGCAGGGCCCCAACGTGGAGCTGCTGCGGTCGGTGTGTGCGCGCACCGACGCCCCCGTGGTCGCCTCCGGCGGCGTCTCCACGATCGAGGACCTGCTGACGCTGGCCGCCCTCACCGACATCGGGGTCGAGGGCGCCATCATCGGCACCGCGCTGTACACCGGCGCATTCACGCTGGAGGACGCTCTGGCCGCGGTGGCGGAGTCCGCCGGGGTCCGGGCGTGACGCTGGCCGTCCGAGTCATCCCGTGCCTGGACGTCACCGCGGGACGCGTCGTGAAGGGTGTGCGCTTCACCGACCTGCGCGACGCCGGCGACCCGGTCGAGATGGGCGAGGTCTACGACGCCGCCGGTGCCGACGAGCTGACGTTCCTGGACATCACAGCCTCCTCCGACGCCCGCCAGACGATGTACGACGTGGTCTCGAGGACGGCTGAGAACGTCTTCATCCCGTTGACCGTGGGTGGCGGCGTACGCAGCACCGCGGACGTGGACAGGTTGCTGCGCGCCGGGGCCGACAAGGTCGCCATGGTCACCGCCGCGGTCCAGCGTCCAGCGGTGCTCGCCGAGGTGGCGCAGCGCTTCGGATCTCAGGTGCTGGTGCTGTCCATCGACGCCAGGCGCAGCGCGGACCAGCCGAGCGGCTTCGAGGTCACCACCCACGGAGGTCGATGCTCGGTCGACATGGACGCGGTCGAGTGGGCCGCGCGCGGCTGCCGCGCCGGTGCTGGTGAGATCCTGCTCAACTCGATGGACGCCGACGGCACCAAGTCCGGCTTCGACCTGGAGATGATCGCCGCCGTGCGCGCGGTCACCGACGTCCCACTGATCGCCAGCGGCGGGGCGGGTCACCCCTCGCACTTCCCGCCGGCCGTCGCCGCCGGTGCCGACGCCGTGCTGGCTGCCACCGTCTTCCACTTCGGTGAGTTCTCGGTCGCGCAGGTCAAGGACGCCTTGCGGACGGCCGGGCACGTCGTCCGGTGAGCGCGGACACACTGGCCGGCGCCGCCGACCGGCCCGGCGAGGGCGCGACCGGGCAGGGCTTCCGGATCCTCGGTCACGGCATCCGGCTGCAGTGGCGGATGTTCTCCATCGCCGTGCTCGGCAGCCTTGTCTACGGAGCACTGACCGTGGCCGACGCCTGGGTGCTGGGCTGGGCCACCGACCATGTCATCGTCCCGTCCTTCGAGCGGGGACGGCTGGAGACCGGGCTCGCGCTCGTGACGGTCGGGCTGTTCGTCGCCGTGGCGACGTTGCGCGCCCTGGGCGTCATCGCGCGACGGCTGATCGGCGGCCTGGTCTACTACCGGCTGCAGGCGCAGTATCGCCGGGCGGTGACCCGGCGCTACCTCGAGCTGCCGATGAGCTGGCACCACCGGCACCCGACCGGACAGCTGTTGTCCAACGCCAACGCAGACGTCGAGGCCACGTGGGGCGTGATGATGCCCCTGCCGATGGCGCTGGGCGTCGTGGCGATGCTGGTGTTCGCGGTGGTCGCGATGCTCTTCGCCGATGTCGTGCTCACCCTTGTCGGGCTGGTCGTGTTCCCACTGCTGTTCGTGATCAACGTGGGCTACCAGCGCCTGTTGTCACCGCGGGTGGCCCGGGCGCAGCAGCTGCGAGCGGTGACCAGCGAGGTGGCGCACGAGTCTTTCGACGGCTCGCTGGTGGTGGCCACGCTGGGTCGTGCCGCCGCCGAGACCGAGCGGTTCGCCAGGGTGTCGTACCAGCTGCGGGACGCCAACATCTCCGCCGGGCGCATCCGCAGCGTCTTCGACCCGGTGCTGGAGGCACTGCCCAGCATCGGGGTGCTGCTCGTCGTCGCCCTGGGCGTCGAGCGGGTGATGTCCGGTGCGGCCGAGCCCGGTGACGTGGTGCAGGTGGCCTACCTGTTCACGGTCATCGCGTTCCCGGTGCGCGCGTTCGGCTGGGTGCTGGGGGAGCTGCCCCGCAGCGTGGTCGGGTGGCGCCGGGTGCGCGCGGTGCTCGACGCCACGGGGGAGGCGACGTACGGCACCGAGCGGTTGCCCGGGGACGGTCCCCTCTCCCTGTCCGTCGACCACGTGGGCTACCGCTACCCCGACAGCTCCACCGCGGTGCTGCGCGGCGTCGTCGTCGACGTCGAGCCCGGCCGAACCGTCGCGCTGGTGGGCCTGACCGGCGCCGGCAAGAGCACATTGTCGTCGCTGCTGATCCGGCTGTTCGACCCGACCGAGGGCAGCATCAAGGTCGACGGCGTGGACCTGCGCGCGCTGTCGCACGAGTCCCTGGCCGGCGCCGTCGCGCTCGTCCCGCAGCACACCTTCCTCTTCGATGACACGGTCCGTGAGAACGTCACCCTCGGTCTGCCTGTCGACGACTCGGAGATCCTCGAGGCGCTGGCTGTCGCGCAGGCGCAGGGCTTCGTGCAGGCGCTCCCGGGCGGCATCGATTCCCGGTTGGGGGAACGAGGGACCACCCTGTCGGGCGGTCAGCGCCAACGGCTGGCGCTGGCGCGGGCCCTCGTACGCAGACCGCGGCTACTGCTGATGGACGACGCGACGAGTGCCCTGGACCCCGACGTGGAGGCGCGGATCCTCGCCGCGCTGCGGGAGCACTCACGTGCTGGGGGTGCCACGGTCCTGGTCGTGGCCTACCGCAAGGCGACCATTGCGCTGGCCGACGAGGTGCTGTTCCTGCGCGACGGACGGATCGTGGACCGGGGTCCGCACGCCGAGCTGGTGGCCCGTTCCGCGGCGTACCGCGACATCGTCGATGCCTACGACACCGCCCGCGAGGCGCACGTCGACGGCGAGGTACGCCCATGAGTGCCCTTGTGAGTCCTGCCGTCACGCGCTCCACCATCAGCGGTGGGGACGCCGCCGGCGGCTGGGCCACGCTGCGCCGTGGCCTGCAGCTGTCACCGGCGTTGCGCGAGGGACTCGGTGTCACGCTGCTGCTCGCGGTGGTGGCCACCCTGGGCTCCTCGGTGATCCCCGTCGTCATCCAGCGCACGCTCGACGAGGGGTTGCTCGGCGACACCGGTGTCGACCGGGACCGGGTCTGGCTCTATCTGGGGATGGCGGGGGTCGTGGTCGTGGTCACCGCAGTCGCCGGGTACGCGATGAAGTACCGCCTGTTCAGGTCCAGCGAGCAGGGTCTGGCCGATCTGCGGATCAAGGCGTTCCGACACGTGCACGACCTGCCGGTGCTGACCCAGGACACCGAGCGCCGCGGTGCGCTGGTGTCGCGGGTGACCTCCGACGTGGACCAGGTCTCGCTGTTCCTGCAGTTCAGCGGCCTGCTCGTGATCATCAGCATCGGCCAGCTGGTGGTCGCGACGGCCATCATGTCCTTCTACTCCTGGCAGCTGACCATCGTCGTGTGGCTCTGCTTCCTGCCCCTGATCATCAGTCTTCGCCTGACCCAGCCACGGATGACCCGGGCGTACGCCAAGGTCCGCTCGAGCGTCGGTGACATGCTCTCGGCCGTCTCCGAGCCGGTCGTCGGGGCGTCGGTGGTGCGGGCGCACGCCATCGCCGGCCGCACCCAGGCGCGCATCGACGCCAGCATCGGCGCCAACCTGTCGGCCAACATCCGGGCCCAGCGGCTGGTGGCGGTGACGTTCGCCTCGGCCGGCCTGGCCGGCGGCCTGGCCAACGGCGGCGTGGTCGTGCTCGGCGTGCTGCTGGGTCTGGCCGGCGAGCTGAGCATCGGCGGTGTGGTCGCCTTCGCGTTCCTGGTGTCGCTGTTCGTCGGGCCGGTGACCACGGCCACGCAGGTCATCACCGAGGCGCAGAACGCGATAGCTTCCTGGCGCCGGGTGATCGGCGTCCTGGACACTCCCGCGGACGTGGTGGACCCCGGTGAGGACGGCTCGGCGCTGCCGACGGGTCCGCTGCCGGCACAGGTCCGGCACGTCACCTATGCGTACCCCAGCGGGCCTGTGGTGCTGCGGGACGTCGACGTCGACATCCCGGCCCGGGCCCGGATCGCCGTGGTCGGTGAGACGGGGTCGGGGAAGACCACCTTCGCCAAGCTGCTCTGCCGGTTGATGGACCCCGACCAGGGACACGTCACGATCGGTGGCGTCGACCTGCGCGAGGTGAGCTTCGCCTCGCTGCGCGGCCGGGTCGTGATGGTGCCGCAGGAAGGCTTCCTGTTCGACGCGACGCTCGCCGAGAACCTGCGCTACGGCAAGCCCGGTGCATCGGCGCGCGAGCTGCGACAGGCGGTCGAGGACCTGGGTCTGGCCGACTGGTACGCCGCGCTGCCGGCCGGTCTGGACACTGAGGTCGGGCAGCGGGGGGAGTCGCTGTCCGCGGGGGAGCGACAGCTCGTCGCCCTGGTGCGGGCGTACCTCGCCAACCCCGACCTGCTCGTGCTCGACGAGGCGACCAGCGCCGTCGACCCGCAGACCGAGCTCCGGATCACCGCGGCCCTGAACCGGCTGCTGACCGGGCGGACCGCCGTGGTGATCGCGCACCGGCTGTCCACCGCCGAGCAGGCCGACGAGATCCTGGTGTTTGACGGCGGCCGCCTGGCCGAGAAGGGCAACCACCACGACCTTGTCGGTGCTGGTGGCACCTACGCCCGGCTGCACGCCAGCTGGGTGGCCCAGTCGCACCTGGCCACCGGCTGAGCCCGCGTTCGGGGCTGGACGGCGCTGACCGAATGGTCGCTCCCCTCAGCCCGGGCCTGTCGCCGCGCTGTCACACCAGTCACGTGTGTCCCATCGATCGGGAGAACGAACCTCGTCAGCCGTTCCGGAGGTATGTTCTCCCGATCGACGGTGCGTGTGTGACGGATGTGGCGACCTGCGGGCTGGAGGCCCACAGTGTGGCGGGCTCCCTCAGTCAGTGCCCGTCCGCTGGCGTAGCCACGGTGCAGCCGCTTGTCATAGTCCACCTGTCTCACTGAGCCAGTATCCCGATCACCACCGCTCACCGATGTGTGGAGCACCAAGCTGTGCAGAAGCTCAGTCCCGCAAGCGCAGCGTCTGTCCGGGGCGCAGCTGGGCGCAGCGGTCGACGTCGTCATCGAGGACGTAGGCGACGACTGGGTATCCCCCGGTCACCGGGTGGTCGGCCAGGAACAGCACAGGTGTGCCGGACGGTGGGATCTGCAGTGCCCCGCGCACCATGCCCTCGCTCGACAGCTCGCCGGTGCGGGCCCGCTCGAGCGGCTCGCCCTCCAGCCGGAGCCCCACGCGGTTGCTGTCGCTGGTCACGCCGTACGGCTGTCCGACCAGACAGTTCCAGGCGTCGTCTGTGAACCAGTCCCTACGCGGCCCGGGCGACACCCGCACGACGAGCTCAGCGCCCTCCGGGTCCTTCACCGGGGCGACGTCGACGCCGGGCATCGGCGACCCGCTCTCCCCGACCGGCAGTCGGGCGCCGTCCTGCACGGACGGGGGACCGAGCCCGGCCAGGACGTCGGTCGACCTGGATCCGAGCACTGGATCGACGTCGACGCCGCCGCGGACGGCCAGGTACGTGCGCAGTCCGGTCGCCGGCGCCCCCAGTCGCAGCTCCTGCCCTGCTGTGAGGGCGATGGCCGCGTTGTGACATGGCGTGTCGGCGCACCGGGCACCCGTCGTGACGACCACGACGCCGTCGTCGGCTCGAAGGGCCAGACCGCCGAAGGTCACCTCGAGGACGGCGGCGTCAGGGTCGTTGCCCACGAGCCGGTTGGCGAGGCGGTACGACGTGCGGTCACATGCGCCGGAACGGCCGATGCCCAGCGCGCCCTGCCCGCTGCGGCCGACGTCCTGCACAGTCGTCAGCGGCCCGCTCGTGAGCACGGTCAACCAGCGCCGGGTCACGATCGACCGGTGTCGCTGAAGCGGACCCGGTTGCCCGGCCGCAGCAGAGCAGGTGGGTCGCGGGAGAGGTCGAACACGGCGAGCTCGGTGCGGCCGATGAGCTGCCACCCACCGGGGGACTCGCGCGGGTAGACGCCGCTGAATTCCCCGGCCAGCCCCACCGAACCCGCCGGCACCGCGGTGCGGGGGGACCTCCGGCGCGGCACGTCCCAGTCACCCGGGGCGGTCAGGTACCCGAAGCCGGGCGCGAACCCGCAGAAGGCCACTGTCCATTCCTGATCGGTGTGCCGTCGTACGACCTCGGCGGTGTCGCACTCCCACAGGGACGCGACGTCATCGAGGTCCTCGCCGTCGTACTGCACGGGGATCTCGACGACCTCTCCGAGCTCGCGCCGGTCGCTGCGGGGTGTCGTCGAGCGCACCGCTCGTTCGACGTCGGGCAACGAGGCCGCCACCGGGTCGGTCACCAGCAGCAGCGTCCGGGCGGCGGGCACGATGTCGACGACGCCGTCGGGCCGCTCGTCGAGCAGCGCCGCGTACAGGGCCAGGACGTCGTCCAGGTCGTCGAGCTCGACGAGCAGCGACGTGCTGCCGCTGGGGAGCACACGCATCACGGGGCGAACGGCACGACGGTCACACCGGCCTCGGTGAGCGCAGCCTTGACCTGCCGGGCGATGTCGACGGCACCGGCGGTGTCGCCGTGGACGCAGATGGAGCCCGGCGACACCACCAGCTCGCCGCCCTCGATGTCGGTGATCGGTTGCCCGGTGGCCATGGCGACGCACCGTCGCGCGATCTCCGCGGCGTCGCTCAGGACCGAGCCGGGCAGCCGACGGGAGACGAGCGTGCCCTCGGGGGTGTACGCGCGGTCGGCGAAGGCCTCGTCGACGACGCTCAAGCCTGCCTCGGCCGCCAGGCGCAGCCAGGCGGACCCGGGCAAACCGAGCACGGGCAGGGTGCGGTCGTAGTCGGTCACGGCCCGGACGACGGCGGCGGCCTGCTCCTCGTGGTGCACGATCGCGTTGTACAGCGCGCCGTGCGGCTTCACGTAGCGCACCCGCGACCCTGCGACGCGGGCGAACGCCTCCAGGGCACCCACCTGGTAGATCACGTCCTGTGTCAAGGCCTCGGGCTCGATGTCGATGAATCGCCGGCCGAACCCGGGCAGGTCGCGGTAGCCGACCTGCGCACCGATCGCGACATCGGCCTGGACGGCCCGCTCGCACACCCGGCGCATGATGGAGGCGTCCCCGGCATGGAAGCCGCAGGCCACGTTGGCACTGGTCACCACGCCGAGCAGCGCGTCGTCGTCGCCGAGCGGCCAATGACCGAACCCCTCACCGAGGTCACAGTTCAGGTCGACAGTCATGGTGGCTCCGTTCAGGCGAAGAGTTCGATGACAGGTCCGACTGAGTTCACAGCCAGGTAGAGCGTCAGCAACCAGGCGGCCCAACCGATGCCCAGCAGCCACGTGGGGTAGGAGTAGCCGTTCAGCAGGTCGGCGCGCCGCGTGGCGACCCAGAGCAGGACGCCGATGCCGATGGGCAGCAACAGGCCGTTGAAGGCGCCCGCGAACACCAGCAGCGTGGTGGGCGCCGTCCCGATGGACAAGAAGATGAGGGTGGTGACCGCGATGAAGCCGCAGACCAGCAGCGACCGCGTACGCTCGCTCGTCCCCGTCCGTGACGTGACGAAGCTGACTGTGGTGTACGAGGCACCGATGACACTGCTGATCGACGCGGCCCACAGCACGATGCCGAACACCCGTAGCCCGACCTCGCCGGCAGCCTGGTTGAAGGCGGAGGCGGCCTGGTTCCCCTCCTCGAGATCGGCACCGCCGGAGACCACCCCGAGGATCGCGAGGAAGAGCACGACCCGCATGACACCGGTGATGATGATGCCGGTGATCGAGCCGCGGGTGATTGTACGGACGTGCTCCGCGCCGCTGATCCCGGAGTCGAGGAGGCGGTGCGCCCCGGCGTAGACGATGTAGCCGCCTATTGTGCCGCCGATGAGCGTGGTGATCGCGAGGAAGCTGACCTCCTCGGGCAGGACGACGTTCTTCAGCGCCGTGCCGACCGGCGGCCCGGAGCTGACGGCGATGTAGGTGGTGAGCAGGATCATGATCAGACCGAGGACGATGACCGCCCGGTCGATCGCGAGCCCGGCTCGCTTGCTCAGGAACAGCCCGATCGCGATGGCAGCGGACACCGGGGCACCGATGCGGGGGTCGACGCCGAGCATGGCGTCGGTGCCGAGGCCGGCGCCGCTGATGTTCCCGACGTTGAACACCAGGCCACCGATGCCCAGCAGGGCGGCCATGAACCAGCCGAGGCCTGGGAGGACGAGGTTGCCGAGCTCCTGTGCCCGCCGCCCGGAGACGCCGATGACGCGCCACACGTTCAGCTGCAGCGCGATGTCGATCAGGATCGACACGGCGATCGCGAACGCGAAGGCCGAGCCCAGCTGCACGGTGAAGGTCGTCGTCTGGGTGATGAAACCGGGACCGATCGCCGAGGTGGCCATCAGGAACATGGCCCCGAGCAATGTCGACCTCGTGCTGGCGGACATCTTGGATCCATGCTGCCCGGAGCTGCTGTTCTCCTGCCGGTCGGCCGGTGCGTCGGACATCGTGCGCTCCTGTCGTCCTGTGCGGATCTGCGCTGGGGTGTGGCTTCGGTGTCGCCACCGACCGTAGAGATTCGTTCAACAATCCCGCAAGGGTCCTGCCGACGTTTCCTTGCTGCACGCGGGCGGGCAGGTGATGATGGGCCGGTGGCGACCACCGACCCCAGCCGGCCGCGCACCGTCGTCGGCGAGGTGAGCCTGGCCGGCTGCAGCAGCACGGCCGAGCGCGTGGCCGACGTCCTGCGCCGCCGTATCACCGAGGGTGACCTGGTGCCGGGTGCCCGCCTGTCGGAGGAGCGGCTGGTCTGCGAGCTGCACGTGTCGCGCAACACGCTGCGTGAGGCCTTTCGGCTGCTCGCCCACGAGGGTCTCCTGGTGCACCGGTTGCACCGCGGCGTCTTCGTACCCGAGCTCGACGAGGACGACCTCGTCGACCTGTACCGGCTGCGGCGCACGCTCGAGTGCGACGTCGTCCGGTCCCTGGAGGACGTGGGCGCCGTGCGTCTCGGGCCGCTCGCCGACGACGTCGCCGACGGGGAGACGTCGGCGGCACGCGGGGACTGGATCGCGGTCGGGACGGCGAACATGAGGTTCCACCAGCACCTCGTGGGGCTCCTCGGCAGCCGCCGCGTCGACGAGGTCACAGGTCGGCTACTGGCGGAGCTGCGCCTGGCCTTCCACTACGCCGCCAGCCCGCAACGTCTGCACGAGCCGTACCTCGCTCGCAACCGGGCGCTGCTCGAGCTGCTGACGGCCGGAGAGACGGAGCGCGCGGCAAAGGAGCTGGCGGAGTACCTGGACGATTCGCAGGCCGAGCTGCTCGCGGCGTACAGGCTGCGTCGGGCCTGAGGAGACTGGTGTGCGCCGGCTGAAGGTCGACATCCGCGTACCGGTCGGTCGTTCGCTCCCCGAGCTCGCGGCGTTCGCGGCGCTGGCTGAGGCCGCGGGGTTCGACGGCGTCGGGGTCCCCGACCACCACCACACCGGACGCGACGCGTACCTGGTGCTGGGCGCAATGGCGGCGAGCACGTCGCGGATCAATCTCTACCCGGCGACCTCGAACGTCGTGACGAGGCATCCGCTGGTGAGCGCGGCGCTGGCCAACTCGCTGGACGAGCTGGCTCCCGGCCGTTGCTTCCTCACCGTTGCCCCTGGCTTCCTCTCCGTGGAGAAGGCGGGCGAGCCGCAGGCGCGACGGGCGCGGTTGAGGGACGTGCTCCTGGCGTTGCGGGCACTGCTCAGCACCGGAGCGGCGACGCTCGACGGCCACGACCTGGAGCTGTTCCACCGGCCGGCGGCGGGGTCGAAGGTGATGCTGCTGGCGTCCGGCCCACGCCTGCTCGAGCTGGCCGGGGAGGCCGCGGACGGCGTGCTGATGATGGTCGGCCTGAACCCTGCAGGCGTGCAGGCGGCACGGGCGTGCGTCCGGCGCGGAGCAGCCCTCGCGGGTCGCGACCCGCACTCGCTGGAGGAAATCCTCATCGTGCCGTTCGGTCTCGGGTCGCAGCGCGAGACGCGAGCGTGGCCACAGGGGTGGTTCCGACCCGGGCATCCGTGGCTGCGGTACCCGAGCGACTCGAACCTGCGATGGCTTGCGCACGCGGGCATCGACATCCCGTCCGACTACTCGCCCGCCGACGTCTCCGACGACGTCGCCGACCGGGTCCTCGACGCCTTCGGGGCCTTCGGCTCCGCGGAGCAGTGCGCGCAGCGGCTGCTGCGGGCCCGCGAAGAGGTCGGGCTCTCCCATGCCTTCTTGTTCCCGGCGCACAGCTGGGACACCACGTACGAGCTGCCGCACGCGGAGGTCGAGGCCTTCGGCTCCGTTGTCGGCCCCGCACTGCGTGCTGCCGGTCACTGACACCGAAGGAGAAACGATGACGACAACCCCCAGGACGACGCCGGCTGTGGACGCGAGCGCCAGCGCACACACGACGCCGGCGCAGGCCCGCCGCCAGTACCGGGACGGTCTTGCCGTGCCGTCGTCCGGTTGGGCCGTCGGTTTCACCCAGGCGAACCTGGTCGTGCTGCCGCACGAGTGGGCGTACGACATGCTGCTGTTCGGGCAACGCAACCCGCAGCCGGTGCCGTTGCTGGACGTGACAGACCCGGGGTCGGCGCGGACGGCGCTGGCTCCGGATGCCGACCTGCGCACCGACCTGCCGCGCTACCGGGTGTGGGAGGACGGGTCGCTGGTGGACGAGCCGACCGACGTCGTGGACCTCTGGCGTGACGACCTCGTGACGTTCCTCGTCGGCTGCAGCTTCAGCTTCGAGATGGCGCTGCTCGACGCCGGGGTGCCGGTCCGCAACATCGAGCAGGGCCGCAACGTCTCGATGTACCGGACCAGCATGCAGTGCCGGCCCGCCGGTCGGCTCTCCGGGCCGCTGGTGGTCTCGATGCGGCCCATCCCGGCTTCGCAGGTGGTGACCGCGGTGCAGGTGACCGCACGGATGCCGGACGTGCACGGTGCGCCGGTGCACGTCGGCTCACCGTCGTCGCTGGGCATCACCGACCTGGCATCGCCCGACTTCGGCGACGCCGTCGACGCGTACGACGGCGACGTGCCGGTGTTCTGGGCCTGTGGCGTCACGCCCCAGGCCGCCCTGATGGCGTCGAAGCCGCCGTTCGCGATCACGCACGCGCCCGGTCACATGTTCGTCACCGACGTACCGGACTCCGTCTACCGGCAGCCCTGAGGCCGACATCGGTTGACCCGACCCTCCGGTTCGGCTGGGGTACGCGGCATCCTTGACCCATGGACTCCCCCCTGGACGCGGACATCGCCGCCCGGCTGAGCCGCGGCCCGGACGGGCTGGTTCCGGCCGTGGTGCAGCAGCACGACAGCGGTGCCGTCCTCATGCTCGGGTGGATGGACGACGAGGCGCTGCACCGCACCCTGACGACGGGGCGGGCGACGTACTGGAGCCGCAGTCGACAGGAGCACTGGGTCAAGGGCGAGACGTCGGGTCACCGGCAGTGGGTGCGCGAGGTACGTCTGGACTGCGACGGTGACACCCTGCTTGTACGAGTCGAACAGGAAGGCCCGGCCTGCCACACCGGTGCCGATACCTGCTTCGCTGCCGACCTGCTGCTGGCGTCGCCGAAACCGTGACAACGAGCCCGCAGCTCACCCGTCGGCGTCCGCGCGGTCTCGCCGTCGCAGTGCTGGGTGGCCTGGCCGGCGGTGGACTCGCGCTGCTCGGTGTGAGCCGCCCCTGGGCGCGGGCCGATGTCGCGGTGGAGGGCGTCCCAACTGTCGCGGTGCAGGTGCTGGGTACGGATGCGGTGCCGACGGTGGGCGCGGCGGCCCTCGTCGTGCTCACCGGCTCCCTCGCCCTGCTGCCCACCAGCGGGCTGCTGCGTCGCCTGGTGGCCGCACTGGTGGCGCTGGCCGCCGTCGCCGTGCTGCTCGGCACGCTGACTGCGTCCGCGGCGGTGTCCGACGCGCTTGCCCGTGACCTGCTCGCCACGGCATCGACGGACTCCGGCGACGTCGCCGCCCTGACTGCCTCGGCCGAAGTCACCTGGTGGCGATGGCTGAGCCTGGTCGGTGGCCTGCTCGCACTGGCGGTCGGGACGTGGGCAGTGCTGCTCGGACACACCTGGGCGGTGATGGGCAGCCGGTACGACGTACCTGTAGCCGGGCCGGGGCGCAGCGCACCTGGCAGAGCGGGGACGATCGAGGACGCCGACCTGTGGCGAGCTCTCGACGACGGCCGGGACCCGACCCTGTAGTTGCCGGGGCCCTCCGGACGGGCACAATGGAGCCACCCACCCGATGAGGACGAGGAACACGCATGTCAGCGAACCACGGCTCGAGCCCCGCAGCGTGGACCGCCGTCACGATCTGCCTGCTCGGCTTCACGGTCGGCGCCATCGGGATGGTGCTGGGTCCGAACTGGGTGCTCTTCTGGATCGGTATCGCCATGCTGCCGATCTCAGCCATCGTCGGCAAGGTGATGTCAGCGACCACAGCCGGGCCGTCACGGCGCTCGGCCAGTGATCCGCACCACACCTGAGCGTCGCACACCGCTGAATCAGCGACGAGGTCCCCTGTGCTCAAGGTTGAGTACGGGGGACCCTCTCGCCCATTCCTTGTGGTCACGCGGACCCCCGTCGGCAAGCACCGACCACCTCGTTAGGGTGAGGAGGGCTGCCACAATGTCTAGGCTGCTCGAAGGGGCGAAGACCATGTCGGTGCTGGAGGAGATCGTGGCCGGGGTCCGGCTCGACCTCGCCGAGCGGCAGGCCAGGGTCAGTCTTGAGGACCTCAAAGGCCGGGCCAGGTCCCGCGACTGCGTCCTGGACCCGATGCCGCGATTCCGGGCCGACGGCGTGTCGGTCATCGCGGAGGTGAAGCGCTCCAGCCCGAGCAGGGGCACCCTGGCCGCGATCTCCGACCCCGCCGCGCTGGCCGCGGAGTACGAGAGCGGGGGTGCGGCTGCCATCAGCGTCCTGACCGAGCAGCGCCGGTTCGGTGGCACCTTGGCTGATCTCAAGGCGGTCCGCGACACCGTCTCGGTGCCGGTGCTCCGCAAGGACTTCATCGTCAGCTCGTACCAGCTGTGGGAGGCTCGCGCGTTCGGTGCGGACATGGCCCTGCTGATCGTGGCTGCCCTGGACCAGAACGCCCTCGTCTCGTTGATCGAGCGGGCCGTGTCGATCGGGCTGACGCCGCTGGTCGAGGTCCACGACGAGGTGGAGGTCGAACGCGCAGTGGCCGCTGATGCCCGTCTCATCGGCGTCAACGCCCGGAACCTCAAGACCCTCGAGGTGGACACCTCGACCTTCGCCCGGCTGGCCCCGCGCATTCCCGACCACGTGGTCACGGTGGCCGAGTCCGGGGTGAAGGGTCCGCACGACGTCATCGAGTACGCCCGCAATGGCGCCGACGTCGTGCTGGTCGGTGAGACTCTGGTGACCGGGTCCAACCCGCGCTCAAGCGTGGCCGACCTGGTGGCCGCCGGTGCCCACCCGGCGCTGAAGAACCGATGAGCCCAGCGGTGCCGGCGACACCTGATGTCGACGGTCACTTCGGCCGCTTCGGCGGGCGCTTCATGCCTGAGGCGCTGGTGGCACCGCTCGACGAGCTCACCCACCACTGGCGTGAGGCGATGGCCGACGACGCCTTCCTGGCCGAGCTGCAGCGCATGCTGCGGGAGTACGCCGGGACCCCCAGCCTGCTGTTCGAGGCCACCCGGTTCTCCTCCGAGGCCGGTGCGCGCATCCTGCTCAAGCGCGAGGACCTCAACCACACCGGTGCGCACAAGATCCGCAACGTGCTCGGGCAGGCGCTGCTGACCAGGCGCATGGGCAAGAAGCGCGTGATCGCCGAGACCGGCGCTGGCCAGCACGGTGTGGCAGCGGCGACCGCGAGTGCGTACCTCGACCTCGACTGCGTCATCTACATGGGCGAGGTCGACACCGAGCGTCAGGCGCTGAACGTGGCCCGCATGAAAGTCCTCGGGGCCACCGTCATCCCGGTCAGCACCGGCAGCCGCACGCTCAAGGACGCGATCAACGAAGCGCTTCGCGACTGGGTCGCCACCGTCGAGGACACTCACTACATGCTCGGCACGGCCGCGGGGCCGCACCCGTTCCCGGCCATGGTCCGGGACTTCACCCGCGGCATCGGTGACGAGGCTCGCGTCCAGGCCCTCGAGCTCCTCGGCCGGCTCCCCGACGCTGTGACCGCCTGCGTGGGCGGTGGATCCAACGCCATCGGCTTGTTCTCCGCATTCATCGAGGACGCCGGCGTGCGCCTCGTCGGTTACGAGGCCGGCGGCGACGGGTTCCACACCGGCCGGCACGCCGCCACCATCACCGCAGGTCAGGTGGGTGTGCTGCACGGCGCGCGCTCGTACCTCCTGCAGGACGAGGACGGACAGACCACCGAGTCGCACTCCATTTCGGCCGGTCTGGACTACCCGGGCGTCGGCCCCGAGCACGCCTGGCTGGCCGAGACCGGACGGGCGACGTACGAGCCGGTGACCGACACCGAAGCGATGGAGGCGTTCGCGCTGTTGTGCCGGACCGAGGGCATCATCCCGGCCATCGAGTCCGCTCACGCCCTGGCCGGCTCGCTGCGACTGGCCCGCGAGCTGGGTCCCGACGCCACGATCCTGGTGAACCTCTCCGGCCGCGGCGACAAGGACATGCACACCGCGGCGGAGTGGTTCGACCTGGTCGAGCCGACGATCCCCGTCGACGAGACGAGCAACGTGTGAGCGGCGAGGGCGGCGCGCGAGGGATGAGCTCCCCCAGCCCGAGCGTGCCTCCGGCGGCACCGAGTGTGGTGCGGGCGCGCATCGCAGGTGCGACGGCACAGGGTCGCGCGGCCCTGGTCGGCTACCTCCCGGCGGGCTTCCCCGACGTCGACACGTCCATCGCGGCCCTGCACGCCATGGTCGACGGCGGTGTCGACGTGGTCGAGGTCGGCCTGCCCTACAGCGACCCGGTGATGGACGGCCCGACGATTCAGCAGGCCGCGCA
>JACCXZ010000201.1 GCA_013696745.1 Nocardioidaceae bacterium | reverse complement strand
GAGGCGGTTGCGCTACCGCAGACGCTGCTCTACCTCGCACCCGACATGCTGGCCGGCGAGCTGTGGACGGTGGCCGGCTACCAGGTCTACGCCTCGTGGGCCGCGGTCGGAGTCGTCGGAGCGGTGGCCATGACCTGGCTGAACTATGTCGGGGTCAGGCCAGCGGCCGTCTTCCAGTCCGTCGCCGTCCTCTTCCTGCTGGGTGTAGGCGCGCTCCTGCTCCTCGGCTCCGTCGTCGGCGGGGAGGCCGACAACCTCCAGCCGCTGTTCACCGGCGGGGCCGCCGGCGTCATCGGCGTTCTCGTGGCGGTGCCGTTCCTGTTCGTCGGTTTCGACGTCATCCCGCAGTCGGCCGAGGAGATCAACCTGCCGTACCGGCTGATCGGCAAGCTCCTCGTCATCTCCGTGGCGGCGGCAACGGCGTGGTACGTGTTGGTCATGGTGACCGTCGGGTCCTCCCTGCCCCAGGACGTCCTCGCGGCCTCCGAGCTGCCGACCGCCGACGGCATGAGCGAGCTCTGGGGTAGCCAGCTGTTCGGCGACATCCTCGTCCTCGGCGGTGTCGCGGGGATCCTCACCAGCTGGAACAGCTTCCTGCTCGGCGCCAGCCGCCTGATGTACGCGCTGGCTTCGTCGGGGATGCTTCCTCGGTGGTTCGCGACTGTCCATCCGCGCTACCGCACACCGGGCAACGCGATCCTGTTCATCGGGGGGCTGTCGCTACTCGCCCCGCTGTTCGGGCAGCAGATGCTGGTGTGGCTGGTGGACGCCGGTGGCGTGTCGATCGTGATCGCGTTCTTCCTGGTCACGGTGACGTTCCTCGTCCTGCGCCGCCGCGAGCCGGACATGGAGCGACCGTTCCGCGTAGCCGGCGGCCCCGTTGTCGGTGCCCTCGCCGCGGTGCTCAGCCTCGCGTTGGCTGTGCTGTTCCTTCCCGGCATGCCAGCTGCCCTGATCTGGCCGTACGAATGGGTCATTCTCGGTGCGTGGTGGCTGGCCGGGGTCGCGATGGTGATGCGGCTGCCGAGCATCGGTCCGGGCCGCCACGCGGAGGAGGAGCTGATCGCTGCGACGCGCCGAGGCGGCGCCAGTCGGTGAACGCCGGCGCCAGGGGCTTCGCGCAGGCCCGGCGGGCTAGGCGCGGGCGCAACGTACCGGTGGCGCGCCAGGGCGGGGAAACGGAGGGGTGTGGCGATGGGCGTCAGGCTGGAGTGGGACGGCAAGAGCGCGGCGACTCCCAGGCTCCGGCTGCCGTTGCAGGTCGTGGAGACGGTCAACGAAGGGCGTCGAGTCGTACCTGCAGATGCTGTACGAGGGCCTGGTTCCGATCCGCGAGCTGCTCTCGGATCGGGGCTCGCTGTTCCTGCACCTGGCACCGAACGTCAGTCACCTCGCCCGGACGCTGCTGGACGAGATCTTCGGCGCCGAGAAACTTCCGGGCGGAGATCATCTGGAAGCGGACTACAGCGCACGGGGATACACACGATTTCGGGGCCGTCCACGACTCCATCCTGTGCTTCGCCAAGTCATCGAACCACCAGAAGCACAGCGGAATCTTCACGGGCGCGTACGGGGCTGACTACCTGCACAGGCTTCGCGAGGAGTGGCCGGCGTGATCGTGATGGACGCAAGCGTCCTGATCGCTCACCTGGACAGTGACGACGCGCATCACGACGCCGCTGAGACGCTGCTGGTCCACGCGATCGACGACGACCTCGGAGCCAACCCGCTGACGCTGGCGGAGGTGCTGGTGGGCCCGTTCGGATGGCCAACCGGGACTGGCTCAGGCGGCACTTCGCGACCTCGAGGTGAACGCATTGCCGTTCCGTCCCGACACCGCTGCAAGGCATGCATGCACAGTTGCGGGTGATCACTGGGCTGAGGATGCCCGACTGTTGCGCCCTGCTCGCGGCTGAAGAAGCAGGCGCGACCGTCACATCCTGCGAGCAGAGGGCAGGCGTCACCGGATGGGCGCTGTGAGCCGAGCTCACACGTCGTGTATCTTGACATCAAGAGACTCTCGGTGTCGAACGGTCAAGGTTGCCCTCAGTGGCAGAATCCGCGCCTTGGCGGGCACCATGGTCCACACAAGACGAGTCGCAAGGAGCACGTGATGGACAGCGCGTCAGGCAGCCAGGACAGCTTCGGAGCCAGGTCGAGCCTGGAGGTCGGTGACGCGTCGTACGAGATCTACCGGTTGGACGCGGTCACCGGTGACGGCCTCGACGTCGACTCCCTCCCGTACAGCCTGAAGATCCTGCTGGAGAACCTGCTGCGTACCGAGGACGGGGAGAACATCACCGCGGACGACATCGCGGCGTTGGCCGGCTGGGACCCCGGGGCCGCTCCCAGCAAGGAGATCCAGTTCACCCCGGCGCGCGTCATCATGCAGGACTTCACCGGCGTGCCGTGCGTGGTTGACCTCGCCACGATGCGCGAGGCGATGGCCGACCTCGGCGGCGACCCCACCCGGATCAACCCGCTCGCGCCGGCCGAGATGGTCATCGACCACTCCGTGATCGCCGATGTCTTCGGCACCGCCAACGCGTTCCAGCGCAACATGGAGATCGAGTACGAGCGCAACGGCGAGCGCTACCAGTTCCTGCGCTGGGGCCAGGGCGCGTTCGACGACTTCACGGTCGTCCCCCCGGGCACCGGCATCGTGCATCAGGTCAACATCGAGCACCTCGCCCGGGTGGTGTTCACCCGCGACTCGGGCGAAGCAGACCGTGGCAGTGTCGTCGCCTACCCGGACACGTGCGTCGGGACCGACTCGCACACCACCATGGTCAACGGTCTGGGCGTGGTCGGCTGGGGCGTCGGCGGCATCGAGGCCGAGGCCGCGATGCTCGGTCAGCCGGTGTCGATGCTGATCCCACGCGTGGTCGGCTTCAAGCTGACCGGTGAGCTGCCCAGCGGCACCACCGCGACCGACCTGGTGCTGACGATCACTGAGATGCTGCGCCAGCACGGCGTGGTCGGCACATTCGTCGAGTTCTACGGCAGCGGCGTGTCGGCGGTCCCGCTGGCCAACCGGGCCACGATCGGCAACATGAGCCCGGAGTACGGCTCGACCATCGCGGTCTTCCCGATCGACGAGGAGACCATCACGTACCTCCGGCTCACCGGCCGGAGCGAGGAGCAGGTCGCACTCGTCGAGGCGTACGCCAGGGAGCAGGGCTTGTGGCACGACCCGTCGGCCGAGTCGCGCTACTCCGAGACCCTCGAGCTCGACCTGTCGAGCGTCGTCCCGTCGATCGCCGGCCCGAAGCGTCCACAGGACCGGGTGTCGCTGACCGAGGCCAAGCAGTCGTTCCGCGCCGCCCTGGCGGACTACGTCGACGACGGCGACGACGAGCAGGGGTACGACGCGGCGTCGGCCGAGTCCTTCCCCGCCAGCGACTCGCCCTCGTACTCCGGGGTCAACGGGTCCGACCCGCCGCACGACGGCCGGGGCTCGGCGCAGGGAGCCAGCGAGCGGACCTCGCAGCCGACCCCGGTGACGCTGGACGACGGCAGCAGCTTCGAGGTCGACCACGGTGCTGTGGTGATCGCGGCGATCACGTCGTGCACGAACACGTCCAACCCGTCGGTGATGATCGGTGCGGCGCTGCTGGCCAAGAATGCCGTCGACAAGGGCCTGGCGAGCAAGCCGTGGGTCAAGACGTCGCTGGCGCCCGGGTCCAAGGTCGTCATGGACTACTACGATCGGGCCGGCCTCACGCCGTACCTGGAGAAGCTCGGCTTCAACCTGGTCGGCTACGGCTGCACCACCTGCATCGGCAACTCCGGTCCGCTGATCCCCGAGGTCAGCGCAGCCGTCAACGAGGCCGACCTGGCCGTCGTGTCCGTGCTGTCGGGCAACCGCAACTTCGAGGGCCGGATCCAACCGGACGTCAAGATGAACTACCTCGCCTCGCCGCCGCTGGTCGTGGCGTACGCGCTGGCCGGGTCGATGGACGTCGACATCACGACCGAGCCGCTGGGCCAGGACACCCACGGCAACGACGTCTTCCTGGCCGACATCTGGCCGAGCGCGGCCGAGGTGGAGCGGGTCGTGGGGGAGTCGATCGACTCCCAGATGTATACCGACAGGTACGCCGACGTCTTCGCCGGCGACGAGACCTGGCGCTCGCTGCCGACCCCCGACGGGGACACGTTCGACTGGGACGAGGACTCCACGTACGTCCGCAAGCCCCCGTACTTCGAGGGAATGCCGGCGGACCCGGAACCGGTCGAGGACGTCTCCGGTGCCCGGGTGCTGCTCAAGCTCGGCGACTCGGTCACGACCGACCACATCTCACCGGCCGGTGCGATCAAGAAGGACAGCCCGGCCGGTGCGTATCTCGCCGAGCACGGCATCGAGCACCGGGACTTCAACTCCTATGGCTCGCGCCGAGGCAACCACGAGGTCATGATCCGCGGGACGTTCGCCAACATCCGGCTGCGCAACCAGCTCGCACCGGGGACCGAGGGCGGGTTCACCCGCGAGTTCACCGGCGACTCGGCCGACTCCTCCGGCGACACTCAGGTGACGTCGGTCTACGAGGCGTCCGTCAACTATGCGCAGGCCGACGTTCCGCTGGTGGTGCTGTCCGGCAAGGAGTACGGCTCGGGCTCGTCGCGTGACTGGGCGGCCAAGGGGACCGCACTGCTCGGCGTCAAGGTCGTGATCGCGGAGTCCTACGAGCGGATCCATCGCTCGAACCTGATCGGGATGGGCGTGCTGCCCTTGCAGTACCCGGATGGAACCGACGCCGAGTCGCTCGGGCTCACCGGCGAGGAGACGTTCTCGTTCAGCGGCATTACCGCGCTCAACGACGGCAGCATCCCGGACACGGTGCGCGTGCAGGCCGAACCCGACGGGGGTGACGCCGTGGAGTTCGACGCGGTGCTGCGCATCGACACCCCCGGTGAGGCGTCGTACTACCGCCACGGCGGGATAATGCAGTACGTGCTGCGCTCGCTGATGAGCTGACGGGTGCTGGGTCTGGACCTGTGGGTGGTGGCCGTGCTGGCCGCAACCCTCACGGTCGGGGCGGCGGTGCAGGGACTGGTCGGGCTCGGGCTCGGACTGGTCGCCGCACCGGTGATCGCACTGGTGGTGCCCGCACTGATGCCGGACCTGCTGCTGTGGATGGCGGCGGCGCTGCCGATGGTGACGTTGGCCCGTGAGCGCGACGCCGTCGACTGGCGGGGGTTGGCGTGGGCGCTGCCCGCCCGTGTGCCCGGCACCGGCGTGGGTGTGGTCTGCGTTGCGACCTTCACCGACCGGCAGCTCGGGGTCGCCGTGGCGCTCATGGTCCTGTCGGCCGTGCTGGTCACCGCGCGGGCGGTGGTCGTCCCGGTGACCAGTGCCACGCTGCTGGCGGCAGGGTTCGTGTCGGGGGTGGCCGGCACCGCGACCTCGGTGGGTGGTCCTCCGCTCGCCGTCCTCTACCAGCACCGCCCGCCCGAGCAGATCCGCTGCACGCTGGCGGTGTACTTCCTCGCCGGTGCCGTGCTGAGCCTGGCCGGGCTGGGCGCGGCCGGCGCTCTGGAGGTACGTGCCGGACTGCTCGCGCTGCTGCTGCTGCCCTGCCTGGTCGTCGGCTTCGGTCTCTCGCGCCTGGTCGCGGATCGCCTGCGTGCCCGGCACGTGCGTCCCGCCGTACTCGCAGTGTGTGCCACCTCGTCGCTGGTGCTGCTGGCGCGCAGCCTGCTCAGCTGACGCAAGGCGGGCCACCCACCCCGCTGGGACCAGAGAAGCCGTGCGAAACGCCCGGCGTGTCGCGTCAGAACTCTACCGCCAGCGGCCTCGGCGGTGTGCCTGTGGGAGACTCGGATCTCGTTGACGAGGCACCACTCCGACTGGCGCCTGGGGGTTGCCTTGACCACGGACGACACGGCCGGTGAACCGGACGCCTTCTCCAAGCGGCTCCGGATCGCCGGTTGGCTGCTGCACGTGTACACCGCCAGTGGCACGGTGCTGGCGCTGCTCGCGGTCGTCGCAGCCATGGACGGCGAGGACATCCGGGCGCTGTGGATCTTGCTCGCGGCTCTGGTGATCGACGGCACGGACGGCATGTTGGCCAGGCGGCTGCGGGTCAAGGAGACCATTCCGTACTTCGACGGTGCCCGGCTGGACGACATCGTCGACTACATCACGTACGCATTCGTGCCCATGGTGCTGCTGTGGACCGGTGACTACCTGCCGGACGGTGCAGTGGGCGCCGTGCTCGCTGCCGTGCCGCTGCTCGCGTCGAGCTACCAGTTCTGTCGTAGCGACGCCAAGACCGACGACCACTTCTTCATGGGGTTCCCGAGCTACTGGAACGTCATTGCGTTCTACGTGGTGGTGCTGGGGCTGGGACCCTGGGTGACCGCGGGCATCCTGATCTCCTGCACCGTGCTGGTCTTCGTGCCCATCAAGTACGTCTACCCCTCGCGTACGAACGCCTTCTGGCAGGCCAACCTGTCGCTCGCGACCCTGTGGCTGGTCCTGTACGCGGTCATCCTGGCCCAGATGCCCGACCCGAACGTCCTGGTCGTCGGTCTGTCGTTGCTGTACGTCGCCTACTACCTCGTGGTCAGCGTCTACCTGACGATGGTCTCGCCGATCCGGCAGGATCGTGCCGAGCGCCGTGAGGCCGCACTGGCGACGGGACCCGGCGACTAGCCCGTGCTGCTCGGTCTGCTCGCCGCGCTGGCCGGCGCTGTCGTGTTCGGTGTCGCCGCCATCGCACAGGCGGCGGCCTCCCGTGCCGTCCCCACCGGTGGTCTCAGCCTGGCGCTGGTGCTCGGGTTGGTGCGCCAGCCGGTGTTCATCCTCGCTGTCGCGCTCAACCTCGTCGGCTTCGTCCTGCACCTGGTGGCTTTGCGGCTGCTGCCGCTGTTCCTCGCCCAGGCCGGCATCTCGGCCAGCCTCGCCGTGACCGCCCTGCTGGCCGTCTGGTACTTCGGGGACCGGCTCGGCACCGTCGAACGGATCGCCGTCGGTGCCGTGTGCGTGGGCCTGGCGGTGCTCTCGGCGGCTGCCGGTGAGGCAGGTGCCGCTGAGTCGAACAGTTTGCTGACGGCTGTCCTGTTCGTCGGTGCCGGTGTGATCGCGGTTCTGGGGCTGCTGGCGGGCCGTCGGCGAGGGACCCCTGCTGCCTTCGCCCTCGGGTTCCTCGCCGGGCTGGGCTTCGCGGGCAGCAGCATCGCCACCAGGTTGGTCCCGGACCTGTCGCTGTCGGGGGTGCTGAGCACGCCGGCGTCCTACGCACTGCCGATCTGTGGGGTGCTTGCGTTCACCCTGTACTCCCTCGGCCTGCAGCGCGGCGGAGTGACGGCGGTGACCACCCCGATGATCGTGATGCAGACGCTCACGCCGGCAGCGCTCGGGGTGCTGGCCCTCGGGGATGCGGTACGGGAGAGCTGGCTGCCCGCGGCTGTGCTCGGGCTGCTGGTCACCGGAGCAGGGGCCGTCGTGCTCGGCCGCTTCGACGACGTTCGGGAACCGCCGGAGACCGCAGGCGTGAAGCGGGACGGTGGGGTGTGAGGATGACGGCGTGACCATCCACTCCGACCACCCGTTCGTACCACCGGAGTCCGAGCGCGCACCCGTACGGCGGTTGCGCGGCCGTCTCGGCGGCGTCGTCAGCCTGTGGACGACAGGGGTCGCCCGTGACCGGGTCGGGCTCACCGTGTCGTCGCTGATGCTCGCCGACGGCGAGCCGGGCACGGTGCTTGCGCTGCTGGATCCGGACTCCGACCTGTGGCAGGAGCTCCACGAGCAGCGGACCGCGGTCGTGCAGCTGCTCGGTTGGGAGCACCGCGGCCTCGCCGATGCCTTCGCTGGTGTCGCACCCGCGCCGGGCGGAGCCTTTCGGCTGGGGGAGTGGGAGCAGACGGACTGGGGACCGGTCCTGACCGGCGCGTCCGCATGGGCCGGTGTCCGCCTCGTCGACCGGCCGGCACGCGAGATCGGGTGGTCGGTGTTGGCCGAAGCGGTGGTCGAGCACGTGGAGACGGGTGAGGAGCAGGCGCCGCTCGTGCATCGGCGCGGCCGCTACGTCCGGCCTGCGGGCTGAGCCTGCGGTGCGCCCAGACCCCACTCGTCCCAGCTGCCTCCGGTTTACCAGGGTCCCTTGGTAAACCTCACTCCCCATGGTTTGCGTCCCATGGGGAGTGGCAAGATGCCATGGGGAGTACGTGCCACGTGCCTGGCAGAGGCGCGAAAATGGGGCCGCGTCTTGGGATGCGTGATCGAACAGGAGTTCGATATACTCTGACGATGGAGCGCGCCGTACGACCGCCGGGCTGGCCACCGCAGGTGCTGCCGGCCGGTGTGGACGGGTGGGAGGAGACCGCGGTGAGCTGGATGCTCGACCGGTGCCCGCCGGAGTTCCGCGGCTACTCCGGGCTGCGCCACCACCCTGTGGTGCTGGCGCGCTTCACCGCGCTGCATGTCGAGGGCATGCAGATGGCGTCGCGTCGGGGATTGTCGGAGGGACGTACGTCGTTGCGCGCGCTCGCCGAGCAGGACGTGATCGACAAGTCGCTGGCGACCTGGGAGTGCGAGATCGCCCGCCTGGTCGGCGTGCGCCGGGCGGTCGGGCTGGTCGAGGACGCGCTGCGGGGCCGGCGGTTCCGCGAGCGGCTGTGACGCCGGCGCGTCACGCCAGGACAGTGCGCAGTCGGTCCGCGTAGTCCTCGGCCTCGTCGCCGTCGTAACGGGTGCGTGGCCAGAAGAATCCGCGCAGCCCGTCCTTGCGACGTCGCGGTACGACGTGCACGTGCAGGTGCGGGGCGCTCTGGCTGACCGTGTTGTTCACGGCCACGAAGGATCCGTGGGCACCGAGCACCTCGACCATCGACGACGCCACCCGCTGGGCGACGCCGAACAACGGCACCAGCAGGTCGCCAGGCAGGTCGGGCAGCGTCTCGTGGTGGACGCGGGGGACGAGGAGCACGTGACCCTTGAACACGGGGCGTACGTCGAGGAAGCCGATGACGTGCTCCTCGTCGAGCACGTGGTGGGCGGGTTCCGCACCGCTGACGATCGCGCAGAACAGGCAGCTCATGGTGGCCGATACTAGGAGCGCGACGCCCTGACCATCCGGGCGCCTACCATGGACCTCCACCCACCGCCGACCTTGCCGCGACGGAGCCCGTATGAGCCTGCTCGACCAGATCGGTGAACCGCGCGACCTGCGCGACCTGAGCGACGAGCAGCTCGCCCAGCTGGCCGAGCAGATCCGTGAGCGGGTGATCGAGGCGGTCGCGGTCAACGGCGGCCACCTGGGTCCGAACCTCGGTGTGGTGGAGCTGACGATGGCGATCCACCGGGTCTTCGACTCGCCGCGGGACAAGGTCGTCTTCGACACCGGGCACCAGTCCTACGTCCACAAGATGCTGACCGGCCGCGCCGGCGACTTCGGTCGGCTGCGCACCAAGGGCGGGCTCGCCGGCTATCCGCAACAGTCGGAGTCCGAGCACGACCTGGTCGAGAACTCGCACGCCTCCACCAGCCTGTCCTACGCCGACGGGCTGGCCAAGGCGTACGCCCTGCGCGGGGAGGACCGGCACGTCGTCGCAGTCATCGGTGATGGTGCGCTGACCGGCGGGATGGCCTGGGAGGCGCTGAACAACATCGCTGCCGACGACACCCGCCGGCTCGTGGTTGTAGTCAACGACAACGGCCGCTCCTACACGCCCACGGTCGGCGGACTGGCCCAGCACCTCGCCAGCCTGCGCACCCATCCGCGTTACGAGAAGGTGCTCGCCCAGATCAAGCGCTCACTCGTCCGCGGCGGCACCGTCGGCACGCTCACGTACGACGCGTTGCACGCGGGCAAGACCGGGCTCAAGGACGCGTTGGCGCCGCAGGGGATGTTCGAGGACCTCGGCCTGAAGTACGTCGGCCCGATCGACGGTCACGACCGTGGCGCGGTGGAGCAGGCGTTGACCCAGGCCCGGCAGTTCGGCGGACCCGTGCTGGTGCACGTCGTCACCGTCAAGGGCCACGGGTACGACTTCGCGGTCGGTGACGAGCGGGACCAGATGCACCAGGCCAAGGCGTTCGACCCACTGACCGGGTCCGCTCTGGTGGCGCCGGGTCCGGACTGGACCTCGGTGTTCAGCGACGAGCTGGTGCGGATCGGTCACGAGCGCGACGACGTCGTGGCGATCACCGCGGCGATGCTGCACCCGACCGGACTGGGTGACTTCGCGCAGGTGTTCCCCGAGCGGTGCTTCGACGTGGGAATCGCAGAGCAGCACGCGGTCACCAGCGCGGCAGGTCTGGCGATGGGCGGCATGCATCCGGTGGTCGCGATCTACGCGACGTTCCTCAACCGTGCCTTCGACCAGGTGCTCCTCGACGTCGCGCTGCACCGCTGCGGTGTCACGTTCGTGCTCGATCGGGCGGGTGTCACCGGCGACGACGGCCCCAGCCACAACGGCATGTGGGACATGTCGATCATGGGGTTGGTCCCGGGGTTGCGGCTGGCGGCTCCGCGTGACGGGGTACGCCTGCGCGAGCTGCTGCGTGAGGCTGTCGCGGTCGAGGACGCGCCGACGGTGGTCCGGTTCCCCAAGGGCGAGCTCTTCGACGAGATCCTCGCGGTCGACCGGGTCGGACAGGCCGACGTCATCGTCCGCGACGGCGCTGCCGACGTGCTGGTGGTCGCCGTCGGCTCCATGGTGGCGACTTGCGTCGACGTCGCCGCCAAGCTGATCGCCGAGGGCTTCGGTGTGACCGTCGTCGACCCCCGGTGGGTGCAGCCGGTCGACCCTGCGGTGGTCGAACTGGCCGGTTCGTACAGCCACGTCGTCAGCGTCGAGGACAACGGCCGGGCCGGGGGAGTCGGGTCGGCGCTCGCCCAGGCCCTGCGCGATGCCGGGATCGACGCCCCCGTCGCCGTGCACGCCATCCCGCAGCGGTTCCTGGGTCACGACAAGCGTTCAGCCATCTGCGAGGAGATCGGACTCACCGCCGACGCGATCGCTCAGGACACGCTGCGTCGGCTCGCCTGACGCGCACCGAGGGGCCGGTCGACGGAATGACAGCGCAGCGTGGAGCGTTGGACGACATGAGATGAAGTGGACGAGACGAACCGAGAAGGCACCGGTACCCGTGGACACGCCCGAGGAGCAACGGCCCAGTCATCCGCTCGTTGACATCGTCGACGAGGTGACGGCGTTCGCCGACGGCGAGCGCCCCGTGCTGCTGCACGCGCTGGACGGCTTCCTGTCCGCCGGGGCCGCTCCGACGATTGCGGCTCGACACCTGTCCTTGCTGCCGCCGCAGCAGCAGCAGCAGCCGCAGCAGGGGCCGGTGGTGGCCAGCTTCGACCTCGACCGGTTGTACGACTACCGGGCCCGACGGCCAGGGATGGTGTTCGACCGCGACCACTACAGTGCCTACGAGACACCGCGCCTGGTGGTCAGGCAGCTGCGTGACCAGAACGAGCGGCCGTACCTGCTGTTGTCCGGCCCCGAACCCGATTACGGCTGGGAAGGCTTCGCCTCGGCGGTCCGCGCGGTCGTCGAGCGCTTCGACGTGTCCCTGGTGGTGGGGATGGGATCGGTGCCGATGGGCGTCCCGCACACGCGACCGGTGATCATCACCACGCACGCGACCGACTCCGAGCTGGTGGACCGGGCGAACATGTGGCAGGGCCAGCTCGTCGTGCCGGCCAGCGCGCAGTCGGTGCTCGAGCTCCGCCTCGGACAGTGGCACCACGACGCCATGGGCTACGTCGCACACGTACCGCACTACTTGGCACAGGTCGACTACCCGGCTGCCGCTGTCGCGCTGCTGCAGGCAGTCGCAGAGCGCACCGGGCTGGTGCTCGACCTCTCCGAGCTCGAGGCCGCGTCCGCTCTGGCGATCAGCCAGATCGACCAGCAGGTCACCGAGCAAGAGGGCCAGGAGCTGATCACGGGCTTGGAGGAGCAGTACGACGCGTTCTCCAGGGGTGCCGAGGAGTCGCTGCTGGCCGCGGAGGGGCCGTTGCCGACCGCCGAGGAGCTCGGCGAGCAGGTGGAGGAGTTCCTCGCCGGGCTCGACGACCGCGACTGATCGGGCGTACCGCCGCTCTGCGAGGATCGCACGGTGCCCACGTCTGTCGAAGAGCTGGTGTCGATCCTGGATCTCGAGCGGATCGAGGTTGACCTGTTCCGGGGCATCCAGCCGTCGGCCTCCACCCTGCAGCGCGTGTTCGGTGGGCAGGTCGCGGCCCAGGCGCTGCGAGCCGCCTGCCACAGCGTCCCCGACGAGCGCTTCGTGCACTCGCTGCATTCCTACTTCCTGCGCGGCGGCGACACCTCGGTCCCGATCGTGTACGACGTGGAGCGCATCCGTGACGGCGGCTCCTTCAGCACCCGCCGGGTCACTGCCCGTCAGCACGGACGCTCGATCTTCTACCTCACAGCCTCCTTCCACCGCGAGGAGGACGGCTTCGACCACCAGGACGAGCTGCCCGACGTCCCCGCGCCGGAGGACTGCCCGGATCTCGCGGGGGTGCTGGGCACCGTCAGCAGCCGCGCCGCCGACGCATGGCGCCGCGAGTGGTCGGCGTTGGAGGTCCGCTACGTCGGCGACAGCCGTCCCGGGGGCAGCCTGGAGCCCGCGGGCCACCCCGCCAGGTCACGCTTGTGGTTCCGCGCACACGGCGAGCTGCCCGACGACCGGGTGCTCAACACCTGTGTGCTCACCTACGCCAGCGATCTCACGTTGCTCAGCTCGGCGGTGATCCCGCACGGCGTCCTGCTGGGGTCACCCTCGGTCCAGGCCGCCTCCCTCGACCACGCGGTGTGGTTCCACCGCCCGGTGCGGGCCGACCAGTGGATGCTCTACGACCAGGTGTCGCCGTCGGCCAGCGGTGCCCGTGGGTTCGCGACCGCCGGCATCTTCACCCGGGACGGGACGCTGGTGGCCTCGGCGGCCCAGGAGGGCCTCATCCGTCCGGTCTGAGGGCCGCCAGCAGGCCGGCCCCCCGCTCGGGGGTGAGCCCGACGCCGTCCCGCTGCCACGGGTGCTCCTGCATCCAGGCGTACGTCTCGCGGATCGTCTGCTCGATCGGCCGGGCGCTCAGTCCGGTAGCGGTGGCAGCGGTGGGGTCCAGTGCCAGGCCGCCCTCGTCCTCGCCCTCGGACCACAACGGGAAGGCCGCGCCGTCGACGCCGAGCTGATGCAGCCGGTCCGCGGGCCACCAGCGCGGATCGACGTCGGCGTCCAGCGCAGTCGTCGTAGCCAGGTCGCCTGGTCCCGCGCGTCGATGACCTGCAACGAGGCAGCGCGCGGGCCCGGGCACAGCATCGTGCCGCCGCGGGCCACCCGGTCCAGCCACCAGGTGAAGCGCTCCGTCGGGTCGTAGGGCCCTACGACGTACGTCGGGCGCACGATCGTCGTGGCGTCGGCACCGAACACCTCGACGGCTGCCCGCTCGCATGCGGCATTCAACGGACCGTAGATGGCGGCGGTCATCGCGAGCGCATCCGGATCCTGTCCACCGCGCCCGGCAGCTGCGCGAGCGGGGCGGACTCATCGGCGCCGTGCGGCACGGGGTCGGCGTAGGCGGGCACCGACGAGACGTGCAGCTGACGGCCTCCCCGGTGCTCCAGCGCTGCTGCGAGCGCGTGCACCCGCCCGGGCCAGTAGGCGCAGACGTCGATGGTCGCGTCGAACTCCCGACCACGCAGCCCGGACAGGTCCGGCTGCCCCGGCGACCGGTCGATGCGTACCCTCTGGGCCTCGGGGAACAGGTCGGGGTTGCTGCGGCCGCGATTGGCCAGGGTCACCGTATGACCCCCGGCGAGAGCCGCCTGCGTGAGGTGCCGACCGACGAACGACGTGCCACCCACGATCAGCATGCGCATGGTCGACAACGTAGTCCGAACAGTCAGACTTCTGCTCCAGGGCTGTCTGGATCGTGTGCAGACAGTTACCGTGAGTTACCCGTGTGGCGCGTGTTGCCCTTGACTTCTCCTGATCTGCGAGTAGCTGGATGAACCTCCTGACCCGACGGCTGGCCTGGCCCGCCTGCGTGGCCGTGGCAGCCGTGTGCCTGCCCGGCCCGCACGCCGCAGCCGTCGAGCGACCCGACTTCGACGCTCCCTTCGGCTGTGCAGAGGACTGGTCGGCGAGCACCCGGTCGGGTCACAGTCCGAGCTACTACTCCGTTGACTTCAACAAGGAGGACGACGACGGGGCGCCCGTCCTGGCTTCGGCGCCCGGGCAGGTGACACTGGTGCGTGACCTGGGTGACTCCTCGTACGGCCAGCACGTGGTCCTCGACCACGGTGAGGGCTGGACCACGTTGCACGCCCACCTGCAGGCGATGTACGTCGTCGAGGGTCAACGCCTGGACCAGGGTGACGTCATCGGGCTGCTGGGCACCTCCGGAGGGAGCACCGGACCGCACCTGCACTACGAGCAGAACCTCGAACGAGTCAACCAGCATGCGTACTTCGACGGCACGCAGCTGACCTACGGCACCACCATCCGCTCCACCAACTGCGGCGACGTGCCCGTGGTAGGTGACTGGAACGGCGACCGGGTCAGCGACGTCGGTGTCTTCCGCCGAACGGCCGCCCCCACGTTCCGGCGTCGGCTGCCCGACGGCACCGTCAGCCGGATCCGGCTCGGATCCTCCGTCCACCTGCCGCTCACCGGCGACTGGAACGGCGACGGGCAGAGCGAGGTCGGCACCTGGTCCCGGCTGGCCCGAATCTTCACCCTGCGGGGTCCGGACGGCCGGTTGCAGACGTTCCGGTACGGCGGCGTGCGTGACCTGCCGGTCACCGGCGACTGGGACGGAGACGGGCGTACCGACGTCGGCGTCTACCGCCCGCGGACCGGTGCGTTCCGGCTGCGGGCAACGGACGGCAGCCTGACCCGGTACGCATTCGGTTCTGCCTCGGTGGCACCGGTGACCGGCGACTGGAACGGCGACGGGCGTACCGACGTCGGCACCTACAACCAGCGCACCGGCACCTGGCGCCTGCGTTCCACCCGTACCGGCGAGGTCACCCGCTTCCGCTACGGGGGGCTGGGACGGCTGCCGGTGACCGGGGACTGGAACGGCGACGGGCGTACCGACGTCGGCACCTGGTCGCCCTCGACGGGCAGGTTCGCCCTGCGCACCGACACCGGGAAGGTCACGACCCGCCGGGTGAGCTTCGGCCGCCCGCGCTGACCAGGCCCACCAGATGCGGTGACCCGTCGTCCGTCGCCGCGACACCGAACACGGTGCGGTCAGGCTCGTCGCGGACGCCGAAATGCACGGTCGTCGGCAGCAGCACTGGTCTGCGGAAGGTGACCTGCATCGTGAACGCGTCGCAAAGCCGCCCCTCCAGGGCGGCCAGGCAGCGGGCCATGGTCCACATGCCGTGGGCGATCTGGCGAGGGAAGCCGAATGCTCTCGCCGTGAGGCTGTACAGGTGAATCGGGTTGTGGTCGCCTGACACCGCTGCGTAGCGGCGACCGGTGTCATCCGGCAGCCGCCACCGGACCTTGCCGCTCGGCGGCTCGACGTCGCCCAGCGGCAGCGGGTCCGCCATGTCGTCGTCGCGGCGGCCGCGACTCAGCAGGGTCGTGACCTCCTCCCACACGGTCTCCCCGTCGACCGTGCCGGTGCTGATCAGGTCGATCAGCCGTCCGCGCGGGTGTGCTCGCAGATCGGCGGCGTGCACCCGTACGTCGAGGCTCTCCGCCACGGTGAGCGGCCGGTGCTGGGTGATGCTGTTGGCGACGTGCACGACCCCCATCGGCGCGAACGGGAACGCCGCGTCGGTCATCAGTGCCAGGTGCAGGCCGAAGACCGCGAGGTGCGGGTACGTCGCGGGCAGGGTACCGGTGAGACCGAAGCCGCAGACGTCGGCGTAGTCCGCGAGGTGGGCGACGTCTGTCCGTACGCCGGCGCGCGTCAGGGTCAGGTCCGGCGCACCGGTGCCGGTGTGTCGGACGCCGGGCAACCAGCCGAGCAGCGGGATCGCGGGCAGCGCTGCTCTCACGTAGAGCGGCAGGCTGGACGGCGCCCGGTCGTAGGTACGCGTGCGTCCCATGCCTCACGCCCCCAGCAGGCTCTGGCCGCAGACCCGGACTACGTTGCCGCGGACGGCGCTGGAGCGCGGATCGGCGAACCAGGCGATGGTCTCCGCGACGTCGACCGGAAGGCCGCCCTGGCTCATCGAGTTCATCCGTCGCCCCGCCTCTCGGAGCAGCAGCGGAATCGCCGCCGTCAGCTGGGTCTCGATGAAGCCGGGGGCCACCGCGTTGACCGTGATGTCGGTGCCTGCGAGGCTCGAGCTGAGCCGATCGACCATGCCGATCACACCGGCCTTGGAGGTCGCGTAGTTGGTCTGGCCCGGGTTGCCCGCGATGCCGGCGATCGAGGCGACACCGATGATCCGGCCGTTCGGGCGGATGAGATCCTGCGCGAGGAGCTCGTCGGTGATCCGCCGCGGAGCGCCCAGATTGACATCGATCGTCGAGGTCCAGTGGTTCGCCGACATGTTCGCAAGCTTCTTGTCACGCGTGATCCCGGCGTTGTGGACGACGATGTCGACGCCGCCGTGGCGCTCCGCCAGCTTGGCGGCTATGCGCTGGGGTGCGTCGGCGGTAGTGATGTCGAGCACGACGGCCGAGCCCCCGAGCCCGCGAGTCGACCCGAGCAGCTCGTCGGCCGCCTGGGCGACGTCGAGGCCGACCACGGTGGCCCCGTCACGCGTCAGGACGCGCGCGATCGCGGCGCCGATCCCGCGCGAGGCGCCGGTGACCAGGGCGACCTTGCCGCTCAGGGGCGTGGTGGCGTCGACGACCGGAGGGGCCCCCGGTGACCCGGTGGCGCCCACCCGGATGACCTGCCCGCTCACGTACGCGGACTTGGCCGAGAGCAGAAACAGCAGGGTCGAGGTGAGCGCGTCCTCGAAGCCCGGCTCGACGTACACGAGCTGGACGGTCGAGCCCCGTCCGACCTCCTTGGCCAGCGAGCGGGTGAAGCCCTCGAGGGCGCGCTGGGCGATGGCGGCTGACGCGTCACCAGCCGCGCTGGGAGGGGTGCCCAGCACGACGACACGGCCGTGCGACTGCAGCGGGCGCAGCCGCGGAGCGAAGAAGTCGCGCAGCGCGACCAGGTCGGCGACCCCGGCGATACCCGTCGCATCGAAGACCAGGCCGCAATGGTGCTCGCCCTCGGCGGTCTCGGTCGCCACCGTGACGCCGGCGGCGTCGAGCTGGGCCTGCACCGGACCGAGCAGTCGGCCGTCGGTTGTCGCACCGAGCAGCACGCTGCCGTCCACCAGCGGCTCACCAGGGCCGTGCCGCCGCAGCGTCGGCGGATCCGGGAGCCCCAGGCTCTTGACGACGAACTGTCCGACGGGGGTGTGGGCGAGGAACTGGTAGCGGTCGCTCATCCGGCGGTTCCCCTCTCTGGCTACGTTGGTCGGACCGCGTGCCCTGCGCACTCGAACCCGATCCGCGATCGCGCAAGGAGTCACCATGGCAGCCCAGGCCGCGAGCTCGTCCACCGCCCCGAGGCCGGGAGGGGGGTTCCTGCGCCGGGTGGCGGTCGTCGGGGGCAATCGCATCCCGTTCGTGCGCTCCGACTCGGTGTACGCACGCGCGTCCAACCAGGACATGCTCACCGCGACGATCGACGGGCTGGTCGAGCGCTTCGGTCTCGACGCCGCGGAGGTGGGCGAGGTCGCAGCCGGCGCAGTGCTCAAGCACAGCCGCGACTTCAACCTCACCCGTGAGTGCGTGCTCGGGTCCCGGCTCGCCGCCACCACGCCCGCGTACGACGTCCAGCAGGCGTGCGCCACCGGCGTCCAGGCGGCCATCCAGGTGGCCGGCAAGATCGCCCTCGGTCAGATCGAGGTCGGCATCGCCGGTGGCGCCGACACCACCTCCGACGTGCCGATCGCGGTCAACGAGGGCCTGCGCAGCGTCCTGCTCGCCGCGAACCGGGCCACGACCCTGCAGCACAGGCTGTCGGTCCTGACCAGACTCCGGCCCAGCCACATCGTGCCGTCCGTCCCAGTGAGCTCCGAGCCGCGCACCGGGCTGTCGATGGGGGAGTCGGCCGCGCTCACCGCCCTGGAGTGGGAGGTCGGCCGACAGGAGCAGGACGAGCTCGCTGTCGCCTCACACCACCGTCTCGCCGCTGCGTACGATCGGCACTTCTTCGACGACCTGATCACTGCGTACCTCGGGGTCGAGCGCGATCAGAACTTGCGTGCCGACACCTCGATGGCGAAGCTGTCGACGCTTCCGCCGGTGTTCGGCACCGGCGAGACCGCGACCATGACTGCGGCGAACTCGACCCCGCTGACCGACGGCGCCTCGGCCGTGCTGCTGTGCTCGGAGGAGCACGCCATGCAGCGTGGCTGGGAACCGCTGGCGTTCCTCACGGCGTACCAGACCGCGGCGGTGGACTATGTGCACGGCACCGAGGGCCTGCTGATGGCCCCGGCGTACGCGATGCCTCGGATGCTGCAGCGTGCAGGGCTCGGGCTGGGTGACTTCGACTTCTATGAGATCCACGAGGCGTTCGCGTCGCAGGTGTTGGCCACGCTCAAGGCCTGGGAGGATCCGATCTTCTGCAAGGAACGTCTCGGGCTCACGGTGCCCTTGGGGCCGATCGACCGGACCAGGCTGAACGTGACCGGGTCGTCGTTGGCAACCGGCCACCCGTTCGCCGCCACGGGTGGCCGGATCATCGCCACCCTGGCCAAGCTGCTCGCGGAGAAGGGCTCCGGGCGCGGCGTCATCTCGATCTGCGCGGCGGGCGGGCAGGGTGTGACGGCGATCCTGGAGCGGTGAGGGTCGTACGGTGGCAGACGACGCGCTCGAGGTTGCCACGGTCTGGCGGCCCGGCCGCCCGGTTCCGTTACGGACCATTCTCGGCCCCACGCGGCGCGGCAGCGGCGACCCGACCCACGCGGTGCGTGCCGGCCTGCTGTGGCGCGGCCAGCGGACCCCGCAGGGGGCGGCCACCGTCGCGGTCCGGGTGGACGCCACGCTCGGTGAGGTGCACGCCCGGGCCTGGGGGCCAGGTGCCGACTGGGCACTGAGCTGGCTGCCCTCGTCGCTGGGCGGGCTCGACGACCCGAGCGGGTTCCTGCCTCCGCACGCGAGCATTGCTGCGCTCTGTCGTCGGCACCCCGACTGGCGGGTCCCGCGCACCGGGTTGGTGCTCGAGGCACTCGTGGCCGCAGCCATCGAGCAGAAGGTCACCGGCCAGGAGGCGTTCGCAGGCTGGCGGGCGCTGGTGCATTTGCACGGCGAACCCGCCCCTGGTCCGGCCGGCTCGTGGGGGCTGAAGGTGCTGCCGGCGCCGTCGGTGCTACGGCGCATCCCGAGCTGGCAGTGGCTGGGGATGAGCATCGATGGTGCTCGCTCCCGGGTCGTCATGCGGGCAGCGATCCGGGCCGAGGCGCTGCAGCGCACCCTGGACCTGCCGGTGGCGGCGGCCGATGCCGCACTGCGCTCCCTGCCGGGCGTCGGGGTGTGGACGTCAGCGGAGGTGCGCCAGCGAGCGCACGGTGACGCCGATGCGGTGAGCTTCGGTGACTACCACGTCGCGTCCAGCGTCGGAGTGGCTCTCACCGGCGAGCCGGTTGACGATGCGCAGATGGCCGAGCTGCTTGCTCCCTACCGGCCGCACCGCTACCGCGTGCAGCGCATGGTCGAGCTGGGACGGATCCGCCAGGAGCGCCACGGTCCCCGGATGGCGTCGAGACGCCACCTCCCGGGGTCGCGGTAGCCCATCAGTCCGGGTTGCGTGGCCAGGCTCCGCGGGGCAGGTGCAGCCACCCACGGTCGGGGACGACGTCCTGGCAGGTCACCGGATAGCCGTCGGTCCAGCCACAGGGCTTGAAGCCCAGCCGGTGGTAGCGGGAGTGCCAGAAGATCTTGCGGACGCCGATCTGCTGCCGACTGCCCCGGACCCGCAGCCGGCGGCCATCGAGGTGGCGCACGTGCAGCACCGCCACCACTTCACGGGTCGCGTTGGAGATGAGGTCGGCCCGCAGCGCTCCGTCGCGGTGGTAGATGGTGATGTTGCGCTCCGCGCCCGGCCGGCCGTCCGTGTCGAGCTCGGCGACCACATGCCGGTGCCTGCGGTGCAGGTCGGAGGAGTCGAACGCCCGGTCCATCGTGACCGTGTAGCGCAGCGTGGCGGTGGTGCCTCGATCACGGACCGCGTGCGTGACCGCGACGATGTCGAGCGGTCCCGGGGTGTCCCGCGGATCGGTCATCGTCGTGGTGCTGATCACGAGCCCGGCGTCCGGTGCCGCATCGGCGACCTGGCCGGCCGTGGCTGCGCCACCACCGGCGAGTAAGGCAGCCGAGGCCAGGGCGGCAGCGAGGCGTACGGGTGGGCGGGGTGCGCGCATGGGTAGTCCGATCCGGTGGGCGGGTGATGTCGCGCGCACCGTAGGTGCCGAATCGGCCCGGATCCGGTTGTCCACAGGGACGGCTCTCGTTACGGCTCGAGCGCATCCAACCGCTCGAGGACCCAGGCATAGATCTCCGCCTCGTACGCCAGCGCTGCGTAACGTCCGGTAGGCCCGAAATGCGCCCACTCGCCCAACTCACAGCGGAACTGCGCGTGCGGTGACCAGTGCGGATCCGTGGCGCGGAGCCGGGCGACCCACTTGGCCGGCTCCCAGACCATCACCCGCGCGTCGTGCACGGCGCCGGTGACGAGCAGGTCCGGCCGCGGTCCGGCGGGAGGGTTGTCGAAAGGGGAGTACGCCAACATCCAGGCGAAGTCCTCGGGCCGTCGCGGGTCGCCCCACTCGTCCCACTCGTTGACCGTGAGCGGCACGGTCTGGTCCAACATGGTGGTGACCACGTCGACGAAGGGCACCTCCGCCACCACCGCCCGCCAGCGGTCCGGGCGTTGGGAGAACACCGCCGCCTGCAGCAGTCCGCCTGCGGACGATCCACGGGTGGCGATGCGGGTGCCGTCGACGAGACCGTCGGCGAGGTGGTCAGCGACGTCGATCAGGTCGGAGAAGGTGTGCTGCTTGGCGGCCAGGCGGCCGTCGAGCCACCACCGGCGACCGTTCTCGCCCCCTCCACGGACGTGGGCATGCACGAAGACCACACGGCGGTCCAGCAGGCTCAGCAGACTCACGTCGAAGTTGGGCTCGAAGCAGCTCTCGTGGGCACCGTAGGCGTACAGCAACGCCGGTGGGCGCCCGTCGAGTGCCACATCGCGTCGGCGCACGACGGTCACCGGGACGAGCACGCCGTCGCGCGCGAGAACCTCCCGGCGCTCGCTCAGGTAGTCGTCTTCGGAGTAGCCAGGCACCTGCCGGCGGTGCCGTTGCGAGCGCACACCGGTTGCGAGTTGCACGTCGCTCCACACCGGCGGACAGGTGTAGGACTGCTCGACGACCGTCACGGCGCCGGTGTCGAACACCTCGTTGCGTGCCAGCCTGATGGTCCCGGCCGCGGGGGTGCTCCTGAGGTCATAGGGCTGCCCGGCTGCCAGCGGCAACACCCGCAACCAGGGCGAGCCGTTCCCGCGTTGGCTCAGCACCAGGTGTTCCGCGAAGGCGTCCACCCGTTCCAACCGGTGCCCTGTCCGCGCCGGCACCATCTCGGTCCAGTGCTCACGTCCGGGTGTCGCAAGGGGTGCGCGGACCAGTCGGAACTCTGCGCAGAGATCGTCGGTCACCACGAGAGCGACGTCCTCGCCCCCGATCCGAGCATGCTCGACGTGGTAGGAGAGACCGGGCCAACGTGGTTCCACGCAGCGCGGGGGGGCCGTCGGGTCGTGGGCATCGAGCAGCCACACCTCGCTGGTGTCTCGGCTCTCCATCCAGGCGATGACGACGGCACCGGAGCGGCTGCGGCGCACCATCAGCTCGAACCGCTCGTCGGGCTCGGCGAGCACCAGTTCGTCGTCGGCGACCGCGGTGCTGAGGTCGTGCCGCCAGAGCTGATAGGGCCGGTAGGCAGCGTCGTGGACGGTGTAGAAGAAACTGCGGGAGTCCGCGCTCCAGGCCCCGCCGTAGTAGGTGCGGGCCACCGACTCGGGAAGGTCGCGTCCGGTGTCGAGGTCGCGGAACCGCAGCTCGAACACCTCGTCCCCGACTGTGTCGACCGAGTACGCCAGCACCCGTTCGTCTGGACTGACCATCTGCAGGCCCAGGTCGACGTGCGTGGAGTCACCGCGCAGCGACGACGTGTCGAGCACGACCTGTTCGGTTGTCTCGTCGCCGTCCACGGGTCGACGGACCACCTGAGGGAAATCTTCTCCGGCAGGTGTGCGCGGGTAGTAGACACACGAGGAGAATCGCCAACTGACTCCGTGGTCAGTGGGCGGTACCCGAGAGGACATCTCCTGCGTGAGCATCCGGACCCAGGGATGCAGGTGGCTCGTGCATGCGTCGTAGAACGCTCGCTCCTCGGCGAGGTACGTCTGGGTCTCTGGCGCGTCGACCTCCCGCATCCACGCATAGTCGTCGGTCCGGCGGACGCCGTGCAGCTCGTGCACGACGGGACGTCGGGCAGCTACCGGGGGCACGGACCGCGGCCTGACCGGTGTGGGCGGCGGGTCGGTGCTCACGCTTGTCAAGTTACCCCGCGAGGGGTTCACGCGAGGAGGAACCGATGAAGGGCTGACGGCTGAGAAGGCTGACGACCTGAGCCTCGCCCTCCCTGACCTCGACGTCGTACCGTGGGCGGGTCTGCTTTCTCCTCACGTAGGGAGCACCCTGATGCGTTCCTCTCACCGTCGGCTCGGTGTCGCCGCGCCCGATGACGGCGAGGAGGTCGCCGGCACCGAGCTGCTCGTCTACGAAGCGCCGCGATGACTGCAGCTGGCCTTGCGTTGGACCCCGAGCTGCTGGACCCTACGGCGGCGAGCCCGAGGGTCTGGCCGGCAGCTGTTCGCGGGCAGCTGGACCTGCCTGGGTCGCGAGCGCGACCTGCGCGCGAGCGGCGGCGCCGGCCCGGCAGCGCGCGGTGATGGCCGGGGAGGTGCCGCTGACCTGGCCCGAGGACCGGCTGCACGCCTTCGCCAACACCTGCTCGCACCGCGGCCACGAGCTGTGCCGGACGGGACCGGCAGCGAGTGTTTGTCGATGGTGTGCCCGTACCACGCCTGGTCCTACGACCTGGCCGGCTCCGTGCTGGCCGCGCACGGCTCTCGTGACGCGACAGACTTCGAGCCGTCGGAGCACGGTCTGGTCGAGCTCGGCGTACGGCTGTGGCAAGGCTGGGTGTTCTGCCACGCGGCGAGACCCCTGGGCGCCGAGCGGATCGGATTCGAGGAGCACGTCGGGAGCCTCGCAGAGGTGGTCGCTCCGTACGCGCCGGAAGATCTCGTGCTCGGCGACCGGCACACTTACGAGGTGGCTGCGAATTGGAAGGTGGTGGCCGAGAACTATCACGAGTGCTACCACTGCCCGCTGATCCATCCCGAGCTCTGCCAGGTGTCCCCGCCGACGTCAGGGGACAACTACGACCTGCCCGGTTCGTGGATCGGTGGCCGGATGGACCTGCGCGCGGGTATCTCCGCGCACCCGGACTACGCCGCACTTCCGGGCCGGTCCGCTGGCCCCTTTCGGTCAGCCGGGGATGCGGCCGTCGCGGGGAGCGAACGCGGTCAGGGCGTCGGCGTCGCTGTTGACGGCGCGGAGGTACTCCTCGGCCCAGGCCCGCCGGTCAGGGTAGCCAGACGCGGCCACGACGCTCTCGATCGCAGCATCGATGTCGATATCGGCATGGTGGAGCGTCACCGCACCGCCCCGCAGGAGCGCCCAGGAGGCGCCCGCTCGGCCGTACGGCATCCCGATGCTGCCGGGGTTGACGACCAGGCGCCGGTCCACCAGGCGGATGAAGGGCATGTGGGTGTGTCCGCACACCACGGTCCGCACGTCGCTTGGCAGGTCGGCGAACACGTCGGCCCAGCGCTCCAGTCGGGTGTCGACCAGCACAACCTCGTCGTCATCGCGAGGTGTGCCGTGACAGAACACGACGGGCCCGAATCCCTGTACGTCAAGGGTCACCGGATGCGGCAGGCCGGCCAGCGACCGGACGTGCGCCGGGGAGAGTTGCTGCGCAGCCCACGAGTCCACGCCATAGGCGGCATCGCCCAAGGTGGACGGTTCGCCGTGGGCCAGCGCGACCAGTTCACGATCGGCGTTACCTCGGACCAGCAACGCCTGATCGCCCAACGCACGAAGCCGGTCGAGGACCTCGACCGGTTGCGGTCCCGCAGCGTGGTCCCCGGTGACCACGATGAGCTCGGCCCCGGCCACCTCGGGTTCGGCGAGCACCGCGTCGAGGACCGGCAGGACCCCGTGTACGTCGGACAGGACGGCCACCTCGCTCACCATGGCAGCCAGCATGCTCAGCCCCTGTCGCGAGGGCAAGAGACACCGTGACCGGTGGAAGCGATGTCACGCCCGTCCGCTCGTCGGGGTCACGACCCGGTCAGTCTGATGACGCTGTCGAGGGTGTCGACCTCGGCGGCTGACTTGTCCTCGCGGTAGCGCAGGACGCGGGCGAAGCGCAGTGTGACGCCGCCGGGGTAGCGCGAGGAGGTCTGAATGCCGTCGCAGGCGATCTCGACGACGAGTGGCGGGTCCACGTGCACGGTCCCGGCGGTACGGCGGACCTCCCGCGCGAGCAGTGCCTGCGTCTGCCAGGCGAGGATCTCGTCGGTGAGCCCCTTGAAGGTCTTGCCCAGCATCACCAGCTCCCCGGTGGCGGGGTCACGCGCGGCCAGGTGCAGGTTGGACAGCAGTCCGTGTCGGCGTCCGTGGCCCCACTCCGCCGCCGTCACCGCGAGGTCGAACGTGTGCCGGGGCTTGACCTTGACCCAGGCAGCGTCGCGACGTCCGGCCGCATACGGCGCCTGCAGATCCTTGACGACCATGCCCTCGAAGCCCCGGTCCACGGCTTCCGCGAAGACCTCGGCGACCTGCTCCGAGTCGATGGCCACGACCCGAGGCACGACCAACGCCTCTGGCAGCAGCTGTGCCATCACCGCTGCCCGTCGGTCCAACGGCGCGTCGAGCAGGTCGAGGCCGTTGGCGTGCAGCAGGTCGAAGCAGAAGAGGGACAGCGGGGTGCGGATCCGTCCAGCGGCGACGTCGACCCTGCTGGCGGTCCGGGCCGCGATCGCCTGAAAGGGCGCGGGTCGGCCTTCGGCACCGAG
Source organism: Nocardioidaceae bacterium (assembly GCA_013696745.1). Lineage (GTDB taxonomy): Bacteria > Actinomycetota > Actinomycetes > Propionibacteriales > Nocardioidaceae > JACCXZ01. The sequence continues at coordinate 14,040 of JACCXZ010000201.1, read as the reverse complement.
CGCGAGGACCTCCGCATCCAGCACCACCCGCTCTACCGGCAGGTCGAGCACCGCCTCGACCACCTCTGGCACGCGGTCGGTGATGTCCTCCAGGCTCCTCGTCCAGACGCCGACGCTGCTCCCGTCGCGGTGCACCTGCACCCGGATGCCGTCGAGCTTGACGTCGACGAGGACGGGTAGCGACTTCCTGGCCAACGCGACGTCGGGATCAGGTGCGCTCGCCGCCAGCATCGGACGCACCGGCAGCCCGACCTGCAACCGCACGGCGTCCAGACCCGCTGGTCCGTCGCGGGCGATGACGGTGGCGGCGGCTGCGGTGGACCCGAGCAGCATCGCCGCTCGTCGGATCGCGGCCGCTGGCAGGCCATGAGCCTCGGCGAGACCGTCCTGGACCAACGAGTCCAGTGCACCCTGGCGTAGCTCGTCGAACACCAGTCCGCGCAGGTAGTCCTGCTCGGACGCGGTGGCTCGGGCGAAGAGCTCGTGCACCGCCACGTTGCGCAGCGCGGCTGAGCCGGGGCCGCCGATCGCGCTGATCCGCTCGAACGAGGCATGCACGTCAGCGACCGACAGCGACGCCTGATCGGCGGGCGTTGGCAGTGAGTCCAGGGCCGACCAGCCGATGCCGGTCCGGCGCTGGGGCAGGGTGCCGGACAGGTAGCTCACGACGGTCTCCAGCTCGTCGGATCCGGTGTCGCGCAGCACCGTGGCGATCAGCTCCCGCTTGGTGGTGCGCGACCGGGTCGCGGCTAGCTGCCGGGAGGTGATGGCCAGGCGGGCGAGCTCCATGTGACCAGCATGACCCCCGGCAAAGACGGTCGCAGGAAAGCCCCTACAGCCTGCCGTGCGCCCGCAGCAACTGGGCTACCGCGTCGACAGGCAGGCCCTCGCTGGTGTTGCCGTTCCGGCCGATGACCGTGGGGGAGGCCAGCAGCGAGTTGAGCACGGCTTCCTCGGTAGCGTCGACCACCGCCTCGAACAGCGGGTCGAGGTCCCGTCCGGATACCGCGGCACGTCCGTCGAACCGGCCATCGGGGTCGGTGCGCAGACCGGTCGCTGCGGCCAGGAAGATCTCCCCACTGCCGTGCCTGGCCACCGAACCCGTCCGGGCCAGCCCCAGCCCGACGCGGCGCGCCAGGCGCTGGCAACCCGATCCGTCGACTGCGGCGTCGGTGACGACGACGCCGATGCACGAGCCGGCGGGCGGTGCGGGGCGCGTCGGGGCCGCCGGGAGCAGGCGCCCGACCGGTACACCGTCGACCGTGAGCCGCGCACGGTCACCGAAGTTGGTCATCAGCAACACCGCCACGACGTGGCCCTCGGGGGTGACGCGCGAGGCGGTCCCGATGCCGCCCTTGAAGCCCAGACAGGACATCCCGGTGCCCGACCCGACGCTGCCCTCCGGCGGCGGCGGCGAAGCCCCCCGCGACGCCAACGCCGCCGACCATGCGGTGGCGACGTCCGCGTGGGTGACCTGCATGCGCCGGGCGTCGGACAGGAACGAGTCGTCGCACTCGGCGACCATCGGGATGATGACGTCCTCGGCCACTTGCGGACACCGCTCGATGCTGAGCTCGCACGCGGCGTCGTAGACGCGGCCGAGCTGCATGGTCGACGTCAGGAACACCGGCGTCCGCAGCAGTCCCCACTCCGCGGCGGTGATGAAGCCGGTGCACTCGCCGAACCCGTTGAGCACGGCGCCACCGGCCGGGACGAGCCGCTGCACGGCGTCCTCGGCGACCACCAGGACGCTCACGCCGGTACGCGCTACGCCGCGTCCCAGTGGCGGGTCGGGCTCGTCCCGCCAGACCGTGCAATGGCCGAGTCCGACACCGGGGACGTCGAGCACCGAGTCAGTGGCACCGTGGGGAAGCTGACCGATGCGGATCCCGAGGTCAGTGGCGCGCGGCATCTGTGCATCCTCGCGCACCTACGCCGTCCCTGGCATCCCGGTGCCGGCCGATTTCGACTGGCTGGCGGGGCGTCACCAGTCGACCGGTCAGCTCCTGCCGGCGATCCGCCGGGCCAGGCGGCGCACCCTCGGTGAGCGCCAGCGACCCTCCGCCCGCTTCAGGGCGCTGGCGAGTCCTTGGAGACGCTCGTTGCGGGCCTGCGCACGTTCGGTCTTGGCCCGCTCCACCTGGACCATCTGCACGAGCTGGCGCGTACAGCTCATGGCGAGCTCGCTGAACTCTTGTTCAGTCACCCGGTCGTGATCGGGATCCAGCTGCGGCGGGTCGATCTCGACCTGGAGGTCGCTCAAGTCGCCGACGACGTGGAAGCCACGTGTCCCGATCTCAGTCGCGAGCGCCTGTGTCTGCCGGGCCAGGGCGGCTCGAGCTTCTCGGTCCGTGAGCTGGATCCTGCGCTGCCCCTCTCGCTGGCTCAGCAGCCGCGGGGTGAGGACCCGGCGGACGAACTGCTGGTGCTCCGGTCTCCAGTCCTCCCCGGCCAGGCTGTTCAGCCGGTTGAGGAAGTCGGCCTCGACCACACCTACGGACTCGTTGGTCCGCGTCGCCTCCGTCGTCCCGTTGCTCGGGTCGTGGCCGATCACCGAGCAGAAGCGCTCCCACAGCAACGTCCGTGGAGCCGTCGGTGGTGGCACGGTGACGACATGCATCCGCTCCGGAGGGACGACCGCGCCCCACCGGCGCAGCGCGTTGCCTGCGCGGTTCTTCCACACCTGTTCTTCCGGCACGCCCGCGGCGGCCCGGGCGACGTGCTCGTCGAAGGTGAGCACGCGGCCGCGCTTGAGCATGGCGGGATAGGCGCTGAGCACGATCGCGAGCAGGTCCCTGATCGTGTAGATGATGTGCAACTCGCGCGCGGCGAAGTCCTCCAGCAGCCGGGCAACCGTGGCCTCGTCGCTCGTCGAGAGCCGTTCGTGCGATATCACTGCCGGTCCGTCGTGGGCCAGGACCTCGCCGGTCAACTCGGCCCAGGAGCCTGGGCGGGCCTGCTCGCCAGCAGGGACGCCCACGCCGTAGACGAGCTCGGTGACGGCCGCGAACTGCAGGCCCCTGACCCGACCGGGTACGCGGATGCCCTCCGAGTTCAGCTGTTTGCGGTTGGTCCACAGCAGCTGCTGCACCGCGGTCGTCCCGGTCCGGGGAGGCCCGACGTGCACGTACAGCGGGTGCTTCACCGCGTCACTCCTCGTCGGCTCGTTCTGATAGGCGAGACGCTAGCGCACGAGCAACCGCGAGCGGTCGACCGACTCCTGATTCCGCCTATCGGCGCAGCCCGTCGGGGAGTGGGGCGTCGCAGGCCTCCCCGCGGCACGACTGGATCTGATGCAGGAGGGCGGCGAGCCGGCGTCTGATTCCGTCGTAGGTCTCCACGTCGTGCAGCGACGTCTCCTGCTTCGGGTCAACGGTCAGGTCGTACAGCTCGAGGTCGCCGTTGAGGTGCTCGGTGTAGAGGAAGTCGCGTGTCCGCACGCCGATGATCTGGGGCGGAGCGCCCGGACCGTCGCTGCCCTTGGGGGGCGCGTTGTACAGCACCGGGCGCCGCCATGTCGTGCCACGACCCTCCAGGGCCCCCCGTCCGGACACCCCGTCCATGTCGACCTGGGGACCGGCACCGGCCCAGTCGAGGATGGTGGGCGCGAAGTCGGTGGACAGGAACGGCGCCTGCGTCCTGGATCCTGCAGGGATGCCGGGGCCACGGATCAGCAGCGGCGTCCTGAGTGCCTCCTCGTAAGGCAGAACCTTGCCGTGCTGGACGCGGTGCTCACCGAGGAAGAACCCGTTGTCAGAGGTGAAGATGACGTACGTGTCGGCCAGCACACCCTGCTTGCGCAACGTCGTGAGGTAGCGCGCGACCGCCCCGTCCACCACCGAGAGCGCCTCGGCACGGGTGCGCGCCGCGTCTCGGATGGCGTCCCAGTGCTGTCGCGAGATCTCCTCACGGCGTTGAATGATCCGCGGCTTGTCGCTGACGTCGATCTCACCCGGGTATCCCGGCGCCTCGGTGATGACCTCGTCGTACTTCCCGTGCGTCGTGGGCGGCGACACGGCGGTCGGCACCAGGTCGGAGTGTTCGGGGCGCTTTTTGCCGGCACCGACATGTGGGGCGGTGAAGTTGAGGTAGGCGAAGAACGGCTTGTCCTGCTGGGCTGCCTGGCGCAGCATCCCCGTACCGATCCGAGCGTAGGCCTTGGTCTGGTAGCCGCCGCTGAGGTCGGTCATGGCGCCGTTGTGGTTGAGCATGTTGCCGTAGAACTGGTACGTCCCGTCGGCCGAGCCCCGCCAGTCGTCCCAGCCCGGCGGCACGTAAGGGTTCCCGCCCTTGCGCTCGTAGCCGTTCAGGTACTTGCCGAGGAACGCGGTGTGGTAACCGGCCGTCTGCAGCCGGGTCGCCAGCGTGTCGGAGTCGTCGAACACGTTGAAGTTGAACGCTGGGTGCTGACTGTAGGTGCCGTGGTTGTGCGGGTACTGGCCGGTGAGGAGCGACGCGCGCGCCGGCACGCACAACGGTGACGGCGCCACCGAGTTCGGCACCCGGACGCCCTGGCTGCCGACCAGCTGCCGGGTGCGCTTCATCCACGGGCCGGACAGCTCGTCCTGACGCATGTCGTCGAGCATGATCAGGGCGATGTTGGGCGGGGCGTCGGTGGGCTGGGCGACCGGGGCAGCGCTGCTGAGCGGTGACCGGTCACCGCCCACCGCGCGGACGCCAATCCGCGTCAGCTCCCCGAAGCAGGAGTACTGGGAGGCGAGCGCGGGGTAGCTGCCAACGGACCCGCTCGGCGAGTCGGTGAGCTCCGCACAGGCCCAGGGGGCGAGCGAGGCAGCAACCGCGCGGACGGTCTGCGACGTGACCGGCACGACCGGCACGACCGGCGCGGGCCCGGCGCCCAGGGCCGCGGCCGCGACCAGCGCCACCGCAACCGGGACCACCGCGGGTCCGGACCCAGGGGTCACACCCGTCGAGCCGGTCGGTACGGCCGGTGACGACACGCTCGCCCCGCTCCTGCTCAGCTGCGCCGCTGGGCACTCAGATGCTCACGCAGCCCCCGCCCGGCGACCCGTAAGGTGCTGATCAGTCTCCCTTGCTTCGTGCTCCTCGCCTGCAGCCCGCCGCCCCGCTTCCGGAAGCGCTTGCGCTTCCGCTCGGGCTCGGTGGCGTTGCGCACGAACCAGCGCAGGCTCTCCAGCGCGAGTGCGACCAGCTCGGCATCGGTGACGTCGTTGCTCTTGAGGCTGGTGGACGTCGCCGACTCCGCCGCCTCCAGCTCGGCGAGGTCCCCCACCACGTCGAAGCGCAGCTCCTCGATCAGCGCAACCATGCGCCGGGTCTGCTCGCTCGTGGCCCGGAGCACGTCGGGGTCGCGGAAGCCGATCCGGCGCTGGCCCTCGCGCTGGGCCAGGAACTTGGGGACGAAGTCGTGCTTGAGGTAGAACTGAGCCGACGGCGACCAGTCTGCACCTGGCTCGCTCGCCAGTCTGCGGAGCAGCTCGGCCTCGACCGCCCCGATCGACTCGTTGACCCGGGTGGCCTCCAGCACTGCGTCGGTGGTGTCGAAGCCGATGACCGAACAGAAGCGGTCGAACAGCAGCGTGCGGGGCGAGCCCGGGGGCGGCATCGTGATGACGTGGAAACGTTCTGGAGGGACCGCTGCACCCCAGGTCTGCAGCGCCTTGCCGCTGCGGCCGACCTGCAGCTCGCTGCCGTCCTTGGGGGTGGGCAACCGTTCGATGAACTTTTCGACGGTCCAGGTCCGGCCGTTCTTGATGCCCTCCTGGTACTGGCTCTCGAACAACGCGCGAGCGCTGCGCGCCGTGAACAGGATGTGCAGCTCACGGTCGGCCAGATCGGCCACCACCGTGCGTACGTTGTCCGGGGTGGCAGCGGAGAACAGCTCGTGGGAGACCACCACTGGTCCGTCGTGTTGGCGGATCAGGGAGCACAACTGCTGCCAGCGGCCCGCCAGGGTGGCCTTGCTGATGTGGATGGCGCCCCGGTCGACGAGGTCACCGGCGGCCTGGAAGTGCTGGGCCGGGTTGCGCGCCGGGTAGCAGATGCCCTGGGTGAGCAGGCGGTCGCGGTTGAGCCACAGCAGGTTCTGGAGGTAGGTGCTGCCCGTCTTAGGCGGCCCGATGTGGAGGTAGGCGGGGTGAGACACGTGCGGCAGCCTACTGGACCACTGCCGTTGCTCGTCGTTGCCTCACCGCGCTCGGGCGTCGTTGTCGGAGCCTGACCGTAGGCTTGCCGGATGAGGCCAGTCACCGATCTCGAGCGCAAAGTCGCCCCCTTCACGATGGTCGCCGACTGGGAGCCCTCGGGTGACCAGCCGACCGCGATCGTCGACCTGGACCGGCGCATCCACGGCGGCGAGAAGGATGTCGTGCTGCTCGGGGCCACCGGAACCGGCAAGACCGCGACGGTCGGCTGGCTCGCCGAAAGGGTGCAGCGCCCGACTCTGGTCCTGCAGCCGAACAAGCTGCTGGCCGCCCAGTTTGCCAACGAGCTGCGCGAGTTCTTCCCCGACAACGCCGTCGAGTACTTCGTCTCCTACTACGACTACTACCAGCCCGAGGCCTACGTCCCTCAGACCGACACCTACATCGAGAAGGACTCCTCCATCAACGAGGAGATCGAGCGGTTGCGTCACTCCGCCACCAACTCCCTGCTCACCCGTCGCGACGTCATCGTGGTCGCGACGGTGTCGGCGATCTACGGCCTGGGCACCCCGCAGGAGTACGTCGACCGGATGGTGCGACTCAAGGTCGGCGACGACATGGACCGCGACACCCTGCTGCGCCGGTTGGTCGACATCCAGTACGCCCGCAACGACCTTGCCGGCACCCGGGGCACCTTCCGGGTGCGCGGTGACACCCTCGAGGTCTTCCCCGTCTACGAGGAGCTCGCGGTGCGCGTGGAGTTCTTCGGCGACGAGATCGAGCGGTTGATGACGCTGAACCCGGTCAGCGGCGAGGTGGTCACCGAGGACACCGAGCTCTACATCTTCCCTGCGAGCCACTACATCGCCGGTCCCGAACGCATGGAGCGGGCGATCGCCGGCATCGAGGCCGAACTCGTCGACCGGCTCGCCGAGCTCGAGCGCGGCAACCACCTGCTCGAGGCCCAGCGGCTGAGGATGCGCACCACGTACGACATCGAGATGATGCGCCAGGTCGGCACCTGTTCCGGCATCGAGAACTACTCGTTGCACATGGACGGTCGCGAGCGCGGCTCCGCCCCCAACTGCCTGCTCGACTACTTCCCCGAGGACTTCCTGCTGGTCATTGACGAGTCGCACGTGGCGGTGCCGCAGATCGGTGGCATGTACGAGGGCGACATGTCACGCAAGCGCACGCTCGTCGAGCACGGCTTCCGGCTGCCGAGCGCGATGGACAACCGGCCGCTGCGCTGGGAGGAGTTCCTCGAGCGGGTCGGCCAGACCGTCTACCTGTCCGCGACGCCGGGACCGTACGAGCTGAACCGGGTCGGGGGCGAGGCCAACGTCGTCCAGCAGATCATCCGTCCGACCGGCCTGGTCGACCCCGAGGTCGTCGTGAAGCCGACCAAGGGTCAGATCGACGACCTGATCGAGCAGATCAGACTGCGCACCGAGCGCCGGGAGCGGGTGCTCGTCACCACGCTCACGAAGAAGATGTCCGAGGACCTCACGGACTACCTGCTCGAGGCAGGTGTGCGCACCCGCTACCTGCACAGCGAGGTGGACACCTTGCGTCGGGTAGAGCTGTTGCGAGAGCTGCGGATGGGGGAGTACGACGTGCTCGTCGGCATCAACCTGCTGCGCGAGGGCCTCGACCTGCCGGAAGTCTCCCTGGTGGCGATCCTGGACGCCGACAAGGAGGGTTTCCTGCGCTCGGGCACGTCGCTTATCCAGACCATCGGGCGAGCGGCGCGCAACGTGTCCGGCCAGGTCGTCATGTACGCCGACAAGGTCACCCCGTCCATGGCGAAGGCGATCGACGAGACGAACCGCCGACGTGCGATCCAGCGGGCCTACAACACCGAGCACGGCATCGACCCGACCCCCTTGCGCAAGCGGATCGCCGACATCACCGACATGCTGAACCGTGAGGACGCGGACACCGCAGAGCTGATCGGCGGGTCCGGCCGGGCGCAGAGCCGGGGCAAGGCACCGGTCCCCGGGTTGCGTCGGGACGCCGGACGGCGTGCCTCGGACCTCGCGGGCCTGCCCGCCGCGGACCTCGCCGATCTCGTGCAGCAGCTCAACGAGCAGATGCATGCCGCGGCGGCCGAGCTGCAGTTCGAGCTGGCCGCACGGCTGCGGGACGAGATCCGTGACCTGAAGAAGGAGTTGCGCCAGATGATCTCCGCGGGGGCGCGGTGAGTCGGTGATGAAGCCGGGGCAGCCGGTCTTCGTACACATCGGCGCGATGAAGACCGGCACCAGTTTTCTGCAGCGGGTCCTGCGGGACAACCCGGATGCGCTGCGCGAGGACGGTGCCGCGTTCGCGGGTCGCCGGGGGTGGCGGGACCAGGTCGACGGGGTGCGCGACGTGCTGCAGATGCACGGGAACAACGACCCCGCGCGCGACACCAGCGGCGCCTGGCAGCAGCTCGTGGACGACATGGGGCGCTCCGAGGTGGCCCAGATCATCTCCATGGAGTTCCTCAGTTTCACCGGTCCCGAGCGGGCTGCCCGCGTGGTCGAGTCACTCGCTCCGGCCGAGGTGCAGGTGGTGCTGAGCGTGCGCGACGCCGGTCGCGTCATCCCGGCCCAATGGCAGGAGCACACCCAGAACCGCGGTCGGCAGTCCTGGCGCGAGTGGTGCGAAGGCATCACCGACACCACGGCCACGCTGCCCTCCACCCCTCAGGGGCTCCTGCAGGCTCTGCGTGTCCCGCGCATGGTCCGCAGCTGGAGCCCGACCGTTCCGGCCGGCTGTTTCCACGTGGTGACGGTGCCGCCGTCGGGCTCGCCGCCCGATGAGCTGTGGCGGCGCTTCGCCGCAGCGCTCTCGCTGAGCGCCGAGCGTTACCGGCTGCCGACCAGGCAGGCCAACGAGTCACTCGGCCACGTCTCCGCCGAGCTGATGCGCCGGTTGAACGAGCGGGTACGAGACCTGCCGGTGAGCGACTACAACCGCGTCGTCAAGGCACTGCTCGGCAAGCGGGTCCTTGCCGCGCGTTCGGGCGAGCGAAAGGTGTTGCTGCCGTCGATGCTCGCCGCGTCCGCCGCCGCCTGGGACCGGCGATCCGTCCGCGCCATCCGGGCGAGCCCGGCACGCGTGATCGGCGATCTCGAGGATCTGGCGCTGCGTACGCCGACCGACCCGGATCTGGTGGAGGTAGGCGACGAGGAGCTGCTCGAGGCCCTGGGCGATGCCCACCAGAGGCTGCTGTCGATCGCGGCGACGCAGAAGGTCGGCACCGAGCCGTTGCACGCCGCGGAGGCACGCCGGTCGCCGATCAGCGGCGACCCTCTCGCCCGCGCCTTCGACGACCTCGAGCAGACGGTGCGGACTCTGGCGGCGGCCGGCCGCACCTCCTGAGGTCAGCCGCTGTCAGCCGGCGGGTCGCTCGCCTCGGCTGTCGCCGCGGCCTGGTGCCGGCTACGCCGGATCCGCTCGCGCATGCGGCGTAGCAGTCCGCTGCGCGCGGTCAGCCGACTGCCCACGAGCCGCATCCGCGGTGCGTTCAGCTGCTGCTCCGTGAGCTCGAGGCGTGCGGTGACCCTGCGCAGCTGTTGCTGCGTTCCGTGCAGTTCCCGACGGGTCTCGTGGAGCTCCCGGCGGGTCTCGGTGATCACACCGATGAGTCCGATCACCGAGTCGTGGGCCACCTGGTCGAGGGCCTGGTCCGGGACCGCGTTGTCGACCTGCTGAGGAGACCCGGTGACACTTGTCGACGTCAGGTCCTCGAGGTCACCCACGACGTGGTAGCCGGCCTCGCGAATCGTCTGGACGAATTGTCGGGCGCGCTCGCGGAACATGGCGCGGTCGGCGGCGCCGACCTGCACCGGGATGCGCGCCGTGCGGGTGGACAGCACTCCGGCCAGCGCCTGCTTGACGCCGATCCGGTAAGCCGCCCAGTCGACCTCGCGCTCGAGCTCCTCGTTGACCCGGCGCAGGTACGCCGCCCCGTCGGCCCCGACGGAGGTGTTGCTGCGCGGCACGGCGGTGTCGATGCCGTGCGGGTCCACGCCGAGCACCGTGGCGAAGCGCTCCCAGAGCAGCGTCGGTGCGGTGCCGCTGGGAGGCACCGTGACGACGTGGACGTCGGCGGGGTCCATTCCCGCTGTCCACCATCGCAGCGCCTCACCGGCATGCTGGTGCCAGAACGGGCTGGGTCCGGCCAGCTCGGTCATGAACTCCGGCCAGGTCTGGCGGCCCCGGTTCTTCAGGCGCTCCTGCCAGGCCGCGGGCGCCACAGCATGCGGCGCTCGTACCGTGGTGACCACGTGAAGTCGTGAACCGGCGAGGTCGGCGCGGGCGCGTTCCACGATCGCGGGGGCGGCTCGCGCGAGGTTCTCGTGGGAGACGACCACCGACCCCTCCCAGTCGTGCACCTGACGTACGAGCCGCTCCCATGCCGTGGCGACACGGTCCGCGCCCAGCTCCGTCGGGTCGTCGTCGAGCAGGTCGACCACAGCATGAAACTGGCTGACCGGACTTGGCCCCGGCACCAGGAGGCCTCGCGCGGCGAGCTGCTCACGGTTCCTCCACAGCACCTCCTGGAGGTACGTCGTGCCGGTCTTCGGCGGACCGATGTGGACGAAGACCTCCGTCGCCACGTGAGCTCCTCGGGTCGCTGGGTCGCGCCAGCATAGTGCGGAAGTGTCAGGCCGTACGGCTAGCCTTCGGGCAACCTGAGCCCTTCGAGAACGGATGGACGACATGTCCTTTCTGCTACAAGTCACCATCGACTGTGCCGACGTCAACGCACAAGCCCGCTTCTGGTCCCACGCGCTCGGCTACGTCGAGCAACCGCCGCCCGAGGGCTTCGACTCCTGGGAGCAGCTGCTCGAGCACAGTGGCGTCCCACGCGACCAGTGGCACACCAGGTCCGCCCTGGTCGACCCGGACGGCCACGGGCCACGAATCTTCTTCCAGACCGTCCCGGAGCCGAAGAGAGCCAAGAACCGGATGCACCTGGACATCCACGTGGGGATCGGCACTCGCGGCGAGGAACGTCAACGACTGCTCGAGGCCGAGGCCGCCAGACTCACCGGCCTGGGGGCACGAATCCTGTGGCGCCTCGACGCCGAGAACGGCAGCGAGGCGTGCATCGCGATGGCCGACCCCGAGGGCAACGAGTTCTGCGTTGATTGAGCGAGGGGGTCCCCTGTGCTCAACCTATGGACACAGGGGACCCCACCGCTCGACCCGGGTGCTCAACCGGCGACGTCACTGCAGGCGCAGCGTCCACGGCAGGCTCAGCGCTCCGCCCGGCAGGGCGGCACCGAGCAATTCGCCGGCGACCGCACCCAGCAGGCTCTCCGGTCCGTCCGGCAGCAGAGCGTTGACCGCCGCAGGCGACCGGGTCGACTCCGCCGGCCGCAGGCGCTCCAGCAGCGGCACCTGCGGCACGGTGGCCAGGCGGATGCGCTCCCGATCGAGACCGGCCAGGTTGCACGCGAGCTGCACGGCACGCTGGCGTCCGCCGAGCTCGTCGACGAGGTCGCGCTCGACCGCGTCGGCACCTGTCCACACCCGGCCGCGGGCCAGCGGCTCCAGCCTGTCGTACGCCATCGCCCGGTCCTGCGCGGCCTTGCGTGTGAAGTCGTCGTAGACCCGGTCGAGCCAGCGGTCGAGCAGCTGCCACTGGTCCTCGGAGAACGGCTGCAGGGTCGAGAACATCGTCGCGTTCGGATGGGTACCCATGGATTCGGACACGATCCCTGCGCGGTCGAGTGCGCGCTGAAGGACGAGCTTTCCCCCGAGGACACCGATGGAGCCGGTCAGCGTGGTGGGCAGCGCCACGACCCGGTCGGCATTCATCGAGATGAAGTAGCCGCCCGATGCGGCCAGCCCGCCCATGGAGGCGACCACGGGACGACCGGTGGCGCGCACCTGCTGCACGCCGCGGCGGATGGCGTCAGAGGCGACGTAGGAACCGCCGGGGGAGTCCACGTGCAGGACGACGGCCCGGACGTCGTCCCGGTCGTGCACTGATTCGAGTGCGGCCACCACAGTGTCCGAGCCGGCCGCTCGGCCGCCCAGGCCACCGTTGCGGCTGCGCCCGCCGGTGATCTGCCCGTGTACAGGAACCAGGGCGACGACGGGGTCCCTGCGGCGCCTCAGCTGTTCGGCGGGCTTGCTTGAGACCCGGTGCGCGTACCGGTGCGCGAAGAGCTGCTCGACCTCGCCGTCTCGCCCGACCGACTCGCGCAACGTCGTGTAGACCTCGTCGCGGTAGCCCACCCGGTCGATCAGGCCGAGCTCACGGGCACGGTCCGCGTCCACCGGGGACGCGGCGACGGCAGCGTTGACCTGCTCGGGGCTCAGCCGCCGGTGCGAGGCGATGGCGGCGCGCGCCCACTCCATGACGGAGTCGGCCAGGCGCTGCATCATCTCCCGCTGCGGCTCGGTGACGGTGGGTGCGCTGAACTGATTGGCGGCGGTCTTGTACTCGTGCCGCTGGCTGAACTGCGGCTCGATGCCGAGCTTGTCCAGCGCGCCCCGCAACAACGTCACCGAGACCGCGACACCGGTCATGGCGACGGAGCCGGAGGGTTGCAACCAGACCTCGTCGCAGGCGGTGGCCAGCGTGTAGGCCAGCGTGCCGGCGATCAGCTCGCCGTACGACTCGGCGAACGCGACGGTCCTGGTCCCGGCTGCCGAAACCTCGCGGAGCGCCATCGCCAGCTCGTCGGCGTGCGTGGTCGCGATGGGCGCACCGAGGAGCAGGACGACTGCCACCACCTGCTCGTCGTCCGCAGCGCGGCGCAAGCCACTCAGGACGTGGCCGAGCGTCGGCGTGTTGCGCTGGCGCAGGGCGCTCAGCGGGTCCTTCGGACCCTGCTCGGCCATGCCCCTGGCCAGGTCGATCTCCAGCAGCAGCGGACGCGGGTCGGACGCGGCGCCGGGTAGCTGGTCGAGCAGGGGCAGGGAGCGCAGGTGCATGTGACGAACGTACCGAACGGTGACCGGCTCCTGGTCGCCTCGCGGACCCGGCGCTCGCGTCCCGTGCAGTCCTTTGCGACGATGGCGACGCGCACGTCGACGAAAGTAGGGCACCCGTGACCGTCTCCACGACCGAATGGCTGATCACCATCGGTGTCACTGTTGCGGTGCTGCTGTTCGACGTGGTCGTCGTCGCCCGCAAACCGCACGAGCCCTCCACCAAGGAATGCGTCACCGCGCTGTCGGTCTACGTCTCGTTGGCCGTGCTGTTCGGGGTCTGGACCTGGGCTTACCACGGCCAGGAGTCCGGCATCGAGTTCTACACCGGTTGGCTGACCGAGTACTCGCTGTCCATCGACAACCTGTTCGTGTTCATCATCATCATGGGTTCACTGCAGGTACCCAAGAAGTACCAGCAGGAAGCCCTGATGGTGGGCATCATCCTGGCCCTGATCTTCCGCGGCATCTTCATCGCTGTCGGCTACACGCTGATCAACAACTTCTCCTGGGTCTTCTACGTGTTCGGGGCGTTCCTCATCTACACCGCCTACGGGCTGGTCAAGAGCTACCGCAGCCACGATGAGGAGCACCCCGAGGACTCCGCGGTCCTGCGGTTCGCGCGCAACCACCTCAACGTCGGTGAGACCTGGCACGGCCTGAAGCTGTTCGTGCGCGAGAACGGCAAGCGCGTGGCGACTCCGATGCTGATCGTCATCATCGCTCTCGGGTCGACGGACCTGCTGTTTGCACTGGACTCCATCCCGGCGATCTTCGGCATCACCCAGGAGCCGTACCTCGTCTTCACCGCCAACGTGTTCGCGCTGATGGGGCTGCGCCAGTTGTACTTCCTGCTCGGCGGCCTGCTCGAGCGCCTGGTCTACCTGTCGATCGGGTTGTCGTTCATCCTCGCCTACATCGGCGTGAAGCTCGTCCTGCATGCGCTGCACGAGAACGAGCTGCCTTTCCTCAACGA
>JACCXZ010000123.1 GCA_013696745.1 Nocardioidaceae bacterium | reverse complement strand
CTGTGATGGTGCGCCGACGCCGGGAGCGTGGGTCGCCCGAGATGGTCTCGGCGTCGACGCGGACCCGGCGCACGATCGTGTAGCAGTCGGTGGGCCACCCGGCCGGGGCGTAGTCACAGGTGGCGACCTGCGCACCGGCCATACCCTTCGCCTGCGCCCACTGGTCGTCGATGCCGGCGAACGCCCGCCACATCGCGGTGTTGCGCTTGGCAGCGACCGGACACCACATCGCTCCCGAGGCGCTCCATGAGCCGGTGGACCGCTGGTGACGGCGCCCCCCGACAGAGCCGGCCGGTCAGAGGGTCCGGAATCAGGACCAGGTCGAGATCGCTCATGGGTCGTAACAGGCCCGACGCAACACGACATAGTCCCCAGCTCGACACACGATCGGCCCGGGGTTGACAGCATCGCGAGCCGGATGGATGCTGTTCCTAATAGCGCTGCTATATTGCATCATACGCAACTGCACGGAGACACTGATGCCCGAGATCCCCTCCACCGCCCGCTGTGTCGTCATCGGCGCCGGCATCGTCGGCAACAGCATCGTCCACCACCTCGCCCAGCTGGGGTGGCGAGACATCGTGCAGATCGACAAGGGGCCGCTCCCGAACCCGGGCGGGTCCACCGGGCACGCGTCCAACTTCATCTTCCCCGTCGACCACTCGCGCGAGATCACCGACCTGACGCTGGACAGCGTGCGCCAGTACCGCGAGATGGGTGTGTTCACCGAGTCCGGTGGGTTCGAGGTGGCGCGTACCGAGGAACGGATGCAGGAGCTGCGGCGACGGATGTCGTCGGCCAAGGCCTGGGGCATCGAGTCGGAGCTGGTCACGCCCGAGGAGGTCGCCGAGAAGGTCCCGTTCCTCGATCCTTCCGTCATCATCGGCGCGTTCTGGACGCCCTCGGTCGGGGTCGTGGATTCGCTGCGCGCCGGCACGATCATGCGCGAGCTCGCCCTGGAGACCGGCGCCCTGCAGGTGGTCCCCAACGTCGAGGTGACCGCACTCGACGTCGAGGCGGGCTGCATCCGCCGGGTACGCACGACCGGCGGTGACATCGAGGCCGAGGTCGTGGTCATCGCCTGCGGCGTCTGGAGCCCGAAGATCGCTGCGATGGCAGGGGCCTCGATCCCCCTGACGCCGGCCGTGCACCAGATGATCAGCGTCGGCCCGTCGGCGCAGCTGGCCGGCCGGGAAGGCGAGATCTCGTTCCCCATCGTGCGGGACATGGACACCTTCTGCTACGAGCGCCAGCACGGCGCCGACATGGAGGTGGGTTCGTACGCACACCGCGCGATCCTGCACGACCCCGAGGAGATCCCGTCGATCGAGCAGGCCAAGCTCTCCCCGACCGAGATGCCGTTCACCTCCGAGGACTTCGACGAGCAGCTCGAGCAGGCGTACGAGCTGATGCCGGACCTGCTCGGCGACGAGAACGCGGAGATCAGGTACGCGATCAACGGCCTGCTGTCGCTCACCGCCGACGGGTCCCCCATCCTCGGTGAGGCACCGGAGATCAGCGGGCTGTGGTCGGCTGCGGCGGTCTGGATCAAGGAGGGGCCCGGTGTCGGCCGTGCCGTCGCGGAGTGGATGACGCACGGGTCGTCGGAGATCGACGTGCACCACTGCGACATCGCCCGATTCCATCCGCACCAGCGGACCCGGAGCCACGTCAAGGCGCGCGCCAGTGAGGGGTTCAACAAGACGTACGGGATCGTCCACCCCGGCGAGCAGTGGACGAGCGATCGCGGCAAGCGGCTGGCCCCGATGCACGCCAGCCAGCGGGAGATGGGAGCGGAGTTCTTCGAGGCGGCCGGCTGGGAGCGACCTTTCTGGTACCGCCGCAACGAGGCGCTGCTCGGTGACTACGGCGACGCCGTGATGCCGCGCGAACACGAGTGGGATGCGCGCTGGTGGTCCCCGATCATCAATGCCGAGCACCTGGCCATGCGCGACCGGGCGGGCATCGTGGACCTCTCGGCGTTCGCGATCTTCGACGTGCTCGGCCCCGGTGCCATGGACGCGCTCCAGCGGATCGTCGTCTCGCAGGTGGACGTCGCTCCCGGCCGAGTGGTCTACACCGCGGTGCTGAACGAGCGCGGAGGCTTCCGCTCCGATCTCACCCTCATGCGGCTCGCCCGCGACCAATACCGGGTGGTGACCGGTGGTGCCCACGGGATGGCGGACAAGAAGTGGTTCCGCGACCGGATGCCGGCCGACGGCACCGCCCAGGTGACGGACCTGACGTCGGCGTACACGACCATCGGGCTGTGGGGACCGCGGGCTCGCGACATCCTCGGCGAGATCACCGCTGCGGACGTCGGCCACTCCGCGTTCGGCTTCGGCAGGTGTCGAGACATCGAGGTCGACACCGTCTCGGTGCTGGCGTCGCGGATCTCCTACGTCGGCGAGCTCGGGTGGGAGCTGTACGTCCCGATGGAGCAGGGTGCACGGGTGTGGGACCTCCTGCACCAGGCAGGCAGGCCGCACGGCGCCGTCCCAGTGGGCATCGGCGTCTACGCCACGACCGGTCGGCTGGAGAAGGGGTACCGGGCGTACGGGTTCGAGCTGGACGGTGAGCGCACGATCGTCGAGGCGGGGATGACGCGCCCGAAGGTCAAGGACGCTGACTTCGTCGGCCGCGAGGCCTACCTGAAGCAACGTGGTGAGGATCCGCAGACTGTGCTGTGCATGTTGAGCGTCGACGACCATGTTTCTGCCGCAGGCATCCGGCGCTACATGCTGGGGGGTGAGCCGATCCTGACCCGTGACGGTGCGCCGTTGACAGACGGGCACGGGCACCACCCGTACGTCACGTCCGCCGGCTCGGCACCGTCGGTGGGCACGCACGTCCTGATGGCTTACCTGCCGCCGGACGTCGCGACCGTCGCGGCCCAGCTGGCGGTCAGCTATATGGAGGAGCTCTACCCCGTCACCGTGGTGACCAACGACGCGACGCCGCTGTTCGATCCGGACAACGAGCGGATCAGGAGCTAGCCGTGGTGAACGTACTGGTCTGCATCAAGCGGGTGCCCGACTCCGCCGGCGAGGTCATGCTCACCGACGACGAGATGACGGTGGACGCCCGCTACGTGGGATACACGGTGAGCCCGCACGAGGAGTGCGCGGTCGAGCTTGCCATCGGAGTCGCGAAGGCGACCGGCGGCGAGGCCACGGTGCTCACGCTCGGCGGTGAGGAGTCGCTCGAGCAGGTCCGCGACGCCCTGGCGGTCGGCTGCTCCGCCGCGGTGCGGATCGACGCCGACGCTGACCGGTTCGGACCGGCCGACGTCGCTGCGGCAGTCGCCGACGTCGTACGACAGCAGGAGGCCGGGGGCACGGGGTACGACCT
>JACCXZ010000190.1 GCA_013696745.1 Nocardioidaceae bacterium | reverse complement strand
AACAACGAGAAGAGGTCCGTGTCGAGGAAGCTCGTGATCCCGGCCACCCGGCCTTCGGAGACGTCGAGGACGTGGAGTGCCCACGGCTCATGACCGCCGGCCCCCGTGAGCCGGTACTGTGCGAGCGCCGGGCCTCCGTTGGCGGTGAGCGGGACCACGCGCGAACCGCGACAGCCGGCTCCCGGCCCGAGCATCCAGGCGGCGATGTCGGAGCGTCCCTGCAGCCACATCTCGTACGGCGGCATGTTCTGCGTGGCGTCCTCGTGCAGCAACGTCACGAAGGAGTCGATGTCGTAGCTCTCGAACGCCGCGACGTAGCGGTCCAGCAATTCGCGGTGGTCCTCATCGAGGGAGTCGGTCCCATGCGCCGGGGTGCGCTGATGGGTCGCGAGCGTGGCGCGAGCACGCTGCAGTGCGCTGTTGACGGACGCGACCGAGGTCTCGAGAAGGCGAGCGACTTCGTCGGCCTTCCAGCGCAGCACGTCACGCAGGATCAGCACAGCGCGCTGGCGCGGTGGCAGGTGCTGCAGAGCGGCCACGAACGCCAAGCGGATCGATTCCTTGGCCACGGCCAGATCGGCGGGGTCCGCGCTCGACGGCTCGGCACGCGAGTCCAGCATCGGTTCCAGCCAGGTCGCTTCCGGTTGCCGGGCCGCGAGGGACGCCTCCACCGGCTGCCAGGCGGCGGCTGACAGGTCCATCGGGCGGGCGCGGCGCTTGCGGCCATCGAGCATGTCAAGGCACACGTTGGTGGCGATGCGGTAGAGCCACGAGCGCACCGCACTGCGACCCTCGAACCGGTCCAGACCGCGCCACGCCCGCACCATGGTGTCCTGCACCGCATCGTCGGCGTCGAAAGCCGAGCCGAGCATCCGGTAGCAGTAGCCGGTCAGCTCCCCCCGGAACTGGTCTAGTCGGGGATCGAGCTCTGCGGCTCCGACACGGTTGCACTCGCTGACGGCACCGGTCATGTGGGCCACCCCTCCGTACGTCCGTCGTTTACCCCTGCGGGCAGACCCACCCTAGACGGACCCTAGACGGACCCTAGACGCACCCTAGACGCGATGGCACTGATGAAGCGGTGCGGATCGCAGCCGCCGACCCTCTGAGGCACCGATCTCCCTAAGGCTCTGGCGTTCACCGGATAGGACGAACTTCTGATGTGGCGGGCCACCTCAGACGGCGAGGGTCGATCACGTCGAACCAACCGAGGAGATCGTCATGTTGACCAGTACCGAACCGTTCCTGTCGGCCGAGGTCGCCTACCGGCAGGGCCGTACGCCTGCGAGCCCAGCACTGTTCGGCACCCGCCGACACCGCTGGCTCCGCAGGCCCACGTCGTCGGCAGGCCGGGTGCGCCAGCTCGGCCACCGCCTGTTCCCGGCGCACTGAGCCGGCCCATCGCTGGCGGTAGAGATTGCGGGCGACACGTCGGCGCGTCCCCGCAACTTATCTACCCTCACCGGGGCGGCGGCTGTCGGCGGCACCCACGATGATGGTGGTCGTGCCCACCGATCTGCCGATGACCGGCCCGTTGATCGGTCGGGGCGACGAGCTCGCCTCGCTGATCGCCGGCGCGTTGGACCCTACGTCGCCCGGCGCCGTGCTGCTGTCGGGCGATGCGGGAGTGGGCAAGACCCGACTGCTGTACGAGTTGCGCCAGCACGCGACGTCGTCGGGCTGGCGCGCCCTCGTGGGCCACTGCCTCGACTTCGGTGATACGCCGCTGCCCTTCCTGCCCTTCGGTGAGGTGTTCGCGCGCCTCGAGGGCGACTCCCCCGAACTGGCCGACGTGGTGGCGCAGGACCACCCCCCGGTGACGTGGCTGATGCCCGGGCGGCGGTTGCCCGACGTCCACGGGAGCGATGGCCGGCGTGTGGACCGCACCGAGCTGTTCGAGGCGGTGCACGCCACCCTGGACCATCTCGGCCGGACGACCCCGTTGCTGCTGGTCGTCGAGGACGTGCACTGGGCCGACCAGTCGACGCGTGAGCTGCTCAGCTTCCTGTTCGCCCGCCGGTTCAGCACCCGGGTGTCCCTGGTGGTCTCCTACCGTAGCGATGACCTGCACCGGCGGCACCCGCTGCGTGCGAGCGCCGCGGAGTGGACTCGCGCCCCCGGCGTCCGGCGGATCGCGCTCACGCCGCTCGCGAACTCAGACGTGCGCATCCTCGTGCGTTCCCTGCACCCCGGCAGTCTGCGCGAGCGCGACCTGCAGCTGCTGGTCGAGCGCTCCGAGGGCAACGCGTTCTTCGCCGAGGAGCTCGTGGCCGCGACCGGCACCGGCAGCGGAGCGCTGCCCGACGACCTCGCCGATCTGTTGCTGCTGCGTCTGGACCAGCTCGAGGATTCCGCACGGCTCGTGGTGCGGGTCGCCTCGGTCGCTGGCCGTCGGGTGGCCCACGAGCTGCTTGCGAGGGTCGTCGGCCTGGAGGAGGTGACGCTCGACGAGGCCCTGCGAGCGGCGGTCGAGCGCAACGTGCTCGTAGCGACCGGTTCCGACAACTACGCCTTCCGACACGCCCTGCTCGCAGAGGCGGTGTACGACGACCTGCTTCCCGGCGAGCGCGTCCGGCTGCACGCCGCCTACGTCGACGCTCTGCTCGACGGTGAGCTGGTCGGGTCCGCCGGGGAGGTCGCCCGTCACGCGCGGGCGGCGCACGACACACCGGTCGCCATCCGGATGAGCATCCGTGCGGGGGACGAGGCCATGGCGGTGGCTGGCCCAGTCGAGGCATCCCGCCACTATGAGGTGGCCCTCGAGCTGATTGCCAACGTCGAGGTGATGGCGCCCGGCACGGAGCCGATCGACGTCGTCGACCTCACCGTGCGGGCCAGCGAGGCCTCGTCTGCGGCGGGCCATCCGCACCGTGCGATGGCGATCATCGAGGATCGCTTGCGGCGCACGCCGGACGGGTCTCCCGGCCGGGTGCTTTTGCTCGTCGCTCTCGCGCAAGCCGCGCTGCAGAGCGACAGCAGTGTCGATCCCCTGGCGCTGACCACTGAGGCGCTGCAGCTCGTCCCCGACCAGCCGCGCACCCCGTTGCGTGCCCGGGTGCTCACCGTCCACGCCCATGCCAACGCCGACCGGGACCGGGACGACGACGCAGCACGCTGGGGCGCGCAGGCCCTCGCCCTCGCGCGCGACCTTCAGCTGGCAGACCTGGAGGCCGACGCGGCGATGACCCTGGCGCGCCTGGAGGAGCGCACCGGTGATCCCGAGGAATCGCGGACCGCGCTCGAGCGGATCGTCGGTGAGGCCCGGGCGGCGGGTGACGGGGCCGCTGAGCTACGAGCGTTGATGCACCTCGGGGGATTACACCTCGAGCAGGGGGCGCTGAGTGTCGCGCTCGACCATTTTCGCAGCGGCAGCGAACGCGCCCACACGATCGGTCGGCCGTGGGCGCCGTACGGTCTCGACGCTCGGATGATGGCCGGCATCGTGGCCTACCAGTGCGGTGACTGGGCCGAGGCAGACCGCATTGCCGACGTGAGCGGACAGGCTCCTCCGGCCATGGCCGAGGCGGCCCTGTCAGCCGTGGGCATGGCGACGGCTGCGGGCCGTGGCGACGAGCGGGCGCTGGGGGTGCTGCCCTACGTCCGGCCGTGGTGGCGACGCGACGGCCTGATCGCCATCCTGAGCGGTGCGGCCGCCATCGACCTGCACGGCGACCGGGGCGATCTCGATGCCGCCCTGGCTTCGTACGAGGAGGTCGTGTCCACGGTCGGCGCGCTGTGGCAGCTGGCCGACTTCCAGGCGGTCATCCGGCTGAGCGGCCTGGTGCTCGGGCAGCTCGCCTCCGCCGCGCCACGCTCGAGCGGGGCGGAACGAGTCGAGCTCTCCCGCCGGGGGGACGATCTCGTGGCGGCGGCCGGGCGGGCCGCGGCGCTATCCGGACGGCGGGTCAAGACACGCGGCCCCGAGGGTGCGGCGTGGATCTCCCGTGTACGGGCCGAGCAGCTGCGTCTGCGCTGGCTCACCGGCGTCGAGCCGCCGTCCGAGGAGGACCTGGTCTCGCAGTGGCAGGAGTGTGTCTACGCGTTTACCCGCTATCCGCACGCTTTCGAGCTCGCCCGCTCGCAGGCCCGGTTGGCGGCAGCGCTGTCAGCCGCGGGGAGGACCGTTGAGGCGCGACCGCACGTCGATGCGGCCCGGGCGACCGCCAAGCGGTTGGATGCGCGTCCGCTGGCCACCGAGCTCCGCTCGCTCGGTGCGATCGGGCAGGTCCACCGCCAGCTGGCTTCGCGCCTCGACGAGGCGCTGACGCCGCGCGAGCGGGAGATTCTGGAGCTGGTGGCCCAGGGCCGCAGCAACCGGGAGATCGGAGGCCAGCTGTACATCAGCTCCAAGACGGCCAGCGTGCACGTGTCGAACATTCTCGCCAAGCTCGGCGCCGGTGGGCGCACGGAGGCAGCGGCCATCGCTCGCCGTCGGGGCCTGCTCTCGCGCTGAGGGCCATGCCGT
The DNA here is from genome assembly GCA_013696745.1 of Nocardioidaceae bacterium. Lineage (GTDB taxonomy): Bacteria > Actinomycetota > Actinomycetes > Propionibacteriales > Nocardioidaceae > JACCXZ01. The sequence continues at coordinate 19,715 of JACCXZ010000190.1, read as the reverse complement.
GCATAGGCGCCTCAGGCGGCCTGGCCAGTGACGGTCACTGGCACGTTACCCCGGGTCGCCTTGGAGTACGGGCACACCTCGTGGGCGGCCTCGGCCAGCCGCTGCGCGGTGTCGGCGTCGACTCCGGGGATGGTGGCGAACAGCTCGACGGTGATCGCGAAGGAGTCACCCTCTGGGCCGAATCCGACAGCGGACTCGACTACCGATTCGGCGGTGTCGATGCCCTCCTTCTCGCCGACCAGGCCCAGTGCGCCCTGGAAGCAGGCAGCGTAGCCGGCGGCGAACAACTGCTCGGGGTTGGTGCCGGTGCCTGCACCGCCGGTCTCCTTGGGAGCGGTCAGCGCGAGGTCGAGGATGCCGTCCTCGGAGCGGGCGCGGCCATGGCGGCCACCCTCGGCCGAGGCACGCGCTGCGTACACGATTCTCGAAGGAATCTGGGTCATACCTGCGTGTAGCGTTGGAGGCGGCGCAGATGTTCCGTCGCCGGCTCAGTCGCGACGGACCGGGAGCCCCAAGGCGGCCAAGCCTTGCTCGTGGTGCGGCACCAAGCCCATGCTGCGATAGAACGCATGGGACGCCGCACCGTCGGGGGTCGACTCGTCATCGGTGCTGAGCAGGAACGAGCGGCAGTGTGAGTACCGTCCGATGAGGTGCTGCGTCAGCACCCGGCCGATGCCCTGCCGCTGATGCTCGGGATGGACCAACAGGTCCTGCACGTAACAGATCGTCGACCCGTCGGAGATCGTGCGGGCCAGCCCCAGCAGTAACCCGTCGGGATCGCGCGCGGTCACGACGAGATGGGAGCCTTCCAGGCTCCGACACAGCACGTACAGGTCACGCGTGTAGCCGTACCAGCCCACTGAGTCGTAAAGCAGGTACACCTCGTCGGGGTCGAAGTCGGTCTCCTCGGCGAGCACGACGTCGGGCGCAGTGATCACATGTCCTCCGGTAACCGGATCGTGGATGGCCTCATTCCGGCGACCGCGACTCGTCGAACGTGCGGTCGCCGGTCGGCTTGCCTTCTGCTGTGCGCAGCGCAGTACGCAGGTTGATGGCGTGCAACGCGAGCTGCGCCACGTCCTGCGCGGCACAGTCCACGGGATCCTCCTGGGCCGGCCACGAGTCGGGATCGACGACCGGGGCGTCCTCCGGCGACGGCACCCCGCCGGTGTGTCCCCGCGCTTCGCGTGCCGCCATCAGGCGCTGGGTGCGGGTGACGATCAGCTTCTCCAGGCCGGTCACGGCGTCGACAGCGGCGGCCAACAGCGCCTGCTCGGAGGGGGGTTCGATGTCCACGGTGTCGATCTGGGTGACATCGAGGTCGCCGGGCTCACCGACGACGTGCGCGCCGGACCTCGCGATGGCATCACTCATCGAGCGGTTCCAGTTCAGCGCGAACTCCGCCAGATCGCGGTTCGTGCTGACCTTCGGCTCCCTGGTGCGCGCAGCCAGCACCTGCTTGGACAGGTAGGCCTTCACGGTCTTGCCGTAGGCGAACTGCCCGATGTCGCCGAGATGGACGTTGACCCTGCGCACGAGATCTGCCGAGGCGTACCCGAGGGAGGCGTTGCGCTGACCCGTGGGCGGCGTGCAACTGCCGGGAGCGACACCGATGACCGAGGCGAAGCGGCGCCACAGGAGGGTGGGATCCTCTCGGCTGGCCGGTACGAGCACCACGTGCAACCGGTCCTCGGGCAGCAGCGGTCCCCAGCTGTCGAGCATCCGGGGGACGGCCAGGGCTCGGCGGAAGTTGCGCCAATCCTCGCTGTCGTTATCGGGTCCTGCGAGCACTGACCTGGTGTACGTCTCCCATGAGGTCGTGCCCCGGTTCTGGCATCCCTCCTGCCATTGCGCGGGGATCACTTGTGATGAGTCCCGAACCGTCAGGATGACGTGTACGTCGGCACCGCTGAGCGACGTCAGGATGCGCTGGGCCTTCGTGGCGTTGGCGAAGCTGAGGAACTCCATGGACACCACGCTCGCCCGTCCGTCCCAAGCGAACATCTCGTCCTTGAGCCGCTCCCAGGCACCGTGTGCACGCTCCCGGATCTCGGCATCCATCCGCAGGTTCAGGATGTCGCGGACGGCGCGGACCTGGTTGCTCCACCCGTCCGGGCCGGGGAAGAGCAGCCCCTGCTCGGCCAGCACCGCCTTGTTGTCCCCGAGCAGTTGTTGCAGATAGCTGGTGCCGGTCTTCATTGCACCGATGTGCAGGTAGATCACCGGGGCTCTGCTGGCCATGGACACCTTCCGGCAGCGGTGGACGCGAACGTGTCTCCCATCATGCCGGAGTCGTGGCCGTCCGGCGTGTCCGGGCTCCGGTGCTTGTCTGCAGCGCCTGCCAGCACGACGATGAGCCTTGAGGGCACAGCAGCCGCCGTCCGGGCGTTGTTGGTCCCACGGTCGAGGAGGCCGACATCATGGCGGTGGACGTCAGCAGCATCAACAAGTTCGATCTCGGGGCTCTGGTCGCGGGTGGGCTCGTGTTCGTCCTGTCCCTCATCCCGGCGTGGTACACGGTCGACGTGCAAGGGGGAGGCGCCGACCTGTTCAGCGCGGGTGCCCTCGACGCCGGGGTGAACGCCTGGCAGGGGATCAACGTGCTCGCCCTCCTGCTCCTGCTGCTCGCTGTCGCGGTTATCGCGGTGAAGGTGTTCGCACCCCAGGCTCTGCCGTCGACCCTGCCGGTCGGGATCGGCGTGATCGCCGCCGGCCTGGCGGCGTTGGGGACCGTCATCTTGCTGATCAGGACGTTGACGCTGTTCGAGAGCGAGTCGGTGGTCGGTGTCGCGGTCAGTGCCGGCCCGGGGTGGTCCGGGTGGCTGCTGATGATCGCCGCCGTTGCGCTCACGGCCTGCGCTGCGCTCGGCGTCAAGGAGTCCGGCGAATCGCTCCCGTGGAAGAACGCCGGATCGACCGGGACAGGGACGCACGGCACCCGCGCAACTACGACCGGCGGCTCGCCCGGGGCCTCCGGGACCATGACTGGCGGATCCCCCGGCGCCACGCCAACGACGCCGGGCACCCCGGCACCCGCGGGCGCGGATCCAACCGCGCCACCCCCCGCGGCCCCGCCTGCGAATCAGCAGCCACCTGCGCCAGGCCAGCAGCCGCCGCCGGGCGACGAGGGTACGCCTCGGCGGCCGCCGCTCTGAACGCGAGAGGCGCGAAACGGGGCTGCGACGGAAGGTGTCGCACTTCTTTCGCGCCACTCGGGAGACAGATTGCGCCACTCAGCCCATGCGCCACCGCTGGTCGCCACTCGTGATGACGTCGCCGGGTGAGAGGTGCGCCCCGCGGCGCTTCTCGACGCGGCCGTTGACGCGGACCTGCCCTTCGCAGAGCAGCTGCTTGACGGCGCCTCCGCTGTCCGCGGCGCCGACCAGTTTGAGCAGTTGACCCAGGCGGATGTCCTGCGCGCCGACGGGGACGTCCTCGGTCCGATCCATGGCCTTCAGTCAACCAGCCGGCGAAGGTCAGCGCAGCGGTGCCAGCCGGCTGAGCGCCGCAGCGACCCGGGCCAGGCTCCAGCGCCGGCTCGGGTCGTGCTCCAGGCAGCCGTTGATCGTGTCGATCAGCTCGGGAGGGGTCCGGCGCGCCCACGGTGCGGAGCGGAACCACCCAGACGGCGGCGGGCCAGGCTCAGGTCGAGCAGCTTGGCCAGGGAGCCTGCGGCTATGACGTTGCCCGAGGTGACGTCACAGTGCACCCAGTCATGGGCATGCAGGTAGCGCAGTGCGGAGGCCACCTGGCCGCCGAGAATCGCAACGTCTGGGTCCGGTCAACGTCTCCATCACCACGGCAGCACGGGGCTTGTCCAAGACGGCGTACGCGCGTACCTGGTGCGGGTGCGCAAGGTCCCGCAGCAGCCGGCCCTCCTCGAGCAGCTGCTCCGACGTGCGCTTCTCGCACAGTCGGTCGGGTCGGACCACCTTGACCACGCAGCGCGCACCGTGCTGGGCGCCCATGCGTCGTAGACGTCGAGCCGATGTCCGCGGCTCAGGTGCTCAATCACCTCGTACCCGGGCACGACGTCGTTGCCCGGGGGATCGTCGGTGGCTCCGGGGTCGCCTGGCGATCACTCGGACGACCGGATCACGGCCCGGGAAGGGAGTCGTGCGAGAGTGCGCCGATCGCCATCTGCTCCAGCAGCTCAGCCATCCGGTCCGGACCGATCCGCGCGCTGTGCGGCGTGGAGTTGAGCAGTCCGAACACGGCCTGCACTGCGGCCCGTGCGCGGGCCCGGTCCAGGCCGGGTCGCAGGGTGCGCACGGCACCAACCCATTCGTCGATGTAGGCCAGCTGGAGCGACCGGACCGCGTCGCGGGCCTGCGGTTGCAGGTTCGTCCACTCGCGTTCCTGGACCACGATGAGTGCGGGGTGTTCCAGGGCGAACTCGACGTGCCACCGGATGAGTGCGCGCAGCGTCCGCACGGGGTCGTCGGTGGCAGCGGCCCGCCGGTGGCCCTCGACCAGCAGTCGCTGGCTGATCCCCACCAGCATGTCGGCCAGCATGGCGTGTTTGCCGGCGAAGTGGCGGTAGAGCGCGGGGCCGCTGATCCCACAAGCTGCGCCGATATCGTGCACCGACACTCCGTGGAACCCCCGCTCGGCGAACAGCTCCGCGGCCGTGCCGAGGATCTGCTCGCGTCGAGACGGGGCCACGGACCGATGCTAGTGCGCAACGTTAACGACCGTTAACATGGCCGGCAGGAATCCGTACGGAGGGACGCCGAATGCCGAGGATGGACATGCGCGAGCTCGTCGAGGACCTGCGCGAGCGCACGGCACAGGCCCGGCTGGGTGGCTCGCCGGCCGCGCGGGACAAGCACACCGGACGCGGCAAGCTGCTCGTCCGGGACCGGGTGGACGCGCTGCTCGACCCCGGGTCGCCGTTCCTCGAGCTGTCCCCCCTGGCCGCCACCGGCATGTACGCCGACGCGGTGCCCAGTGCCGGTGTCGTCACCGGCATCGGACGGGTGAGCGGGCGCGAGTGCGTGATCGTCGCCAACGACGCGACGGTCAAGGGCGGCACGTACTACCCGGTCACGGTCAAGAAGCATCTGCGGGCTCAGACGGTGGCGTCGGACAACCACCTGCCGTGCCTGTACCTGGTCGACTCCGGCGGAGCGTACCTTCCGATGCAGGACGAGGTCTTCCCCGACCGGGAGCACTTCGGCCGCATCTTCTTCCACCAGGCCACCCTCTCCGCGCGCGGCATCCCGCAGATCGCCGCGGTGATGGGCTCGTGCACCGCGGGCGGGGCGTATGTCCCTGCGATGTCCGACGAGAGCGTCATCGTCAAGGACCAGGGCACGATCTTCCTCGGCGGCCCTCCGCTGGTGAAGGCCGCCACGGGTGAGGTGGTGACGCCCGAAGAGCTCGGCGGCGGTGACGTCCACGCCCGGACGTCCGGTGTGGTCGACCATCTCGCCACTGACGACGCCGACGCCCTGGGCATCGTGCGCTCCATCGTGTCCACGCTCGAGCGACACCAGGAGCCGTCGCTGCATACGGTCCAGGCGCGCGAGCCCGCCGAGGACCCGGAGACCCTGTACGACGTGGTGCCGACCGATCCGCGGCAGCCCTACGACGTGCGCGAGCTGATCCGACGGGTGGTCGACGGCTCGGAGCTCAAAGAGTTCAAGGCGCTGTACGGCCAGACGCTGGTGTGCGGCTTCGCCCGCATCTGGGGCTATCCGGTCGCGATCCTGGCCAACAACGGCATCTTGTTCGGTGAGTCGGCACTCAAGGGGGCGCACTTCATCGAGCTGGCCAACCAGCGCGGCATCCCGCTGGTCTTCCTGCAGAACATCTCCGGCTTCATGGTGGGGCGCGAGTACGAGAACCGTGGCATCGCCCGCGACGGGGCGAAGCTGGTCACGGCCGTCGCGTGCTCGGTGGTGCCCCGGTTCACTGTGGTGGTCGGCGGTTCCTTCGGTGCCGGCAACTACGGCATGTGCGGGCGGGCGTACGACCCGCGCTTCCTGTGGATGTGGCCCAACGCGCGCATCTCGGTGATGGGCGGCGAGCAGGCGGCCTCCGTGCTCGCGACCGTGCGGCGCGACGGCCTGGAGTCGCGTGGCTCGACCTGGTCGGTGGAGGACGAGGAGGCGTTCAAGGCTCCGATCCGCGAGCAGTACGAGGCGCAGGGGTCGCCGTACTACTCGACTGCCCGGCTGTGGGACGACGGCGTCATCGACCCGGTCGACACCCGGCGCGTGCTCGGCCTCGGCCTGGCGGCGGCCGCGAACGCACCGCTGCCGGAACCCTCCTATGGCATCTTCCGGATGTGAGGGTGCATGCCTGATCTGCTGACGCCGAGATCCGACCTGATGGTGGTGCACGTGGGCTGGCGTGATCAGGAAGTCGGATCTCGGCGGGGACGCTGCCCATGAGGGAGCTGCTGGCCCGACCGTTCACGACCCTGCTCGTGGCCAACCGGGGTGAGATCGCCCGCCGGATCATCCGGACAGCACGAGCAGCCGGCCTGCGCACGGTCGGGGTCTACTCCGACGCCGACAGCACCGCCGCGCACGTGCGCGAGGCGGACGTCGCGGTACGCCTGGGCCCGACTGCCCCAGCGCAGTCGTACCTGTCGATCGACGCGATCCTGCGTGCTTGTGAGGCCTCCGGCGCCGACGCGGTGCACCCGGGGTACGGATTCCTGTCCGAGCGGTCCGCCTTCGCGCAGGCCGTCACCGACGCCGGCCTGGTCTTCGTAGGACCTTCGGCATCGGTCATGGAGGCGATGGGCCGCAAGGACCATGCCCGGGAGATTGCGGAGCGTGCCGGTGTGCCGGTGGTGCCACGGTTTGTCGAGGGGGACCCCCACGGCGTACCTATTGGCACAGGGGTCCCCAGTGACGGACCGCAAGCGCCCCCAGTGGGCTACCCCGTCCTGGTCAAAGCGGCAGCAGGGGGCGGCGGCAAGGGCATGCGTATCGTGCGGGACCCCGCTGACCTCGACGCCTCGATCACCTCCGCCCGGCGGGAGACGATCAGCGCCTTCGGCGACGGCACCCTGCTGATCGAGCAGTACGTCGAGCACGGACGCCACGTCGAGGTGCAGGTCATCGCCGATCAGCACGGCACCGTGCTGCACCTGGGGGAGCGGGACTGCTCGGTGCAGCGTCGCCACCAGAAGGTGCTGGAGGAGGCCCCTGCCCCCACGATCAGCCCCGGAGTGCGTCGGCTCCTGCACGAGTCCTCGGTGGCGCTCGCCCGGGAGGTCGGCTACGTCAACGCGGGCACGGTCGAGTTCCTTGTGGCCGGCGACCAGGCGTACTTCCTGGAGATGAACACCCGGCTGCAGGTCGAGCATCCCGTGACCGAGGAGGTCACCGGACTCGACCTGGTCGCCCTGCAGCTGCGGGTGGCCTCCGGTGAGCCCCTCGGCCTGAGCCAGGACGAGGTGATCTGCCGGGGGCACGCGATCGAGGCACGGGTGTACGCCGAGGACGTACCGGCCGGCTTCCTACCGGCCACCGGGCGCGCCGAGGTCGTGCAGTGGCCGTGCGGCGTCCGCGTGGATGCGGCCCTCGACCCGGGTCAGCTCGTCGGCACGGCGTACGACCCGATGCTCGGCAAGGTCATCTCCTACGGTCCGACCCGGGAGGCTGCGCGCCGCCAACTGGTCGCGGCGCTCGATGCCACCGGCGTGATTGGGCTGGGCACCAACCTCGGCTTCCTGCGCCGCATGGCCGCCTCCCCGGCCTTCACGGCGGGCGAGGTGCACACCGCCTGGTTGGACGACGACCCGGCCGCAGTTGACGTCATCGCACTCCCCGAGCTGCCCCGGGAGGTGCTCGCAGTCTCCGCGTGGGCGTTGCTGCGGGTCGCCGGGACCGATCCGGCGCACCCGTTCGGCGCGGCCGACGGTTGGCGGCTGGCGGGGCCGGCGGCGTCCACCTTGGTGCGCCTGTGGCACCGGGGGGAGGCCCTCACCGCACGGGTGCACACCGCCACCGGCGACGTGGACGTGCCCGGGGGCTGTGTGCGCATCGTGCGGGTGCATCGGTCACAGGGGCGGGTACGCCTGTCGATCGACGGTCTCACGCACGACCTGAGCATCCACCTCGATGCTGCCACGGTCTCGGTGGTGTGGCAGGGACAGACCTGGACGCTGGAGCGGGACACGGTCGGGGTCGACCACGCCGAGCGCACTCGGGACGCCGACGTGCCGGCGCCGATGCCCGGCACCCTGCTCGCCGTCCAGGTGGCCCAGGGTGACAGCGTCACAGCTGGGCAGACGCTGGGTGTCATGGAGGCGATGAAGATGGAGCTCACGCTCACCGCTCCGCACGCCGGGGTCGTCAGTCGGATGGCTGCCACCGTCGGTGCCCAGGTCCCACTCGGCCACGTGCTGTTCACGGTCGACCCGGTCGTGGAGGCCACGTGAACGGGCTGCCGATGGTGGTGCCCGAGACCGGCCTGCCCGATCGGGTCACGATCTACGAGGTGGGTGCGCGTGACGGACTGCAGAACGAGTCACGAGCAGTTCCGGTCGACGTCAAGGCAGAGTTCGTCCACCGGCTCGTCACGGCCGGGCTGCCGGTCGTCGAGGCGACCAGCTTCGTGCATCCCCGCTGGGTGCCGCAGCTGGCCGACGCCGCCGACCTGATGGCTCGCCTCGAGGCCGGAGGACTGGTGGACGGACCGGTGCCGCTGCCGGTCCTGGTGCCCAACGAGCGTGGTCTGGATCGCGCCCTGGAGGCGGGCGCCCGCCACGTCGCGATCTTCGCCAGTGCGACCGAGACGTTCGCCCGACGCAACCTCAACCGCGGACTGGACGAGCAGTACGCCATGTTCGAGCCTGTCGTGCTGCGTGCCCTGGGCGCCGGCGTCGATGTGCGGGCGTACGTCTCGATGTGCTTCGGCGATCCGTGGGAGGGTCCGGTGCCGATCGAGCAGGTGGTCACGACCGGTCGCCGGCTGCTCGAGCTCGGGGCCGCGCAGCTGTCGTTGGGGGACACGATCGGCACCGGCACGCCCGGCCACGTCACGGCGCTCGTACGCGCCTTCGAAGCCGCCGGCATCGCAACCGAGCGGCTCGCCCTGCACGTGCACGACACGTACGGGCAGGCGCTGGCCAACGTGCTGGCCGGGCTCCGTACCGGGCTCACGACGTTCGACGCGTCCGCCGGTGGGCTGGGCGGGTGTCCCTACGCGCAGAGTGCGACCGGCAACCTGGCGACCGAGGACCTGGTCTGGATGCTCACTGGTCTCGGTATCCAGCACGGGGTCGACCTGGCGTACCTCGCGGCCACCAGCACCTGGATGGCCGGACACCTCGGACGCCCGAGTCCGGCACGGGTCGTTCGCGCCATCACCGGCTGAGACGTCGAGGACGCCGGACGGGTGCGCTGCTGTCGCTGCACCGGTTTCCCCTACGCTGACCCCTGATGGACACGGCTGCCCGCAAGGTCTGGTTGCACGTCGGCGCGCCCAAGACCGGCACCTCCCAGATCCAGGACCTGCTCTTCCTCAACCGTGCGTCCCTGCACGAGCAGCACGGGATCCTCTACCCCGCCGACCGTCACGACGACCACTTCATGGCGGCGCTCGACCTGATCGGGCAGCAGTGGGGCGGCCTGGAGGAACGTGCGGTCGGCGCCTGGGACCGCCTGGTCGAGCGGGCCAACGCCCACCCCGGCACTGTCATCATCAGCCACGAGGTCTTCGCCGGGGCCAGCCGCGAGCAGGCCCAGTCAGCGCTGGACGCCCTCGATGGTGAGGTGCACGTCGTCGTGTCGGCCCGTGACCTGCACCTGCAGATACCGGCTGAGTGGCAGGAAGGCGTGAAGCACCGCCGGCGCACCACGTACGCCGAGTTCTGTCGCGACCTGATCTCGGAGTCCCCGTCCATGGCTGCCACCCGGTGGTTCTGGCGAGTGCAGGACGTGCCACGCGTGCTCGACTACTGGGGTGCGGGGCTCCCCCCTGAGCGCGTCCACGTCCTGACGGTGCCCGGCCGGGATGCCCCACGCGACCTGCTCATCGAGCGCTTCCTCGACCTGTTCGGCGTCGCCCGGGGGTGGCTACCCGAGGCCAGCGATCGGGCGAACACCAGTTTGGGCGCAGCCGAGACCACGGTGATCCGGCGTCTGAACGAGTTGCTGCCACCGCAGCGGCTCGAGGGAGACGTGTACCGGTTCCACGTGCGTGAGCTGCTGGTGCATCGCACTCTGGCGCAGCGCACCGGTGGCGCCAAGATCACGCTGCCCGATTTCATGGCCGACTGGGCCGACGCGACCACCACGACCTGGGTCGCTGCACTCGAACGCGCCGGGTACGACGTCGTCGGTGACCTGGCCGAGCTGGCACCGCACCGCGCTCGGATCGCCTGGTACGACCCGGACTCCGCACCGGCGGCGGACCTGCTCGACGTCACGTACGCAGCGCTGGAGGCACTGCTGCTCGACACCGGCCGCCTGGAGGCCGAGCTGGACCGACTGCGTCGAGAGCGTGCGGAACTTCTGGTGCTGCGTCAAGAGCACGAGGAGCTCCTCGCACTGCGTCAAGAGCACGAGGAGCTCCTCGCACTGCGTCGCGAGCACGAGGAGCTCCTCGGTTTACGGGCCGAACGTGAGCGGCTCGCCACCCCACCGCCACCGCCACCGGGCCTGTGGATGCGAACCAAGCAGCGGCTCGTGGCGTTCGGCGAGCGCAACGTGGTGGCTCGGGCCCTGCTGCGGGGCTTGCGGTTCGTCCGGCGTCGCTGAGGCCGGCGCTCAGTCGTCGCGGATCGTGGGCGTGCCGTGCCGCGCGCGGAGCTCGTCGGCGGCGTACGCGCCGATCTGGTGGGTGGACATCGCGTCGGTGACCGCGCCCACCCCACCGCCGAGCAACGGGATGCGGCGCCCGATCATCAGTGCCATCCGGCGTCCGCCGACCTTGGCGACCAGCTCGGTCGTGACCTGGGTCGCGACCATGGTGTCCAGCTCGGGGTCGTGCACCGGCGACGTGGCGAGCGCCATCGGGCTCGCCGGCAGCTTCTTCTTCTTGACCAGCTCGCTGACCGTGTCCTCACCCAGCAGGCACACGAGCACCGCGTTGCGTACTCGGGGGTCCTCGAGGTCGTACCCGCGCAGGTACGCGATGCCGGCCACCAGATGGCACTGCAGCAGCGCCAGCCCGGTGATGTTGGCGGGGAGGCTCACGGCCAGGGTGACCAGACCACCGATGTTGGTCGCAAATCCTTGGGCACCGGCCATCCGGACGTGTGAGTCGGTGAGCGCCTTGACGGCCTTCTCGATGTCACCGCCGTGCAGCACGAGCTTGGCGTCAGCGGCGCGGGCGGCTCCCCTCACCGGCCCGACGCCGTCGATCGCACGTTCGAGGATCTCGCGCACGAACCCCGATGTCAGGTGCGGCGCTGCGCGACGAGCCACCGGGACGAGCCCCTTGGCTGCGGTGCGTGCGATGCCCATGCCGTCCTCCCGAGTCGTGGATGCGCCCCAGCGTACGGGTCCGGGGCGGCTGGTGTCGGTGTCCTCGATCCGGATCCGGTGTCTGCTGCTGCCCGCGGCCGCGATGATGGGCCTGTGCCCCGTGAGCTCCCCGTCTCGGCCTGGCGGTTCGACCCGAGCCGCTGGCCCGACCGCGACGACTGTGTCGCCGTCGGAGCCGACACGGCGCCGGGGACGATCCTCGGTGCGTACGCCGCCGGGGCGTTCCCGATGCCCGGGGACGATTTCGCACCCATGCTGTGGTGGTCACCGGTGCGTCGGGGGGTGCTCGAGCTCGCCGACCTACAGGTGAGCAGATCGCTGCGCCAGGCCCGGCCACGCTTCGAGATCCGGGTCGACTCGGCCTTCGCCCGGGTCATCACCGCCTGCGCGGACCCGGCGCGGGCGGGGGCGTGGATCAACCAGGAGATCATCGACTGCTACTGCGACCTGCACCGACTGGGGTGGGCACACTCGGTCGAGGCATGGACGCACGACGGTGAGCTGGCCGGCGGCCTGTACGGGATCGCCATCGGGGGCCTGTTCGCAGGGGAGTCGATGTTCCACCACCGCCGGGACGCCTCGAAGGTGGCGCTGTGCGGCCTGGTTGACATCCTGGTCGACGAGCATGCGGACGAGCGACTGATCGACGTGCAGTGGCAGACCCCGCACCTGGCCACCCTCGGCGTACAAGAGATCGACCGGGGCACCTACCTCGAGCGACTCACCGTCCTGCTGGACGTACCCCTGCCTGCGTGCTGGGCCTGAGCGCTGAGGGTGCAAGACCTGGGCCGACTCCGGTGGGCTGCGCAACACTGCTGCCATGCCTGAACTCCCCGAGGTCGAGTCGCTGGCGTCGGATCTGCGGGTCCGGCTGGCCGGGCGAGCGGTCGCACGCGTCATCCCGGTAGCGCTGAGCGCGCTCAAGACGTACGACCCGCCACCCGACGCTCTGGTCGGATCCTTCGTCGACGGAGTGCAACGGCACGGGAAGTTCCTCGACCTGGAGATCGGCGGTCTGCACCTCGTGACGCACCTGGCCCGGGCCGGCTGGCTGCGATGGCACCAGCAGGTACCCGTGACGCTGCCGCGACCGGGCCGGTCCGCGCTCGCCCTCCGCGTCGTGCTGGACGACGAAAGCGGCTTCGACCTCACCGAGGCCGGCACCCGCAAGAGCCTGGCCGTCTATGTCGTTCGGGACCCGGCCCACGTCCCCGGCATAGCCCGTCTGGGGCCGGACCCGATGGCGGACGACTTCACGGTCGAGGCGCTCGCGGCGATCCTGGAGACAGCCGGACGCGCACAGGTCAAGGGGGTGCTGCGCGACCAGTCGATCATCGCAGGTATCGGCAACGCCTATTCCGACGAGATCCTGCACGTGGCACGGATGTCTCCGTTCAAGCCCGCCTCCGCGATCACGGGGGACGACATGCGCACACTGCATGCAGCGATCGGCTCCACCTTGCAGGATGCGGTGACCCGCTCGTCCGGCCTCGCGGCTTCGGAGCTGAAGAGGGAGAAGAAGTCCGGTCTGCGCGTGCACGGCCGGACCGGCGAACGGTGCCCGGTGTGCGACGACACCGTGCGGGAGGTCTCGTTCGCGGACTCCTCCTTGCAGTACTGCCCGACGTGCCAGACCGGCGGCAAGCCGCTCGCGGACCGCCGTACGTCGAAGTTCCTGCGGTGACCGTGGTCGCGCAGAGTCACACCACCTCAGGCGGGCGACCGGTCTGGCTCACCATGGGACGGCCGGCGTCGAACCAGGCATGCATGCCTCCGTCGAGGTTGACGGCGTCGTGGCCGTGCTGCCGCAGGAACATCGTGGCGCGTGCTGATCGAGCGCCACTGCGGCAGACCGCCAGGACACGTCCACCCGCGCTGTCGATCTCGCTGATCCGGGCCGGCAGCTGCGACAGCGGAACGTGCGCTGCGTCCTCGATGTGACCGGCCTGCCACTCCTCGTCCTCACGGACATCGAGCACGAGCGTGTCGGGCGGAAGGGGGAAGGGTACGCCGTGCGCCTGCACGGTCGGGATCTCGCGGCCGGGGAGCTGCATGAGAGCCAGTCTGCCAGGGATCGGTGCTCGGATACGCTCAGCAGGTCCAACGGCAGTGCTCGCCGCAGGTGTCTCAGGAGCGTGGATGAATCAGAACTCGGGTCCGCCGCAGGGCCAGTACAGCCAGGGACGGCCGTCGCAGGGACAGTACGGCCAGAATCCGTACGGGCATGCGCAGCCGGGTCCGAACAGCGGCTGGGATTCCTCCCCTCGTGCCGGCACGACGTCGACGCGTACTCCGGCGGTCGTCACGCTCGCGCGTGTCCTGCTCCCGATCGCCGCTGCAGTGGCGCTTGCCTACGGCGTGTTCGCGATCCTCCTGTTACGCGGGGTCTACAGCGACTTCGACTCCGGTGACGCGACGCTCGGAGAGGTCGACGACCGACTGGACATCCACAACGTCGCCGTCTGGGTAGCGTTCGTGGTCGTCGTGGCCGCCCTCGTGACGTGGGCGGTGGCGGCCGTCACCATTAGGCGTGGCACGAAGGCAGTGGGCCTCGCGGGCATGGTCGTCACCGTGGTGGCGGCCGCTGTGGCCGGCTTCGGCCTGGTCCGAATGACCGGTGCCGACAACGGCGATGACGCCGCCATGGGTGCGCTCATCGCAGGGATCGGCTTCCTGGCCGTCGCGGTCGGCCTGGTCCTGGGACTGCTCGCGGTGCGCGGTCCGTCGACTCTCGAGGCTCCTGCAGGCTCCTACAGCAGCGGCTACGGGCAGGGTCAGCACGGACAGAGCCCTCCCGGCTACCGCCAGCCCTCCGGTCCGTATGGTCAGCAACCCGGCCAACCCGGCCAGCACCCCTACGGTGGCCCCCCCAACCGGTGAACCGACCACCAGTCGCCGACGAGGAGAAACACATGGGCAAGAGCTCGCGTCAGCGCGCCGACGTACGACCGACCACCGGGACGGTCGCCGGCGGCGTCGGGCCGCGCCAACCGTGTCCCTGTGGCTCCGGCAAGCGGTACAAGGCCTGTCACGGAGGCAGCAATCCGTCTGCCCCGCACGTCACGCGGCCCTTCGAGGATCTGCCGTCGGAGTGTGACTGGGTGGCGCTGCGCGACTTCGTCCCCGCAGCCACCGCGGCCCTGACGCTGAGCGATGGGTCGGACCGCTCGGTCACCTTGTGCTCGCTGCTCCCGGCGGCGTCCCCGGCGATGACCCGGGCCGACGGCAGCGTCTGGATGGGCCTGCAGGTGCAGCACGCCTACGGCGACCCGAGCCGCGACCTCGCCTACGCCTTGCTGAAGGCGCTGGACGCGGAGCACGGCAGCAGTGTCGCCGTGGTCGAGGACCCCGGTCCTGGCCCTCGCATGCAAGACCTCATCAGCGGGCAGCAGCCCCTCGACGTGCAGGTACACGCAGGGTTCGACTTCTGGGTGGCCGACGTCGAGGACCCCACCGGTCAGCTCGCCGCCTCCTTGGAGTCCGCCAATGCCGCGGCTTGGCCGACCGCACGCCTGGAGGAGGTGGCAGCGGCGTACTGGACCCGGATGGGGGAGCGGGAGTACGTCCGCTGGGTCATGCCACACGCCGAGGCCCCCCTGCTGGACGCACTCGCCCGGCTGCACGCCGACGACAGCGACCGGATGGTTGATGACAGCCGGCTGATCGGGTCGTTTCGCGCGCACGGTCTCGTGGTTCCGGTGTGGGAAGTTCCGGCCGGCACGAGCGTGCACCGGCTGGCCGCCGCCGCGAGTGCGCTGGAGGAGCGGCTTGGGGAGGCGCTCGCGGACGCTGCCCCCCTCACGCCCGCACAGCGCTCGGCGCGCAACGGGATCACCAGTCGGCAGGTCACGATCAGCTGAGCAGGCTCGTCGTCCCCTCACTTCCGGCAGGCGCGTCGCTCGAAGCCGAGGATCGCCTGCTCAGCAGCCGCCGCGTCCGCCGGCGTGACTGTGCCGGCCGGCTCGAGGCCGCCGCGTTGGCGCATCGAGGTGACGAACGTGCGTACATCGTCGCGCAGCCGCTCGGGGGCCGCTGCTTCGAGCCCCCGCAGGGCTGCTGCATTGTCGAGCACGGATCCTCGCTCGACGCTTCGGTACTCGGCTGCGGTCGCGTTTCGGCCGAGACCGGCGAAGGCCTTGCGTCCGTATGCCTCCAGCTGCTCGGTGAGCTGACAGTAGCGATCCGGGTCGCCCGTCTGCGCCGAGCTGTGGGTGGTCGTCGGGGTGGACCTCGCCGATGGGACCTCGGCCGCCGCCGTCGGCTGTTCTGACTCGCAGCCCGTAGCCGCCAGCATCATTCCCGCGATCACGAGTCCTGTCACTGCCTGGTTGCGCATCGTTTCCTCCTGGGTAGTCGAGTCACCGACGGTAGGAACAGTCCTGCCGGTGCGTCGTCCTGCTGCCAGGCGAACTGCGCTGCCGGCCGTCCCCTCCGATCGGAGGAGGTGGAGCCGGACGACCTCCTCCGCGAGGCGGGTGCAGGGGGCTGTCCGGGTCGTACCGTGACGTCATGTCATTGGCGCCACCGCAGCAGCTGAGCCGTAGGGAGCGCGTCCGACTGGTGCCGCCCACGGCCGACGCGGTGGCGGCAGTGGCGCTGGCGGGCCTGGCACTTGTGGAGACGTGGGCAACCGCTGCGTACGAGCCGCGAATCCCGTACGTCCTTGCGGCGCTGGCGATGACGCTGCCGTTGGCCTAGCGACGGGCGGCACCGCTGCTCACGCTGGTCGTCGCCCTCGCGGTGCTGATCGCGATGGATGCCGCGGGGAACCCGTTGGACTCGGCGTACATCATGGCGGTGCTGATCCTGGCGTTCTACTCGGTCGGTGCGCATCTCGACCGGGTGGCGTCAGTCACCGGCTGGTTGCTCGGCGTGGTGCTGATCGGCGTGCTCGTCGCGATCGAGGACGGAGTGGGGGCAGGGGACTTCGTGTTCGTCGGCACCATCGTCACGGCCGCATGGGTGCTGGCCACTGCCGTGCACAGGCGTACCGAGCAGACCGCTGAGCTCGAGGGACGAGCCGCACGCTTCGAGCAGGAGCGAGAGGTGCGGGCCCGTGAGGCCGTCGCTGACGAGCGCGCCCGCATCGCGCGCGAGCTGCACGACATCGTCGCGCACAGCCTGAGCATCGTGGTCGTGCAGACCGCGGCGGTGCGGCGCCGTCTGCGTGGGGACCGGCCGAGCGAAGCCGAGACCTTGGACAAGGTGGAGGCCATTGCGCGGGATGCGCTGCAGGAGATGCGCCGCCTCCTGGGGATCCTGCGGAGCGAGGAGGACCCGGTGTCCCTGGCGCCGCAGCCGGGGATGCGTGAGGTCGATCGGCTGGTCACTCAGATGCGTGCGGCCGGCCTCGACGTCGACCTGCGCGTGGACGGTGAGCCGAGGCCGATTCCGCCCGGTGTCGACCTCGTCGCCTACCGGATCGTGCAGGAGTCGCTGGTGAACGTGTTGAAGCACGCCGGGGAGGCACGGGCGAGCGTGGTGGCCAGGTACGACGACCAGAGCCTCGCGCTGGCGATCACCGACACGGGACGTGGGCCGCACGACGGTGCCGGCCGCCTCGCGGACGACGGCGACCCCGGGCACGGCCTGATCGGGATGCGCGAGCGGGTGGCGCTGTACGGCGGCTGGTTGCAGTCCGGTGCGGGTCACGACGGTGGCTTCGCGGTACGCGCCAGACTTCCCCTGGGCGGGTCGTGAACGTCCGCGTCGTGGTGGTGGACGACCAGGCGATGATCCGTGCGGGGCTGACCGCCTTGCTCACCGACGAGCCCGGCATCGACGTGGTCGCCGAGGCCTCCGACGGCGCGCAGGCCCTGCGTGCCGCGCGAACCTTTCGGCCCGACGTGGTCCTGATGGACGTCCGGATGCCCGGGATGGACGGGCTCGAGGCCACCCGACGGCTGGTCGAGGCGGGCTCTTCGGCACGAGTTCTCATGCTCACCACCTTCGACCTCGACGAGTACGTGTTCGGCGCGCTGCGCGCCGGAGCGAGTGGCTTCCTGCTCAAGGACGCGCCGGCCGATCAGCTCATCGAGGGGGTTCGAGTCGTCGCCGCCGGTGAAGCCATGCTGTCGCCGTCGTGACCCGGCAGGTGGTCGCGGAGTTCGCCCGGCTACCGCCGCTCACCGACCAGCTGCCCGCCTCAGTGGGGCAGCTCACCGCCAGGGAGATGGACGTCCTGCGGTTGCTGGCCATGGGACGGTCCAACCCGGAGATCGCCGACGAGCTGGTGATCGGCGAGACCACGGTCAAGTCACACGTGGCCCACGTCCTGATGAAGCTCGGGCTGCGGGACCGGGTCCAGGCCGTGGTCTTCGCCTACGAGTCAGGACTGGTCCGCACCGGGCGGTGACACTCCGGACGGCTTCTTTGCACATCGATGAACTCACAACTAAACTCGTGAGCAGCCCGGTTGTCGCTGTTTCCCCCGTCTGCGACAGCCGGGCGATCAGTCTTCCTACAGGCGAGTGTCGCGGATGGGGCCTTGCCCATCCGCCACGGCGTGTGCGCGGTTAGATGTAGTGGAAGCGTGCTTGCAGGATGACGAGGTCGTCGCCGTCGATGAGGTAGACGAGGCGGTGTTCCTCGGTGATTCGTCGTGACCATGCTCTGGCGAGCACGTGGCGAAGTGGTTCTGGCTTGCCGATGCCGGCAACGGGGTCACGCAGGGAGTTGTCGATCAATCGGTTGAGGCGTTTCAGGGTGGCTCGATCAGCCCCGAGCCAGTAGGTGTAGTCACCCCAGCCATGGGGCGTGAAGACCAGCCTCACTGCCTCAGGTCGTGCTTTTCGCGCTGGCCGGCTCGTGCCTGCTCCAAGCTCTCTATCAGACGCCGGGCGTTGGCTGGGACGCGCAGTAGGTGCGCGGTCTCCTCCAGTGCGTCGTAATCGGCGCGAGACAGGAGGACGGCGTCGCCTCGCTTCGAGGTGATCTCGATTGGAGTGCGGTCATCGTTGACCTGCTCGATCAGCGGGAACAGTCTCTTACGCGCTTCACTCGCGGTGATCGCCATTGGCGGCTTCCTTCATCAGTCGTACGATTTATCGTACCACTTGAAAGGTGGTCGGCGGTTCAGCCAGTCGGTCTCAGGCCCGAACCTTGAGCTGCACCCGGTCACTGACGACGCGTACGTCGTAGGACAGCTGCGGGGCCGTGGCCGGACCGCGGGCCACGCTGCCGTCAATGAGCCGGAAATGGCTCCCGTGCCACGGACAGACCAGGCACTCGCCCTCGATGCTGCCCTGCTCCAGCGGACCGCCGTAGTGGCTGCAGGTGGCGCCCATGGCGTGCAGCTGCCCGGACACACCGACCAGGACCACCTGCTGGCCGGCCACCTCCACCCGCAGCGGACCGTCCTCGGGGACGTCCGCACGCGCGGCTGCGTCGGTCCACTCCCGCGGCTCCTTCTGCTCATCAGCGTTTCGGTCGACACCAACGCCTTGGCTGTACGCGAGGTGTGCGCCGAGGTAGCCGCCGATACCCAGTCCCGCGGCGCCCAGCAACGCGAGCGTGCGGCCGCGGGCATGGTCACCGCGGCGGCGGGCCAGCCAGCTCGCGGCGTACACGGTCGCGGCCAGGGTGTTGGCTGCGGCATGGACGAGCCCGACGCGCTTGGGTCGCTGGAAGGCACCCAGCTCGGACCAGTCGGCCCAGCCGGCGGCGGCCGTAGGGGCGACCAGCAGGACCCCGGCGCCGACGAGGCGCTGGGCGGCGCGGTGACCGTCGCGGCCCGCCGTCAGGTCGAGCAGAGTGGCGCCGGACCACATGCCGATCGGGAGTGCGACCAAGAGCGGGTGCAGCTGGTGCCCCAGCCAACGCCCGTGCAGTGCGTCCTTGACCGGTCCCGGTGGCAGCACCTTGGCGACGAGCCGGCCGACCTTGTCCGTGGCCGGGTCGAGCCGCTCGGCCTCCTCGAGCCTGCCGGTGAGAGTGGACCACCACATGAGAACCTCCTGAGGGCGTGCCGTCGCTGTCATCGCACCAGCAGACGTACCTTCCCGCCACTCGAAGCTTGCCGAGGTCCACCGGTTGACCCACATCCGGTCCACTGTCACGGTTGACGGATGCTCGACGGTGACGTGCACCGCTGTCTGGAGGCGCGGTTCAAGCGCTGGTCGCGCGAGCGAGACCTGTCCGGGAGCGTGCTCGTGACCCAGGCCGGTTCCACCCTCTTCGAAGGCTGCTACGGCTTGGCCGACCGAGGGGCAGGGGTGCCCGTCACCCGACGGACCAGGTTCGGCCTCGCGTCGGTGACCAAGA
>JACCXZ010000109.1 GCA_013696745.1 Nocardioidaceae bacterium | reverse complement strand
ACTGCGAGACGACGCGGCGGACCACCTCGTCACCGGGCAGCCCGGAGTCGCGGTAGACCAGCGCGGCGTCGGTGCCCGGCGACACGACGGAGGGCGGGTTGCTGACGATCAGGTCGAAGCGCTCGCCCGCGACCGGCTCGTGCAGGCTGCCGTCGCGGACCTCGTAGGCCACCTCGTTCAGCGCCGAGGTGAGCCGTGCCATCGCCAGGGCCAGCGAGGTGGACGCGGCGCTGATGCCGAGCACGTGCTCGGTGCTCACGGCAGGTCGCCGTCCGTCCAACCCGGGGGTGAGGTCGCAGACGACCCACCGGTCGTGGTCGCGGCGACCGCATCAACGGTCACCGGGACCTGGAGGGCGAACAGTCGGGTCAGCGTGGCCAGCGCAGAGCCGTCACCGGTGTGGCGCAGCGCCGGTGTCGTCTCGTTGCGCAGCAGCGCGCGGTGCGCGGCGTCGCCGAGCAGAGCGGAGACGGCGCCGACTGTGTAGTCGGCTCGGGTGAGCGACTCCCGCAGCGAGGTGGTCGGGGCCGGGCCGAGCTCACGCACCCTCGTGCAACCCGAACTCCGCCCGTTGTGGACCGGGCACGAGGCCGGCGTACTCGGGGTGCTTGCGGATCCACGCAGAGACGTACGGGCAGAAGGGCAGCACCTCCAGGCCTCGTGCGCGGGCGTCGTCGAGGACGCTCTTCGTGAGCTGCCCAGCGAGTCCTCGACCGCTGTGGGCAGGTACCGTCTCGGCGTGCAGCAGGGCGATGCGGGCGTCCTCGAGCTGGTACTCGAGGAAACCGACCCGCTCGCCCTCGACCTCGATGACGTAGCGGTGCTCGGACTGCTCGTCATGCACGGTCGCGGCCATCGTGATCCTCTCGGGTCCGTCGGGTGACAGGTCCGACGATGCCAGACGGCGCCACGAACGGCAGGCTCGGGCAGGATTCACCCATGCCGCGCATCTTCCTGCACATCGGAGCCTCCAAGACCGGCACGACGTACGTGCAGGGCGTGCTGTTCGACAACCGTGACGAACTCGCCGCACGAGGCGTCCGCTACCCCGGGCACTACGCCGAGGCACACTACGAGGCCGTCCAGGACCTGCGCGGCATCTCGATCGGGGGTCGGGAGGACGAGTCGCTGCACGGCCGCTGGCGAAGTCTGGTCGACGAGGCCCGCCGTTGGAGCGGTGACACGGTCGTGATCTCGCACGAGCTGCTCGGCGGAAGCACCGACGAGGCGGCTGGGCGCGCCGTTGCCTCCTTCGAGGGTGCTGACCTGCACGTAGTCCTGACCGCGCGCGACCTCGGGCGGCAGGTGCCGGCGATGTGGCAGGAGTACGTCAAGAACCACGGAACCCTCCCGTTCGACGCCTACGTGCGGCGCATCGCCCGGGAGCCGCGCCGCAGCCGCGCCGCCCAGCTGTTCTGGCGACAGCAGCACGTCGCCGAGATCGCCGAACGCTGGTGCCGACATGTGCCTGCCGAACGCTTCCACCTCGTCACGGTCCCGCCGGCCGGGGCGGCTCCGGACCTGCTGTGGCAGCGGTTCGCATCGGTCGTCGGCATCGAGCCGACCGGCCTCGTCTCCGAGCGTGACCGCAGCAACACGTCCTTGTCGTACGCCGAGGCGGAGCTGCTGCGGCGGATCAACCGGTCGCTGGGCGAGCGACTGGACTGGTTGGCCTACGAACGCACGGTCAAGCACCAGTTCGCCGAGGACGTGCTCGCGACCGGGGGACGCGACCGGCGACCGAGCGTCCCGGTAATACACCGGCCATGGTTCCAGCAGCAGCACCGCGACATGGTCGGGTCGCTGCGGGCTCTCGGCGTCGACGTGGTCGGCGACCTCGACGACCTGGAACCCAGCTTCGGCGGTCCGGACACCGTCGACGGGCCGGACCTCGAGGACGTGGTCACCGCTGCCACGGCTGCGCTGGCGGAACTCCTGAGCCAGCGGGCCGACCGGTTCGCGCGTGGGCGCGGGAAACAGCTGGCGGCCAGGGCGCGTCGCAGCGGGGTCGTGCGCGCACTGCCCGACGGGATCCAGCAATGGCTGAAACGACGTGTCACCGACTGACACGTCGCTCCAGCAGGTCCCTGCCAGGTCACGCCCTGGCGGGCATATCCTCCTCGATGGCGACCGGGCGCCGCTTCGAGATGTAGACCGCCACCGCGATCGAGCTCGTCGCCGCAAGGGCGATCAGCACGCGGATCGGCGTGCTGGCGTCGTCGCCGAAGCTCAACCCGACGATCGCCGGTGCGACCAGCAGCGCCACCAGGTTCATCACCTTCAGCAGCGGGTTGATCGCCGGACCGGCGGTGTCCTTGAACGGGTCACCGACGGTGTCACCGATGATCGTGGCCTCATGGGCCGGCGAGCCCTTGCCGCCGTGGTTGCCGTCCTCGATCAGCTTCTTGGCGTTGTCCCAGGCGCCACCGGAGTTGGCGAGGAACACCGCCATCAGCGTGCCGGTGCCGATCGCGCCGGCGAGGAACGCGCCGAGAGCGCCGACCCCGAGGCCGAACCCGACGGCCACCGGCGCCATGATCGCCAGCAGGCCAGGTGTGGCCAGCTCACGCAACGAGTCGCGGGTGCAGATGTCGACGACCTTGCCGTACTCGGGCCGCGCCGTGCCTTCCATGATCCCCGGGATGTCGCGGAACTGGCGACGCACCTCGAAGACGACGGCCCCTGCCGCGCGGCCCACCGCACTGATCGCGAGGCCGGAGAACAGGAACACCACGGCGGCGCCGAGCAGCAGCCCGACCAGGTTCGACGGGTCGGCGATGTTGAGCACGCCGGAGAGTCCGAGGCCCTCGTTGACCGACAGCTCACCGGCCCCCTCACCGGCCGTTCCGAGCGCGTCCTGCGCGGCGCCGGTGATGGCGTCGGTGTAGGAGCCGAACAGCGCGGTCGCGGCGAGTACGGCGGTGGCGATCGCGATGCCCTTGGTGATCGCCTTCGTCGTGTTGCCGACCGCGTCCAGCTCGGTCAGGATCGCCGCGCCCTTCTCGTCGATGTCGCCGGACATCTCCGCAATGCCCTGAGCGTTGTCGCTGACCGGACCGAAGGTGTCCATCGCGACGATCACGCCGACCGTGGTGAGCAGGCCGGTGCCGGCGAGTGCCACCGCGAACAGCGAGATCAGCACCGACCCGCTGCCGAGCAGGAACGCGCCGTAGACGGCGACACCGATCACGATCGCGGTGTAGACCGCCGACTCGAAGCCGACCGACAGGCCGGACAGGATGACGGTCGCAGCACCCGTGCGGGACGTCTTGCCGACATCCTTGACCGGCCGGAACTCGGTGCCGGTGAAGTAGCCGGTGAGCGCCAGGATGGCTGCCGCCAGCACGATGCCGATCAGCACGGCCACCGCGGCGATCAGCGCCGGGTTGCCGTCGAAGTCGCCCACACCGGTGAACCTGGCGAAGACACTGCCGGAGGCCTCGGTGCCACTGCCCGACAGCTCGGCGTAGTCGGTCGGCAGGTAGGCGAACGCCGCGACGACACAGACGACGGCGGAGACGGCAGCGGAGATGTAGAAGGAGCGGTTGATGGTCTGCAGGCCACCCTCGCCCCGTCGCGGCTTGGTGATGTAGACGCCGAGGATCGCGGTCAGGGCACCGATGGCAGGCACGATGAGCGGGAACACGAGCCCCTCGGCGCCGAACGCCGCGCTGCCGAGGATCAGGGCGGCCACCAGCGTCACCGCGTAGGACTCGAAGAGGTCTGCGGCCATGCCGGCGCAGTCGCCGACGTTGTCGCCCACGTTGTCAGCAATGGTGGCCGCGTTGCGCGGGTCGTCCTCGGGAATGTTCTTCTCGACCTTGCCGACCAGGTCCGCACCGACGTCGGCGGCTTTAGTGAAGATGCCACCGCCGACACGCATGAACATCGCGAGCAGGGCCGCACCGAAGCCGAAGCCCTCCAGCACCGCTGGGGCGTCGCCCTGGTAGAGCAAGACCACCACGGAGGCTCCGAGCAGGCCGAGCCCCACCGTGGCCATGCCGACGAAAGCACCGGTACGGAAGGCCACCGTCATCGCGGGGTCACGGCCCTCGTTGCGCGCCGCGGCGGCGACCCGGACGTTCGCCTTGACCGCCAGCGACATGCCGAACCAGCCGATCGCGGCGGAGAACGCCGCACCGACCACGAAGAACAACGACCGCCCGATGCGGATGCCGGCGTCACCGGGGAGCACGAACAGCAGCAGGAAGGCCAAGCCGGCGAAGACCGCCAGCGTCTTGAACTGTCGTGTGAGGTAGGCGAACGCCCCCTCTTCGACCGCCTTGCCGATGGCCTTCATGCTCTCGGTGCCCTCGTCGGCGGCAAGCACTTCCTGTCGGAACTTCGCGCCCATCACCAGCGCCACGACGGCGATGAAGGCCACGATCACGACGAGAGTGAAGTTGCCACCGGACAAGGAGACCGTCGCTCCTGATGCAGCGACAGACATCCGTCCTCCTTCACGAGGCCCTGTGCGGGCCTGCTCATTGATGTGCGACGCGACACACTATGACCTATCGGGCCAGTGGCGGCGTGCCATGGGTGGGCGCACCCGTGTTCCGCGGTCAGCCAGCGCTGCGCCACACCATCGTCACCGAGGTGCCTGCCGGACCGGTCTGGACGGTGAGGTCGTCGGCCAGCCCGGCGATCAGGCCGATCACCTCCGGCAGCACGGAATCGTCGAAGAGGTCGTCGAGCCAGCTCGTGCGCGAGGAGTCGTCCGCAGCGGCCCCGTCCGGGTCACCGGCGGACTGGCGCAGCAGGTCCGCTGCCTGCATCCCGTTCGCGGGTGGCAGGGGCTGGCGGTCCCGAACGGTGACGACCAGTCCGCGACCACCGCTGATCTCCACGGTCACCGGCGCGTCGAGGGCAGCCGTGCGGTTGGCGGCCACGGCCCGGTTGCACGCCTCGCCGGTGGCGAGGCGGATGTCGTCGATCGATTCGTCCTCGATGCCGTTCAGGCGGGCCAACGCCACGGCGATGAGACGCACGAAGCGGACGAGACCGGACTGGGGCGGAATGGCGAGGGTCACCGTCCGATCCGATGCCTGTCGGTCCACGGCCGATCGAATGGACGGCACGAAGGCTCAGCTGCCGGCGACGGCGCTATCGACGGAGTCACGGATCGAGAAGACCTTGGTGAGCCCGGTGATACGGAAGATCTTGAGCAACCGCTCCTGCGTGCAGACCACGGCGAGCGTCCCGTCGTGGGCGCGCACCCGCTTGAGGCCGCCGACCAGGACGCCCAGCCCGGTGGAATCGAGGAACTCCACCCGCTCGACGTCGACGACGAGGTGGTAGTGACCGCCATTGACGAGGTCGATCAGGGCTTCCCGGAGCTTCGGGGCGGTGTAGACGTCGATCTCGCCGGTGATCTGCACCACCGTGTGCTCGCCCTGGGTGCGCGTGTCCAACGACAGATCCACGGCTGTCCTCTCGTGGTCAAGGTTCGGCAGGCTCGGCATGGTCGGTCCTAGCCTGTGCGGCATTGTCCGATTCGCTTGGCTCGCGCATTCAACCACGCGCCGGGGGCACCGTGGGACCCCTCCGCGGCCCGCGTCAGACTGAGCGGCGTGTTCACCGATCCGGTCGAGGTGCTGACGCGGCTGGCCGCGCGGACCGACCGCGCCGGTCGACTCGTGCACGTGGAACAGCTGCCGGATCGTCCCGCCAGACACGTCGACTGGCCGGCCTGGGTGCACCCCGACCTGGTGGCCGCGCTGATGGCATCCGGTGTGGCGCGTCCGTGGAGCCACCAGGTCGCCGCCGCTGAGCATGCCCGGGCCGGTCGACACGTGGTGCTTGCCACGAGCACGGCATCAGGCAAGTCGCTGGCGTACCTGCTGCCGGCGTTGACCGCCCTGGCCGAGGCGGGAGAGCCGGCGCGGCGCCGTGATCGTCGCCCCAGCGTGCTCTACCTCTCACCCACCAAGGCGCTGGCTCGCGACCAGTTCGGCCGAGTCACCGACCTGGTCGGCACGGCTGGGCTGCCCTGGGTCCGTGCCGCCGCCGTCGATGGTGACAACTCGACGCAGGAGCGCATGTGGGCACGCGAGCACGCGAGCTTCGTGCTCGCCAACCCCGACATCTGCCACCGCACCCTGCTTCCGGGACACCAGCGCTGGTCGCGCTTCTGGGCCGGACTGACGTACGTCGTCATCGACGAGTGCCACCACTACCGCGGGGTCTTCGGGTCGAACGTGGCCCAGGTGCTGCGCCGGCTGCGCCGGATCGCCGCCCACCACGGTGCGGACCCGACGTTCGTGCTCGCCTCGGCCACCGTCTCCGAGCCGGAGCGCACGGCGAGCCGTCTCACCGGCCTGCCGGTGGTGCCGGTGGTCAACGACGGGTCGCCGCGTCGCGGGGCACAGGTCGCCCTGTGGGAGCCGCCGCTGATCGAAGGCGGGGGTGAGAACGGCGCACCGACCCGACGCCCCGCCTCGGTCGAGACCGCGGACCTGCTGACCGACCTCGTGGTCGCGGGTGTCCGCACCGTCGCCTTCGTACGCTCACGCCGAACAGCCGAAACCGTCGCCCTCGGCACGCAGCGCCGCCTGGCCGAGGTGGAGCCCGCTCTCGTCAGCCGGGTCGACGCCTACCGAGGCGGCTACCTACCCGAAGAAAGACGCGCGATCGAGCGGGCGCTCGGTTCCGGGGAGCTGCTGGGGCTCGCCTCGACCAACGCCCTCGAGCTCGGCATCGACGTCGCCGGGCTCGACGCGGTGCTCACGACGGGGTACCCGGGGACCAGGGCAGCACTGTGGCAGCAGTTCGGGCGCGCCGGACGGTCCGGGCAGTCGTCGCTCGGTGTGCTGATCGCGCGGGACGACCCGCTGGACAGCTACCTGATCGCACACCCCGAGGTGTTGCTCGGGGCACCGGTGGAGGCGACGGTCATCGACCCGGACAACCCGTACGTGCTGGGCCCGCACCTGGCGACGGCTGCGGCGGAACTGCCGCTGCGGGAGGACGACCTCGAACTCTTCGGCCCACTGGCCGCTGCCGGTGTGCAGGCACTGGTCGGTGCCGGACTGCTGCGCAGGCGCTCGACCGGGTGGTTCTGGACCAAGCGGGAACGTGCCGGTGACCTTGCCGACATCCGCTCGACCGGTGGTCGGCCGGTGCAGATCGTGGTCGAGGGCAGCGGGCGCCTGCTGGGCACGGTCGACGCGAGCGCGGCGCACGTGACCGTGCACACCGGGGCGGTCTACCTGCACCACGGCGACACCTATGTGGTGCAGGACTTCGATCTCGAGGACGCGGCAGCGGTCGTACGACGTGCCGACCCGGACTGGACGACCACGGCCCGCAGCGTGACCGAGATCCGGGTCGTGGACACCGAGGTCACCCAGCCGTGGGGGCGCGCCGACCTGTGCTTCGGCACGGTGATGGTGACCGACCAGGTGGTGGGCTACCTACGGCGCCGGCTCGGATCGGGCGAGGTGCTTGGCGAAGAGCCGTTGGATCTGCCGCCCCGTGTCCTGCACACCAAGGCGGTGTGGTGGACCTTGGACCCCTCGCAACTGAGGGACAGCGGTGTCCCGAACGCCGACCTGCCCGGAGCTGCGCACGCCGCCGAGCACGCGGCGATCGGCCTGCTCCCGTTGTTCGCGACCTGTGACCGGTGGGACATCGGTGGTGTCTCGACCGCCCTGCACCCCGACACCGGCCGGCTGTCGGTGTTCGTCCACGACGGCCACCCCGGTGGGGCAGGCTTCGCCGAGCGTGGCTTTCGTACGGCCGCCGCGTGGTTGCGGGCCACGGCACAGGCCATCGACGCCTGTGCCTGCGAGGACGGCTGCCCGTCGTGCGTGCAGTCGCCGAAATGCGGCAACCAGAACCACCCTTTGGACAAGCGCGGGGCGGTGGCGCTACTGCACCTGCTGCTCGCCGGCTTGCCCAGCAGCACCGGCACCCCTGACACCGGCTGATCTCGGCTGATGGCCCCACGAGTATTCCCAGGACGGGGCGGCCGGGCCGGCGCGCGCCACCCCGGTGAGCTTCCACCTCCGTCCCAGCAGCTGCCCGGTGGTCACGCTGACGGTGATCTCGACTGTGCGGTCGGCAAGGACGCAGGAGGCCAACAGGCCGTCGTTCGCAGCGGCCACACGGGCCGCGGCACCGCACGCGTCGCTGCCGTCGCGGATGGCGACCGCCCCGGCGAGGGCACCGAGGTCGGCGGCAGTCTCCGCACGGTGTCGTGCCCCGACCAGGGTCGCGATCGCGACGGCCACCACCGTGACGACGAGCACCACGCCCATCAGGCCGATTGCCATCACGGTGGCGACGCCCTTCTCGTCACGGCCGCTCGACTCCCGCACGGCTCGCCGATCAGCCATCCGGTGCCTCCAAGACCGAGGTGGCCGAGGAGTCGAGGGTCACCGCCGGGAGCAGGTCGAGCAAGGGAGCTCCTGGCTCGATCTGGGCCGTCACATGGACCGTCACGGTGTCCGCCCCGGGTGAGACCTGTGCGGTCGTCCCGTCGGGACCGGCCCGCTCGATCGCGGCCTCGACGACCGCCGGCGGTTCGCCCCGGCCGGCAAGCCGGGCACCCTCGCGTGCGGCGTCGATCACGCGCACCTGGGCGGCGCCGATGGCGACGACCCATCCGCAGACGACAGCCACCAGCAGCAGCAGCGGGATGACGATGGCCGCCTCGGCGGTCACCATGCCGCGCTCACGACGTGCCGCCATCACCACGAACCGCCCAGGATCTGTGGTCGACGCTCGAGCAGGAAGAACATCAGCTCGCTGAACGTGGGGGGCACCAGCAATAAGATCAGACTTGCCATGGTTGCGGCGGGGACTGTGCCGACGGCGTACTCCGAGGTCACCAGCCCGGTCTCGCGGCCCGGGCAAGCCCGCGATCTGGTCATGGTCTCTCCTGAGGGGGTGGTGGGACGGGCGGCGTGGCCCGCGATCGGTGTGGCGGGCAGCGTGCGGCGAAGAGGGGCGGTGCGGCGAAGCGGGCGGTGTGGCGGTGGACTGCGAGTGCCGCTGCAGCCGGGCCGAGGCGTCCCCCGGACCGACCGACACCTCAGAACGGCAGCAGGTTCGCGATCTGGTCGAGCGTCGAGGTGATGAAGTTCCTGAACCAGTCGGTCTGCGTGAGGGCGATGAGTGCCCCCGCAACGCCGCAGGAGCCGACCGTTCCCACGGCGTACTCCGAGGTGACCATCCCGGCTTCGCGGCGCCGGTTGCGCGTGCTGAACATATGGATCTCCTTGCTGTCGGCACTCGGTGAGTGCGGTGTATGTCGCCCTCACTGTTGGCGCGAACCGGCGTCCTTGGTGGCGGTGACGGCCGATCTGGGGACAACCGGCCCACTCACCAGCGCATCGAGCCGATGCCTCCGACGATGGTCGGCACGATCCCGATGAGGAAGAACGCCGGCAGGAAGCAGGCGCCGAGCGGGGCCGTGGCCCGCACCCCTACTTTGCGGGCATCGGCGTCTGCCATGGCACGTCGGTCACGACGGAGGTCCTCGGCGCAGCGCGACAGCATGCTCGTGATCGATGAGCCCGTGCGGGCGGATCGTGTCAGGGCGCGCCCCAGTGGAGCGAGGACGTCGTGCCCTGCCAGCTCCGACCAGACAGTCTGTGCGTCGGTCCCGAGTTCGAGACGGGCACACACCGGCGCCAACTCCTCGGCGATCGGGCCGCCGACGGACGCGGCCACGACCGCCAGGGCCTGGTTCGGAGCCCGTCCCGCGGCCACGCACGCGACCAGCAGGTCCACCAACAACGGCAGATCGGCCACCACACGGGCTCGTCGTCGCATCTCGGAGGCGGTGGACGTGTGTCGCAGCAGTGTCATGACAGCACCTCCCGCGAGCACACCGGTGACGAGGCCGGTGACACCGCCCACGACCACGTTGACTGTGAGGGCCGTGACGACCGCGGACAGCCACGGCGCCGTCCACCACCTCCGGCCACCGGACGCACGGCCACCGGACGCACGGCCACCGGACAGGCCGTGGCGGGTCTTCGGCTCGATGAGGGGCGGAGCGCCGGTCGCGCCACCCGGCGTCTGGTCCCTGGGAGGCGAGAGGTCGAGGTCACGCAGGCGGTGAACGGCCGCAGGCGAGACCCATAGAACGGCCGCCAGCGCCGCGACGAGCGCGACAGTCGTCATCGCTCACGTCTCCGCACGGTCGGCGATCCGCTCCACCCAGAACAGTCCGCCGACCGCCAGCGCACTGCCCGACGCCAGGCACAGTGCTCCCGGCAGGGACGCGACGAGGACGCCGACCGGATCCGCACCGATGCTCGTTCCCAGGCCTAGGCCGAAAGCCGGCAGCACGGCCAGCATCCGTGCGGTGGCCCGGGGGGACGACAGGGACGCGGTCACCTCCCGGCGGATGTCCTGGTCGTCGCGGAGCGAGGCAGCTATCCGGTCCAACACGGTCGCCAGTCCCGCGCCAGAACGCACAGCGACCTCCCAACCGGCTGCGACCGCTGTCAGCGGTTCACCTCCGGGACGCTTGGCGAGCTCACGCAGCACCGCTGGCACGTCGGCACCGAGGTCGGCCGCGTCGCGTACCGGATCGAGCTCGGGCCACTCCTGGGCAACCATGCGCAGGGCAGCAGGTGGTGGAGCGCCGGAGTGCAGCTCCGCAGTGAGTGCGTCGCACAGACCGACCACCCGGGTTCGTCGTGTCTGCCGTTCGGTGCGGGTGCGCCCGCGCCGGAACAGCGTCGTCGCGGCCCAGCCGACCCCGACCGCTGTGACTCCCAGGACAGCCACGTGCGGCCGCCCTGCGGACTGGGACAGGACGGCGGCGGCGCCTGCGCCGACCAGTGCGGATGGGGCGAACCGGCGCAGAAGGCCGGTCGTCCCCGGTCGGCTCGTCCCGATGGCACGATCGACGCCAGCGACCCCAGCTCCGGAGCCGGCGGTCCGACCCGGTGAGCCCAGGAACTGCTCCCCGAGCCGCCGCTGGACCACCTCACGTCCCGCGCCGGGCACCAGGACCATGGCCAGCACAGCCGCGAGGCCGCAGGCGATCGCCGGCATCACGAGGGGCCTGCGAGGATCTGCTCGAGGCGACGTGCGCCAGGGCCAGCCTGCGGTGCTCCCTCGGAGGTGAAGACGACCGCGTGCTCCGCCCGCACCATGCCGCTCGGGTCGGCGCTCAGCACTGCGATCTCCCGGACGTGGCGACTGCCTCGGTGAGGTCTGACGATGTGCACCGCCACCTGCACAGCGGAGGCGAGCTGACTGTGCAGTGCCTCACGGGACAGTCCGGCTGCCACTCCGAGCGCCTCCAGCCGGGCTGGGACGTCCGACGCCGAGTTCGCGTGCACCGTGCCGCATCCGCCCTCGTGGCCGGTGTTGAGTGCGGCCAACAGGTCCACGACCTCGGCGCCGCGTACCTCGCCGACGACCAACCGGTCCGGACGCATGCGAAGTGCCTGACGGACGAGATCGCGCACGCTGACCGCGCCCGCGCCTTCGATGTTGGCGGGCCGGCCCTCCAGCCCGACGACATGCGGGTGCTCCGGTCGCAGCTCGCTGGCGTCCTCCACGATCACGAGCCGCTCACGAGGGTCCACCAGGCTCAGCAGCGTGGCCAGCAGGGTTGTCTTGCCACCACCGGTGCCTCCGGTCACCAGGAACGGTGCACGACTGCTGACGAGGTCACGCAGCAGCTCGGCCCCGAGGGGCGTGATCGTGCCGACCTCGATGAGGTCGGCCAGGGTGAACGTGCGCCGAGCTGGGACCCGCAACGAGATCGCCGTGCCCGGCCGGGCCAGGGGGGACAGCACCGCGTGGAACCGGGTGCCGTCGCGCAGCCGGAGGTCGACGTACGGGCTCGCGTCGTCGAGCCGGCGGCCACCCGCAGCAGCCAACCGCTGGGCGAGCCGCCGGACTGCCTCGTCGTCTGCGAACCGCACACCGGTCGGCTCCAGACCGCTGCCACGGTCGACGAACACGGCACTAGGACCGTTGACGACGACGTCGGTCACTCCTGACTCGTGGAGCAGGCCATCCAGTGGGCCGGCGCCCACGGTGTCCCGTCGCAGCTCGTCGACGATGTCGAGCACCGCTCCGTCGCCCAGGATGTGCCCCTCTGCGCGCAATGCAGCTGCGACCCGGGTCGCGGTCGGGTCGCAGCCGTCGGCGGCGAGGCTTCGCCGCAGCCTCTCGAGCAGGACAGGGCTCCCCTCGCCGCGCTGCTGGGTCAGGGCGCTCATGCCGCCCCGCTCTCGGTCTGCACGGCGTCCAGCACCAGGTTGCAACAGCTCGACAGCGCTCCTCGTCGTCGGCGCAACGGTCCGAGCCCGTCCTGCAGCGCGGCGGTGATGCCACGCTCCGGACGCATGCTCGCCCACAGCTCGAGGTCGAGCGACGCCTCGATCTGGTGAGCATCGAGACCGGCACTGCCGCCGGTGCGCACCACCAGGCCGAGCCTCGGAGCCACGTCGCGTACGGCGGACACCACCCGTGAGGCGGCTGCGACCGCACGCACCTGGGCGGGGACGACCAGCAGCGTCACGGTGGTGCGGATCACGGCTTCCTCGGCCGCGGCGTCCAGGCGTCGCGGGAGGTCGACGACCACCAGGTCGTGACCACGCTGGCCGGCCGAGACCACCGAGCGCATCGACTCCGGCGGAAGGCACAGCAGGTCGCCCCGGTCCCAGGACAGGACCGCCAGCTCCCGCGACCGGGGCAGGGCCTCCCGCAGGGTCGGCGCGGCCAGGCGGCCGGTCGAACGCGCCAGATCGGGCCACCGCAGCCCGGCCATGTGCTCGTTGCCCATGGCGAGGTCGATACCGCCACCGAGCGGGTCCGCGTCGATGAGCAAGGTGGTGAGGTCGCGACCGGCCCCGGTGAGTCCGAGACCGGCCGCGAAGCTGGTGGAACCGCTCCCGCCGCACCCGCCGACGACGCCGATGGTCACCGCGGATCGACCGGCGCCGTCGACGCAGTCGCCGAAGAGGTCGATCAGCGTCGCCTGCTGCCCGGGCAGCGCGAGCACGTCCACGGCGCCGACCCCCACCGCATGGGCCCACACCGCAGCGTCGGCCGCACGCGGACATGCCACCACCACGCCCCCACGTCGGGGCAGTCGCACGTCGGCCACCAGTGACACCACGTCGGACCCGATGACCACGGCCGCAGCTGTGGACCAGGCTCGGCGAGCCGACGCCACGTCGCGTGCGACCTCCGGCGTGGTTCCTGCGGCAGCCGACAGCCGCAGCAGGTCGTCGAGCAGCACCTCGTCGGTTGTCATGATGAGCGGCCGAGTGCCGCGCTCCTCTGTGCTGGTCACGCCCCAACTGTTGTCGCCGCCACGCCGGCCGGGGGGCACTCCGACCGCATCTGTGGATTCGCGGAGTCGGGTGCGTCGGACCGGCTCACTATGCTCCGAGGTGTGGGCACTGCTGCGTTCTTCGACCTCGACAAAACCATCCTGGCCAAGTCGAGCACGCTCGCGTTCAGTCGGCCGTTCTACACCGGTGGCCTGATCAACCGCCGCTCGGTCCTGCGCAGCGCCTACGCACAGTTCGTATTCGCGCTCCAGGGTGCCGACCACGATCAGATGGAGAAGATGCGGGCGTACCTCTCCAGCCTGTGCGCCGGCTGGCCGCAGCAGACGGTGAGGGACATCGTTGCCGAGACCTTGCACACCATCGTCGACCCGCTCGTCTACGACGAGGCCGTTGAGCTGATCGAGGACCACCAGGCACGCGGCCACGACATCGTCATCGTCTCCTCCTCCGGAGCAGAGGTGGTCGAACCGATCGGTGAAATGCTCGGGGCGACCAGGGTGGTGGCTACCCGGATGGTGGTCGAGAACGGTTGCTACACCGGCGACATCGAGTTCTACGCCTACGGCCCCACAAAGGCGTCCGCGATGCGTGAGCTGGCGCAGGAGAACGGGTACGACCTCACCGGCTGCTACGCCTACAGCGACTCCGAGACCGACATCGCAATGCTCGAGACGGTCGGCCACGCCTACGCAGTGAACCCGGACAAGGCGTTGCGCCGGGTCGCCGGAGAGCGTGGCTGGCCAGTGCTGGAGTTCCGCAGGCCGGTGGATCTGCACGAGCGGACCGGCTGGCGCGCCCAGCGGGGTCGTACCGCCGCAGCTGCCGCGGCAGCTGGGGCGATCGGGTTCGGCTGGGCCAGCTGGCAGCTGCGCCGCCGGCGCAGGGCCAGCTGACGAGTGTGAGTTACCGACGGGTAGCACTTCCCCATGAACGCCAGCGGGGGTACAAAGGAAGCAGAACACCACAGCGCATCTTCGTCAGGCACCCACGCGGCGACCGACCCTTCTCATAGGGCAGCGCGGACCGGGGCTGGTCCCCACCGCCACTTCTGAGTGCACGCCTGATCGCCTCGGCGGAGGTGTTGCGAACGGCGTCACACCCGATGTGGCGCCGTTCGTGTGTGCGCAGCCGTTCGGTGTGCGCAGCTCCGGATTGCCCTTCCTCTCCTAGCGTTCGAACATGTCTGCGGCCGCCTCCACACCCTTCGCATAGGCCCGACTGCAGTGCAGCAGCCAGCGATGCACCCCCGCTGGCTTTCCACTCGCATACGCAGCCAGCGCGTCCTCGTACTCGTCTCGCAAGGCCAGGTGACCGGCCTCGGGGACGGTGACCGAGCCCGGGTCCACGCCCCGGTCGACGAACACCAGCCGCTCGACGGCGCGGGCGACGAGCCCGTTGTGGGACGCAAAGGCCTCCCCGGTCGCCACCTCGGCATGTACCACCGCGGCCAGCAGCATCGCTGGAACGGGGGCTTGCGACCGGCGGGATGCCGCTACCGTGCGTGCCAGGCCGGCCAGCCGTTGCGCGGCCTCCACTGACACCGGACGACCGAGCTGGTCGCGAGGCAGCGTCCCGGCGGCAGCCAGCATGTGCAGTCGGGCGAGACCTTGCACGGTGGCCTGCTGCCAGGGGGGCAGCGCCGACAGGCACTGGGTGGCCAACCGCAACGCGGCCTGGGCGGTGAGGTCACCGGCCCCGGCCCGCAACGTCTGCACGCTGACCTCGGAGCCGGCGAGCGTGGCGGACGCGGCGGCGCCACGCAGCAGCGACTCGCCGGTCACGTCCGGACCGCTGCGCCGCAACCCGCGATCACGCAGCAGCGTGTCGACCGCGTCCCGAGCGGCGGCCATGCCGGACGGCACACCCTCGAGCCCGGCGAGAGGCAGCAGCGGGTCAGCGGGCACCGGCGCAGCGTAGTCGGGTCGCGCTTCGGGCCACTTGAACGGGCGACGGGGTCCCCGATGGCGAACCTAGTGGCACGGGAGACCCCGTCGCCCATTCAGCACGGCTAGCCTGCTCACCGTGGACGACGAGACGCGACGCCTGCGCGGTGCGGCCTTCGAGGCCGTCGCCGACGTGTACGAGCGCAGCCGGCCGACGTACCCGGACCCGGCCGTCGACTGGCTCGTCGGCGCCGCGCCGGTACGGGTGCTCGAGCTCGGTGCCGGAACCGGCAAGCTGACGGGCTCGCTCCTCGCCCGCGGCCACACCGTCGTGGCAACCGACTCGAGTGGGGCGATGCTCGCGCAGCTGCGCCGCAACCATCCGGACTCCGAGTCGCTGCCCGCTCGCGCCGAGCAGCTCCCGTTCCGCTCGTTGAGCTTCGA
Organism: Nocardioidaceae bacterium; assembly: GCA_013696745.1. GTDB lineage: Bacteria > Actinomycetota > Actinomycetes > Propionibacteriales > Nocardioidaceae > JACCXZ01. Next base: position 1,707 of record JACCXZ010000109.1, on the reverse strand, counting down.
CGCCGTGGTGGTGGCGCAGGCGTTCCACTGGTTCGACCCGGTGGCGGCACTGCCGGAGATCTCCCGCGTGCTGCGTCCGCAGGGGACGTTCGCGCTGGTGTGGAACCTGCGCGACGAGTCCGTGCCATGGGTACGGCGCCTCGGCACCGCGATCGGCAGCGACAGGGCCGACTGGGTCGAGGACGACCTCGAGGCTGTCGACACATCGGGCCTCTTCGCCCCGGTGGAGCGGCAACGCTTCCGGTTCTGGCAGCAGCTCGACCGCGACGGGTTGCTCGGCCTGGTCGAGTCCCGGTCCCACATCGCCGTGCTCGGTGGCGACGAGCGTGCGCGAGTCATGACGGCGGTCGAGGCGCTGTACGACGAGTACGGCCGCGGTCACGACGGGATGCGCCTGCCGTACGTCACGCACTGCCTGCGAACCCGCCGCACGACGCCCGCCCCGCCCGAGCAGGAGCCACCGCAGGAGTCACCCGACGCTGAGGGTGACCTGCTGTTCGACTTCCGCTGAGCCGCGTGGGCAAACGCGAAGTAGCCACCGGGACTCCCCGTGGCAAGTTGTCACTTGCCCATGGGAGGCAACCCATGGGCAGTGAGGTTTACCAGGGGACCCTGGTAAACCGCAGCCAGCCGCCGGACAGTCACGCAGGAATCTCAAGCATGCGTCCTACCGCACCCGTGCAACCGGGCGCCAGACCCGCCTGAGGTTTCGGTGGAACCGGTAGCCTGACTCGACGTGCGCTTCCTCAACGACATGGGCCCCACGACCGACCTGACCTACAACGACGTCTTCATGGTCCCGGCCCGCTCCGACGTCACCTCACGCTTCGACGTCGACCTCGCCACCCCTGACGGCGTGGGGACGACGATCCCGATCGCGGTGGCGAACATGACGGCGGTCTCCGGACGACGGATGGCCGAGACCATCGCCCGGCGCGGCGGGGTGGCCTGCATCCCCCAGGACATCCCGGTCGAGGTGGTCGCCCGGGCGGTGCGACAGGTCAAGGACGCGCACCCCGTCTACGAGACCCCGATCTCGGTGACGCCGGACACCACGGTCGGCGAGGCCCTCGCGCTCATCCCCAAGCGGACTCACGGGGCCGTCCTCGTCGTGACCGACGGCAAGCCGCTCGGTGTCATGACCGAGCGCGACGGGACCGGGGTGGACCGCTTCGCGCAGGTGCACGAGGTGATGACCACCGACATGCTCAGCCTCGAGGCCGGAACCGGGGCGCCGGCGATGTTCGACGCCTTGTGCCGCCAGCACGTCGACATGGCCCCCGTCGTCGACGGTGACGCCCTGCTCGGTGTGGTGACCCGTACGGGTGCGCTGCGCTCGACCATCTACACGCCGGCCCTGGACGCCGACGGTCGGCTGCTGGTCGGCGCGGCGGTGGGGATCAACGGCGACGTCGGTGGCAAGGCGGCCGAGCTGCTGCAGATCGGTGCCGACCTGCTGGTGGTCGACACCGCCCACGGCCACCAGGACAAGATGCTGGACATCCTGCCGCTGGTGCGTGCCCTGCGCGATGAACACGCCTCGGCGACCGGGCGCCACGTGCCGGTCGTGGCGGGCAACGTCGTGTCCGCCCAGGGCACCCACGACCTGCTCGACGCGGGCGCGGACATCGTGAAGGTGGGTGTCGGTCCGGGTGCGATGTGCACGACGCGGATGATGACCGGGGTAGGGCGACCGCAGTTCTCCGC
>JACCXZ010000126.1 GCA_013696745.1 Nocardioidaceae bacterium | reverse complement strand
GGTCAGACGTCTGTGGACGTCGACCTCGAGCCGTCGGGTGATTCGCTCTGCCGACCGCCAAGGCCGCTGCCCGATGACTTCTGTCGTGACTGGCCCGGACCATCGTCCACCGGGCCGACTCGTCGAGGGCGCTCATCACGTCACCGCGGCCTTGGTGAGTCACGACGGGTTCCGCTGGCTCCTCCACGTGCTCGACAACCAGACCGGCCAGCGCCGGATGCCTGACGACCTGATCGCCGTCGACACCGGCTCGACCGATGGCTCGCGCAGTCTCGTGGAGGAGCGCCTCGGCCATGCCCGGTGCTGGCGCTGCCGCGTGACACCGGGTCGTCCGCGAGGACGTCGCGGCCGACGGTCCCAAGACCCGCCAACGGCCCTCGTTGCGTCGGCTCTTGGAGGTCGGTGCGACGATCTCGGTCACCGGTCAGCGCGAGACCGGCCTCGAGCGCGGTGAGCCCGACCAGGGACAGCATGACGAGACCTCCAGCCCGCCCAGCGAGTCCGCGTCCGGGTGCTGCGGGTGCTCGGACTGCTGCTCGTCAAGGCCCCCGGGGAGGCGCTGGACGAGCTCCGGGCGCTGCTGCACGTGTATGTCCGGCCTCACCGGATCCTCGCGGCACGTCGCCGACGTGTCGGGACAGCGACTCGACCGGCCCGCGAGATGCGCCGGTTGCTGCCGAGCGCCTTGCTGCCGTACCGGCACGGCCTCGACGCGGTGGGTGAGATCGCCGTCGGGCTGCTGGGCAGCGGACGGAAGCGAGCCGGCGGCCGGCGTGCGGTCGTGGAGTCGGGACCGGTCCATGACGGTACCCACGACCCTCGTCGCTGCTCCCGACGACATCGGCGACTGGTGGCGATTGGTCGTCCACTCCTGGCACCCGGTGAGCATCGGCAGCGAGACGGCCGCGGCACCGTACTCGCTGTTCCTCGCGCTGGGAGGGTCGCCCTCGTGGCCACTGGAAGGCGGGACGCGGCCGTGCGGATCATGGCGCGCGACCCCACCGGACACGAGATGGTGACGCGGAGCGTCGAGGTGCCGACGGGAGCGGCGACTGTCGTGGACCTGTCGGGACACGGCGATCTCGACCTGACCCTCGGACCGGCGGCCGAGGTCACACATGTGGTCGTACGTCCGCCCGGTGACGTCGGCGGGACGCTGGTGTACGCACCCGGCGCCGCCGGCTTGTCGATCCTGCCGTTGGAGTCCACCCCGTCCACTGTGGTCGCTGCCACCGTGCTGCCGCGGGGGCTCATTCTTCGCTGATCCGTGGATCGATCTCCTCCGGACTGCGCCCCAACAGCTCGGCGACCTGCTCGACAAGCGCATCGAGGACCAGTCGGCGCTCTTCCTGCGGGCCGCCAGCGCGACGCCGCACCGGCCACCGGTAGACCACGATCCGGGTGGGTGACCCAGCGCGGGCACGTGCCAAGGTGGCCAACGGCACCTGGTCGGGGTGCCAGTCGTCGTCCAGCCACGGCGTCTCCTCGACCCCGAATTCCACCTGGGCCAGCTCGTCGGGCCACCGCCGCTCCAGACGGCCGACCATCTCGGTCACGACTGCATCGAACTGCGAGCTGCGCGGCACCGACCTCGGAACGCCGTCGGGTGAGTGTCGGCCGGGGAGGACCCACGGTCCACGCAGTCCGCGACCGCGACGGTCACGGCGGTGACCGGGGCGTGCGGGCGGCCCCTGCTTATCGGTCATTGCGGCCTCCCCGGTGGTCCGCGCACGACCCTACCGACCTCGGTCCGACACGGAACCGGGTGAGGGAGCCAATACGGTGAGCATCTCGTCTGGTTGGGTAGCGTCACCCCTGTGGCCCCCCGTCGTCGCTGCTCCCGAACAGCCTGCCTGCGTGCTGCCGTGGCGACGCTGACGTACGTGTACGCCGATCAGACGGCGGTACTGGGTCCCCTGGCCACGTTCGCCGAACCGCACTCCTACGACCTGTGCGAGGAGCATGCCCAGCGGATGTCGGCGCCCCGCGGGTGGGAGGTGCTGCGGCTGGCCCCGGATCCACACTCGACCGCCCCCAGCAGCGACGACCTGCTCGCCCTCGCCGACGCCGTGCGCGAGGCCGCCCGGCCGGTGCCGCGTCAGGAGTCCGACGGCCAGGCTGTCGAGGTCGGTCGCCGTGGGCACCTGCGGGTGCTGCGTTCGCTCGATCAATGACCGGGTCCCCACAGGCCCCACGCTGCGTCGTGTTCGATCTGGACGGCACCCTCACCGATAGCAAGCAACCGCTGGCACCCCGGATGGCCGCTGGACTGCGCGACCTGCTCGAGCTGCGGCCGGTCGCGATCACCACCGGGGGAACGTGGGAGCTCATGGATGCTCAGGTGCTCCGGCACCTCGATGCGCCGGAGCCGCTGCTGGGACGGCTGTACCTGCTGCCCGCGTCGGGAACCTGTGCCTATCACCGCGTCGACGGCGGCTGGCTGCGTCAGTACTCTCGGGACCTGAGCGCCGAGCAGAAGGTCAGGATCGTCGACACGTTGCTGTCAGTGGCTGCCGAGCTGGAGATCCTCGTCGCGGATCCGTGGGGCGAGCTCATCGAGGACCGCGGCGGGCAGGTCACGTACTCGGTGCTCGGCCAGCGCGCGCCACTGGCCGTCAAGGAGGCCTGGGATCCCGACGGCTCGAGCAAGGAGGCCCTGCGTCAGCTGGTGCAGGAGCGACTCCCGGACATGGCGGTACGCTCGGGCCGTTCGACGTCGGTGGACGTGACGAGGCCGGGCGTCGACAAGGCCTACGGCGTGCGGGAGTTGGCGCGGTCGCTGGAGCTGCCGTTGAGCACGGTCACGTACGTCGGCGACCGCCTGGGCACGGGCGGCAACGACGAGCCGGTGCGGTCGCTCCAGGAGGTCATCTGCATCGAGGTGAGCGGCTGGCAGCAGACCGCAGCGTGGGTGGAGGCCCTGGTGGCCCGCGCACGCCATGATGGGCCCGAACGCGACCGTGAACCGCTCGCCGACAGTCCGACCGCAGCGACAGGGAGCCACCGATGAACCTCGACACCCAGCTGCTCCAGATCCTGGTCTGTCCCGCGTGCCGCGCCACGCTCACCGCCGATGTAGCGGCCAGCGAGCTGGTCTGCAATGGCTGCGGCCTCGCCTACCCGGTGCGCGACGACATCCCGGTGATGCTGGTCGACGAGGCACGGTCGCCGGCACCGGCCGAGCCCTCCAGCGGTGACGACAGCACGTCGGGCTGATCCCAGCGTGTTCGACGACGCCCGGCTCGACGACCAGCAGGCACTCGCTGCTGCTGACGTCCCGTTGCGGCGTCTCGCCGAGTCCGGTGCCAGGGTCCGCCGCGAGGTCGGTGCCTGCGCAGCCGTGGTGGGACAGCTCCGCAGCGATGACGCTCCGCGCGCGGTGGTCGCCGCTGGTGCTGACTCGCGTCTGCTGCGCGCGGTGCTGGAGCATTCCTGCCCCGTCCCGTTCGTCGCCTGGCCGGGACCAGGGCTGCCCGGATGGGCGGGGAGCCTGGACACGGTGGTGGTCACGGCTGGTTCCGCAGCAGCCACGAGCACCGACGAAGGGGCGATCTCCGCCGTGATGGAGGCGGTACGACGAGGGTGCGGACTGCTGATCGCTGCAGCCCCGCACTCCGTCATCGCCGAGCTCGCGGCCGGACGGCACACGACGCTGCTACCCCTGAGCAGCGAAGACCCGTTGGCTGCCGCGGTGGTCATGTTGCAGGCGGCACACGCACTGGGACTCGGACCCGACATCGACGCCGAGTCGGTGGCCACCGCCCTGGACGACGTCGCAGTCGAGTCCTCACCGTTCCTGGACATGGTGCACAACCCGGCCAAGGAGCTGGCCCTGCTGCTCGCCGATGCCAACCCGGTGCTGTGGGGCGGCACCGTCCTGTCGGCACGGGCAGCACGACGGGTGGCCGAGGCGCTGCGCCGGGCCACCGGCCGCTCATGCATGGCTGGCGACGCCGATCAGCTGCTCCCCGTCGTGGCCCATGCGGCACCGCGTGACGTGTTCGCCGACCCGTATGACGACGGTGCGGCCGCGATGCCTCCGGCACTGGTGGTACTCGACGACGGAACCGACGACGCACTCATCCGGGAGCAGCGGGGTCGGCTGCTGAGTGCGGCCTCCACGCACGGCGTCCGCACGGGGACGCTCGTGGCTGCGCACGGGTCACCGATGGCGCGTTATGCCTCGCTGTACGCGCGCGGCAGCTATGCGGCTGTCTACCTCGGCGTCGGACTACGCGCCGAAACGTCGACGTGACCGCGGTGCCGTAGACTAGCGGCCAGTCCTCCCGTCCGGGGCCAGATGGCTCGGGCCGGGTGTCAGCCACCGGCCACGAGGACGCAGCGCAGCGTCGGCACCGCGGCGCAGTGACCGGCTCCGCATGCCTCGACACCGCTGTGTCGCCTGCACTCGCACCCCGCCACGACACGAGACCCGACACGACAGAAGGACTGAGCATGGATTTCAAGGTTGCCGACCTCGCCCTGGCCGGCTACGGCCGCATGGAGATTACCCTTGCCGAGCACGAGATGCCTGGCCTGATGGCCATGCGTCAGCGGTACGCCGACGCCAAGCCGCTGACCGGCGCCCGCATCGCCGGGTCGTTGCACATGACCGTGCAGACAGCCGTGCTCATCGAGACGCTGGTCGACCTCGGTGCCGACGTGCGCTGGGCCTCCTGCAACATCTTCTCCACCCAGGACCACGCCGCAGCTGCGGCGGTGGTCGGGCGGAACGGCACCGTCGAGAACCCGCAGGGCGTCCCGGTGTTCGCCTGGAAGGGCGAGACGCTCGCAGAGTACTGGTGGTGCACGAGTCAGATCCTGCGCTGGCCCGGGGCGACGCCGAACATGATCCTCGACGACGGCGGCGACGCCACCATGCTCGTCCACCTCGGCACCGAGTACGAAGCCGCCGGCCAGGTGCCCTCGCCGGAGGGTACCGACAACGCCGAGCTCAGGGAGGTCCTCTCCCTGCTGACCGCCTCGCTGCCGGAGGACGACCGACGCTGGACCACCATCGGCCAAGGGATCCAGGGCGTCACCGAGGAGACCACGACCGGTGTCATGCGCCTGTACGAGCGGTTCCGCGACGGCACGCTGCTGTTCCCCGCGATCAACGTCAACGACTCGGTCACCAAGTCGAAGTTCGACAACAAGTACGGCTGCCGGCACTCGCTGATCGACGGCATCAACCGCGCCACCGACGTGCTGATCGGCGGCAAGGTCGCCGTCGTCTGCGGCTACGGCGACGTCGGCAAGGGGTGCGCAGAGTCGTTGCGCGGTCAAGGCGCCCGCGTCATCGTCACCGAGATCGATCCGATCTGCGCGCTGCAGGCGGCCATGGACGGCTACCAGGTCGCCCGGCTGGACGACGTGATCGAGTCAGCCGACCTGATCATCACCGCCACCGGCAATCTCGGGGTCGTCACTGCAGAGCAGATGGGTCGCATGAAGCACCAGGCGATCCTGGGCAACATTGGCCACTTCGACAACGAGATCGACATGCTCGGCCTGCAGCGGACCCCCGGCGTCAGGCGTACTACCGTCAAGCCCCAGGTCGATGTGTGGACCTTCGAGGACGGCCACACGATCATCGTGTTGTCCGAGGGCCGGCTGATGAACCTCGGCAACGCGACCGGACACCCGTCGTTCGTCATGTCCAACTCCTTCACCAACCAGGTGCTCGCCCAGATCGAGCTGTGGACGAAGATCGACGAGTACCCCACCGGTGTCTACGTGCTGCCCAAACACCTCGACGAGGAGGTCGCCCGGTTGCACCTCGGTGCGCTCGGCGTCCGGCTGACTGAGCTGACGAAGGAGCAGGCCGCCTACCTGGGTCTGCACGTCGACGGGCCCTACAAGTCCGACCACTACCGTTACTGACACGTCGTACTGTTCGAGAACCCGTCACGACACGAGAGGGGCCCGGTATGGACATGGAGCAGCGCGCCGTGAGCCAGCCCGGATCACAGAGCGGCACCAAGGGGACCGTGATGATCGTCGACGACGACGCAGCGCTCGCCGAGATGCTCACCATCGTGCTCGGCAACGAGGGGTTCACGACCGTCGTGTGCCCGACGGGGGACGGTGCGCTCGCGGCGTTCCGGAGCAGTCGTCCCGACATCGTCCTGCTCGACCTCATGCTGCCGGGCATCGACGGCATCGACGTCTGCCGCGCCCTCCGGGCCGAGTCGGGCGTGCCCATCGTCATGCTGACGGCCAAGACCGACACGGTGGACGTCGTCGTCGGGCTGGAGTCCGGCGCCGACGACTACATGGTCAAGCCCTTCAAGCCCAAAGAGCTCGTCGCCCGCATCCGGGCCCGGCTGCGCCGCTTCGACGACGAGGTGCCCGAGGTCATCAACGTCGGTGACCTGGTGATCGACGTCGCCGGTCACAGTGTCACGCGTGCGGGCGTGGCCATCGCACTGACGCCGCTGGAGTTCGACCTGCTGCTGTGCCTGGCCCGCAAGCCGTGGCAGGTGTTCACCCGGGAGATCCTGCTCGAGCAGGTCTGGGGCTACCGGCACGCCGCCGACACTCGCCTGGTCAACGTGCACGTGCAGCGTCTGCGCTCCAAGATCGAGCACGACGCCGAGCGGCCCGAGGTCGTACTCACGGTGCGTGGCGTCGGCTACAAGGCCGGCTCGGTCTGAGTCCGTGTCGTCGCCGGTTCCCGATCGGGCGCAGCAGGCGTCACGATCAGGGGTGAGCAGCTTTCTGGGTCGCGCCGCCAGGGCTGTGGTCGCTCCGGTGCAACTGGCGAGGCGGGTGTACGTCCGCTCCATCCAAGCTCGGGTGGTCATCTCCATCCTGTTGCTCTCCGCCATCGTCATCACGTTGGTCGGTGTGTTGCTGACCCGCCAGATCGCCGAAGGACTCACCCAGTCCAAGGCGGACCAGGCGGTGTCCGAGGGCGCCGCGGGTGTCCAGTTCGCCCAGGGTTCGCTGGACGCGGAACCGCCGTCCAGCACGCAGGGGACGCAGTCCCTGCTGCTCAATCCGCTACAGAGCGCTCTGGTGTCACGCGGTGGCGCCGAGCGTTCGTACGAGATCGTGCTCGTCGGACCGATCCAGTCCTCCAGCCCGGTCGGGGCCCGCTACAGCGATGACGACCTGTCGCTGGACGTGATCCCGTTGGCCCTGCAGGACAAGGTCGCCGACGGCCCCGGGTTGGCCTCCACCTACACCCGCATGCCCGGCTCGGCCGATGGCGCGCAGGCGGTACCAGCGGTGGTCGTCGGATCGCAGGTACGTGTGCCCAGCACCGGTGACGTGTTCGGCCTGTACTACCTGTTCCCGATGGACGACGAGCAGCAGGCGCTGTCCCTGGTCCGTCGGGGACTGATCTCGGCAGGGGTCGCCCTGATGGCTCTGATCGCCGGCGTCGCGTGGCTGGTGACCCGTCAGGTGGTGACGCCGGTCGGGTTGGCCCGTCGGATCGCGGAGCGGCTCGCAGCGGGCCGGCTCGAGGAGCGCATGCACATCCGAGGTGAGGACGACCTCGCCCGTCTGGGCACGTCGTTCAACAAGATGGCCGAGAGTCTGCAACGCCAGATCCGCCAGCTCGAAGAGCTCTCCCGGGTACAGCAGCGCTTCGTGTCCGACGTCTCGCACGAGCTGCGCACCCCGCTGACGACGGTACGCATGGCGGCCGACGTGCTGCACGACGCGCGGCCGAGCTTCGACCCGGTCTCGGCGCGCAGCGCGGAGCTGCTGCAGGCCGAGCTCGACCGGTTCCAGGACCTGCTGACCGACTTGCTGGAGATCAGCCGCTTCGACGCCGGCGCGGCCGAGCTGGAGGTGGAGACGGTCGACCTGGTGACCGTGGCCCAGCAGGTCGTCGACTCGCACGTGTCCCTGGCCGCCCGCGCGCAGGTCACGCTCGTGGTCGTCGCCCACGACCCGGTGCTTGTGGACGCCGACGTCCGCCGGATCGAGCGCATCGTGCGCAACCTGATCGGAAACGCGATCCGGTACTCCCACTCCGAGCGTGTCGAGGTGCGGGTGGCCGGCGACGACCACGCCGTTGCCCTTGCGGTCCGCGACTGGGGGGTCGGGCTGCACGCAGGCGAGTCGACCCTGGTCTTCAACCGCTTCTGGCGAGCCGACCCGGCACGTGCACGGGCCGGGGGCGGGACCGGCCTCGGCCTGGCCATCGCTCGTGAGGATGCGATGCTGCACGGCGGCTGGCTGCAGGCGTGGGGTGCGCCCGGCCAAGGAACGCAGTTCCGCCTCACCTTGGCCCGAACACTCGGTGACGAGATCGAGAAGTCACCGCTGCCGCTGCTGCCCGATGACGGCCCGATGACGTCGGTGGGTGGACCGTATGCCCGGGTGGAGCCGCCACCCGGCCCGGTGGTGATGGACCGGTGACCCGACCACCGAGCGGTGTCCCGGGTCGGTCCCGCGCGCTGGTGGCAGGCGTCCTGGCGCTCACCGTGACCTTCCTGGTCGGCGCCTGCAGCGAGATCCCTGACTCCGGTCCGGTCGTGGTGGTCGAGCAGGGCCCGGCCGAGGGGTCCCTGCAGGGCCGCTACGTCCCCGCGGCACCCACCGACGGTGACACCGCGGCGAACGTGGTGGACGACTTCCTGGAGGCCATGCAGCCGATCCCGGTCGGCACCGACGTCGCCCGCCAGTACCTCACCCGCGACGCCGCGGACTCCTGGGACCCGTCACGGGCCACGGTCGTGTACGAGTCAGCGATCGCTCTCGAGCAGGCCCCGGGACTGGTCGAGACCGAGCTCGTCGAGGTTGCCCGGTTGGACGACCAAGGGTCCTACGATCCGCGGGCCGACGCCGAGGAACGGCAGTCGGTGCTCTGGCGGCTCGAGCAGGAGGGTGGTCAGTGGCGCATCGCCGACCTGCCGGACGCCCTGTACATCGACTCGTCGTACTTTCGCACCAACTACAGCTCGTACTCGCTGTTCTTCCTCGACCGCAGTGGGGAGACACTGGTCGCCGACCCCGTCCACCTGCCCGACGGCGAGCAGCTCGGAACCCGGTTGGTCCGGTCGCTGCTCCAGGGACCGACGGCGTCGACGTTCCAGCAGCTGCGCACGGCGCTCCCCACGGGCTCGAGCCTGGAGGTCGCCGTGCCGGTGGCTGCAGAGGCGGTGGCCGAGGTACGGCTGACCGGTGTGGAGGCGGCCATCCCGGCCACCCAGGCGGAGATGATGTCAGCGCAGCTGGTGTGGACGCTGCGTCAGGTCCCCGACCTGCGGGGGGTGCGGATCCTCGTCGACGACGAGCCGCTGGACGTCGGGGGCGCCGGTGAAGTGCAGTTGTTGGGACAGTGGGACGCGTACGGACCCAGCACCACGGGGCGTGACTCGCTGTACGCGTTGCGGGGCTCGCGGCTGCACGCGGTCCTCGACGGCGACCTCGAACCGGTGCCGGGCAACCTCGGCGAGCGCGACCAGGACCTGCGGTCAGTGATCGTCGACGACACGGTCCAGCAGCTGTGGGGCGTGAGCGGCGACGGCACCCGGCTGCTGAGTGCTCCCACCGGTATCGGGGAGGAAGGCCAGCTGGTCGAGCGTTATCGCGGCTCGGACCTCACGCAGCCGGTGATCACCCGCGGTGGGACAGTGCTCAGCGTCGACCGGCACGACGGCGGCTCCGGCC
>JACCXZ010000042.1 GCA_013696745.1 Nocardioidaceae bacterium | reverse complement strand
ACGTGATCGTCGCCGCGATGATCAGTGTCATGATGCCGGCCAGGCTGCCCAGAGGGATGGAGCGGCTGGGTGAGCGACACTCCTCGGCGGCCTGGGCGGTGCCCTCGATGCCCAGATAGAACCACATGCCGAACTGGAAGGCTGCGATCACGCCGATCCAGCCGTAGGGCAGGCCGGAGTCCATCGACGACGCGAGCTGGTTGAACTCGGTGGCTGCCCCCGGGTTCCATCCCTGCATGCCGAGGAAGAGCGCAATGATGGTGAGGAAGGCGAACCCGGTGACGACGAATTGACCGAGAGCGTCACCAGGGCACCGCGGTAGTTCAACAGGGCCAGCAGCAAGATGGCCAGGATCGCGAAGGGGTAGGCACTCAGTTCCTCCTCATTGCCCAGCAGCCGCGACATGGTGGTGAGCAGGTAGCCCAGCACGTTGGCGTGGCCGCCTCGAGCATCGTGTAGGCCATGGTGAGGTAGAGACCGACGTTGAACGCCATGAGCGGGCCAACGGTGTGCTTGGCCTGCGAGTACTGCCCGCCTGCTGCCGGGATCGCCGAGGCGACTTCGGAGTTGATCATCACGATGCAGGTGTAGAGCAGCCCGACCACCCAGCAGGCGATGAGCGCGCCGTACAGCCCACCCTTCTCGACCGCGAAGTTCCACCCCATGAACTCGCCGACAAGCACGATGCCGACGCCGAGACCCCAGATGTGGATGGGCCCGAGCACCTTGCGCAGCGTGAGGGCCTCGCCCTCACGGGCTTGCAACGAGTCAGTCATGGCCGCTCGCCCTCCCTTCTGGAGGTGTCGGTCTGCACGAGGTTCGCGTCACCGAGGTCCTCGATCGTGTGGGTCAAGAACTCCTCGCTGTACCTTCGCGAGGTCATCACTGCGTCGTACAACAACCAGCCGGCGGTCAGCGCGCTCAGTGCCCAAGCCGTCCACTCCAAGAGATCCCAGACCGTCATAGCGAGCCTCCCTCTGGGGGTCCGAACCGCGCACGAACCACTTCTCGGTACTCCTTGAACGACGCCGCGTAGACGAAGCCCAGGTACGCCAGGGCCAGGGCGACCGTGCCGGCCAGGGCCAACCAGCTGAACGAGTACCTGTCGTCCTGCGGTGCGTTGGCGCTTACCGAGGCCGCAACGGTCTCCTCGTCGACCATTTCGAGCTCGGTCATCTTGGTGAACTGCCCTTTCTCCTCGGCCGAGATGGGCAGCTCCTCGATCGAGACGACGTCTTGGTCCGCGCTGCTCGAGGTGCCATCGTCAGCGAAGACGAACGTCGTGACGAACAACGTGAGGAACAACAACGCGAGCAGGAAAGCCGCGTCGGCCATTTGGCTCCCGGTGGACTGCGTCCGCCTGGTCGTTGGCTGCGATGTCATCGCAGATCAGCCCCTTTGCTTCTGCGCTGCTGAGCAGCCCGGTTGGAATCGAGGTGGGCGATGTCCTCCCCGTAGACGTGTTGACGTTCGTCCCGATATCTGCTGATCAACGACAGCAGGGACAGCGTGTTGAGAGGCCGAGGACCACCGCGGAAGCGCCGAGGACCAGAATGACCATGGTGTCGTCGACGACCCGGGCCGTCACGAAGAAGACGAACAGGAGCGTCAGCCACATGGCGCCGGCGAAGACCACCCCCGCCGCGACGTCGCGTTTGAGCATCGTGTCGATACGCTGCTGCGTAGTTGGGTCCACGTCTTCGCGTCCTCTCACCAGGCACGGCATCCGGACGGAGCCACCATCAAAACAGCGTCAAGTACTTGTCGATCTCCCACTGTCCGACCGCGGAGTGGTACTCGAAGAACTCTGCTGACTTGACTCGTGCGTAGTAGTCGATGTAATCGCCGTCCTTGACCTTCCCGAATGCTGCGCGCAGGACGTCGTCCCCGGCGAGCAGGGACACCGCGTGAGCCAGGGTTCCGGGGAACCGTTTGATCCCCATCGCGTCGATGGCGCGGTCGTCGAGAGCAAAGAGGTCGGCCTCGACGGGCGCGCCGGGGTCCAGGTCGCGAACGATCCCGTCCATACCCGCGGCGAGGATCGCGGTCGTGGACAGGTAGGGGTTGGCGGAGCCGCAGACCCCGCGGTTCTCGATCTGCCCGCCTTCGGGCACGCGCAGCATCACGGTCCGGTTGTTGCCGCCGTAGGAGACGTACCCCGGAGCCCAGGTGGCGCCAGATGTCGGCGCACCCACGCCGATGCGCTTGTAGGAGTTGACCGTCGGACACACCAGTGATGACATCGCGAGACCGTGGTCGAGCTGGCCGGCAAGGAACTGACGGCCTACCTCGCTCAGACCCAGGCCGTGCGGATCATCGTCGCCTTCGAACAGGGGCTGGTCGTTGGTGGACCACAGGCTCATGTGGGTGTGCAAGCCGTTGCCGGTCAGGTCGCTGAACGGCTTGCCCATGAAGGTCGCCGTCATCCCGGCTTCGTGAGCCAGCATGTGAATCATGTAGCGGAAGAAGATCGTGCGGTCGGCTGTGACGAGCGCCTCATCGTACTCGAAGTTCTGCTCGAACTGTCCGCGCGCGTCCTCGTGGTCGTTCGCGTAATTGCCCCAGCCGAGCTCGTTGAGGTACTCCGAAACGCGGGTGAGGTGGTCGAACATGCGGCTCAGGCCCTTGGCCTCATAACAAGGCTTGCTGCTGGTGTCGAGCTCATCGGCAACGCGGATACGCCCTTGCTCGTCGCGACGCAGGAGGCTGTACTCGGCCTCCACCCCGGTCTTGAACACCCAGCCGTGCTGCTCACGGGCCTCTTCCAGCAGGTTTCGCAGGATGACTCTCGGCGCGTAGGGCCAGGGTTCTCCGTCAACATGCGGGTCGCAGTGCAGAACCGCCACGTCGCGCTTCCACGGCAACCGCATGTACGAGGCCGGGTCCGGGACCGCCATCAGGTCGGGGTCGGCCGGCGACTGGCCCATGTCCCCCACCGCAAAGCCGGCGAACCCTGCCCCGGTGCTCAACAGCATCTCCAAGGAGGACGCCGGCACCAGCTTGGCGCACGGCTTGCCGTGCATGTCCACGAACATCGCCAGGAAGAACTTGATCCCGTCCGACGTCGCTCGCTCCCGCAGCCAAGCCTTCTGCTCTTCCAGGGTCGTCATCGATGCCTACCTTCCCTCACGTCCCGGTATCCAACTGGTTCCTGCCAGCGGGACTCCTGCCATCGCCGCCGCCTCCAGGTTCAGAGCGACCAGATCCTCTGGCTCCAAGTTGTGCACGTTCGATTTCCCACAGGCCCTCGCCAGGGTGGTCAGCTCCATGACGAGCGCCTTGAGGTAGTTCGTGACCCGCCGTGCGCCCACCTCCGGATCAAGCCGGCGCTCGAGCTCGGGGTCCTGAGTGGCGATGCCCACCGGGCAGCGACCGGTCTGCATGTGGTGGCAGTAGCCGGGGGCGGTCCCCAGGCGCGCGTAGTCCTCGGTCACGTCGACCTCGACGCCATCCATCAGCGCCTTCGCGGAGTTGCAGCCCAGCGCGACCAGGGAGGCCATCCCGATCGAGACCGCGTCTGCGCCCAGCGCCAGTGCCTTGGCCACATCGGCGCCGCTGCGGATGCCCCCGGAGACGACGAGCTGCACGGTGCCGTCCATGCCCACGTCACGCAGGGCCTCGGCAGCAAGTCGTACGGCGGCCAGGGTCGGGATTCCGGTGTGTTCCATGAACACGTCCTGGGAAGCCGCTGTTCCGCCGACCATCCCGTCCACCACCACGACGTCTGCTCCGGCCGCGACGGCCAGCTTGACGTCGTTGGTGACCCGGGTCGCGCCGACCTTGACATAGATGGGGACCTGCCATTGGGTCGCCTCGCGCAGCTCCTCGATCTTGATCCGCAGGTCGTCGGGACCGGTCCAGTCGGGGTGCCGGCTGGCGGACCGCTGGTCGATGCCCGGCGGGAGGGTCCGCATCGCGGCCACGCGCTCGCTGACCTTCTGCCCCAGAAGCATGCCGCCGCCGCCGGGCTTGGCACCCTGGCCGACCACCACCTCGATGGCGTCTGCACGCTGCACGTCCGCGGGGTTGAAGCCGTAGCGCGAGGGCAGGCACTGGTAGACCAGACGTTCGGAGGCTCGCCTCTCCTCCTCGGTCATCCCGCCGTCGCCCGTGGTCGTCGACGTTCCCATCGCTGTGGCCGCCCGTCCGAGAGACTCCTTGGCCGTGGCCGACAGGGCACCGAAGCTCATGCCCGCGATGGTGATCGGTATGTCCAAGGTCAGGGGCTTCTCGCTGGATCGGGTGCCGAGGACGGTCTGGGTGTCGCAGCGTTCCCGATAACCCTCCAACGGGTACCGCGAAATGGACGCGGTCAGGAACGTGAGGTCGTCGAAGGAGGGCACCCGGCGGGTGGCTCCGCCACCGCGGATCTCGTAACGTCCGGTGCGGGCCATCTGGTGAACCTGAGCGATGGTGTGCGGGGAGAAGCTGGCGTTCGGCCGTAGTTGCTCCTGTGCCACCAGGGGCACCTCTGCGGCGTGGAAGTTCTGTTCTTCGGCAGCCGACATCAGTACTTCTGCTCCCTCAACGCGTCGAAGTGGTACAGCTGCTTGGCCGACGCGACGCGGGTGACGTCCTGTGGGGAAATGTGGTCGTAGCCCGCTCGTTCGACGAGGGAGGTCACCACGGCGACGTCATCCTCGGTCAGATCCTCGATCCTCGCGTCGGATCCCAGTGAGGCGATGCTGCCTGCGACGTAGATGACCGCCTCGTACAGCGAGTCACCGAGGGCATGACCTGCGTTGCCACCGACGAGGATCCTTCCGGCCTGCGCCATGAACCCGCTCATGTGACCGACATCACCGCCGATCGCCAGCTCGGCTCCCTTCAGTGAGATCCCAGCGCGCGAGGAAGCGTCGCCGTGCACGATGATCGTGCCACCGTGACTGGTCGCACCACAGCACTCCGAGGCATTACCGAGCACCCGTACGGTGCCGGACATCAGGTTCTCGGCCAGCGACCACCCCACGAATCCGTTGACCGTGATGGAGGGCCCATTGCTCAGGGCACCGACGAAGTAGCCCGCGTGACCGTCGATCTCGATGTCCAGCTCGTGGGAGAGGCCCACCGCGAGGTTGTGGCGTCCGTGCACGTTCAGTATCCGGACCCTGGATCCGGCCGGTAGCTGCCGCAGGACAGCGTTGACCTCTCGCGTCGTCATCTGGGCGCAGTCCAGATCCGCCACCTGTGTCACGCGGGCGTCGGGAGCCACCTCCACTGCTGTCACCGGCCCCATACGTGGATCTCCCCTGGCATCGGCTCGTACACCGTGGCCGCCCCGATGCCGGGCAGGCTGGTCATGGCGATGTACTCGGAAGTGACTGCGACGTAGTCGTCGGTCTCTGCGACCACCAGCGGCTTGCACGCGAAGGAGTCGCGCATGACGGCAAACTCCGATCCGGTGGCGACGAGCAGCGTGTAGAAGCCGTCCATCTCGTTCCCCATGTCCTGCAGTGCCGCTTCCAGGCTGGCTCCGGCGCTGAGCGCACGCCCGACCAGGCGCGCCGCGACCTCGGAGTCGTTGTCGGTCACGCACCCGATGCCCTCCTTGGCCAGCCACCGGCGCACCGTGGCGTGGTTGGAGAAGGAGCCGTTGTGGACCAGCGCCAGGTCGGGGTAGGGCGCGAACGGGTGCGAGTGATCGGTCGTGACCGCAGACTCCGTGGCCATCCGGGTGTGTCCTATGCCTTGGAAGCCGGTGCGGTTGTTGATCTCGTGGCGGTGGCAGATCTCCTGCGGCGTGCCCACGTCCTTGACGACCTCGATGTGCCGGCCGAAGGCGACGACAGTGGCATCCGGACGCCGCGCGGCAAGGCAGGACGTGACGTCGGTCATCGACTCCGGTGCGACGAGGACCGCCCCGTCCGGCCTCACCCGTTCACAGGTGACCGTGGTGGCGAGGTCGTCGGAGAGCTCGTCGACGAGGGCCGCAACGACGGACTTCACTTCTTCCGTCGAGTCGACGCCGTCGAGGCGGACCGAATAGCGGAAGTACCCTTCGGGAACCGGCTCCTCGTAGATCGCGAGCCCTGCGGAATCGGATCCTCGAGTCTCCATGCAGCCGAGCATGGGACCCAGCAGGCAACCCAGAAGGTCCTGATACTTCGGCGACTTCAGGTGCAGACCGACGATCCCGCACACGACGTGCCCCCTCCCTCGCCAAGACCGAGTGATCCGGTGATGTGGTGGGCAGCTGTGCCGGACCAGCCACAGCCATTGGCCCCATCCGCGGCCCAATGCCATCAAGGTGATGGAACACCGGGCCACAGCACCTGTCAAGGGTTTCCCGCACCTGGCGGCAAGCCGGTCACCGCGAGTCGTTGACGAAGGATCTCAACTGTTGCCGCGTGTGTTCGATGTGCGTGGTCATCAGCTCCGCCGCGCGGGCACTGTTGCCGTCTCGGATGGCCGCATAGATTGCCTGGTGGTCGTCCAGCACGGGTTTGGTCGGCTCGTCGAAGGTCAGCAGGTCGTACGGCGTGAAAAGCTCGAGGCGCGCCTCACGAATGACTCGGTCGAGGCGTCTGTTCCTCGCTGCCTTGGCCAGCGCGTCGTGAAACTGACCGTCTGCCTGCCGAAAGGCGGTGCGCGCGTCCTGTCCTGGTGACCGCAGTGCCCGCATTGCTTTCAACGCCGCCCGCATGTCCCCCAGCTCCACTCGGTTGGCCCGCTCCGCAGCCAGGCTCGCCGCCTTCGCCTCGATCGCGATCCGGAAGTCGATCAGCTCGTCGAGATCACCTGCCATGCTCCGCAAACGCTGACGCCATGCTTCGAGGGGCTGCGAGAGCTCGGTGACGAATGCCCCCCCGGCTGCACCGCGGCGTACCTGAAGGTACCCGCTCTCGACGAGCTGCTTGATGCCCTCGCGCACACTCACGCGCGCCACACCAAGCTGCTCGGCCAGGTCGCGCTGCGGCGGGAGACGGTCCCCGGGACTGTAGTCGCCAGCATGGATGCGCTGCCTGAGATGGACAGCTACCGCTTCGGAGGTCGTGACAGCAACGATGGCGGAAACCACCACAGCATTCTATGCGGCCGCGGCCTCGGCGATTCCGCGGTGCTGCCGGACACGGGCACTAGGCGCTGTGGTCAGTCGTGGAACCGACCATGATGGGCACATGGAACTCCACGAGAGCCTCGAGTACGACGCCGATCCCGGCACAGTGTTCGCCATGCTGTGCGACAAGAGCTGGCGCGAGGACGTGTGCCGCGACGTACACGCCCTGTCTTTCGACGTGTCCGTGCGGCAGGAGGGCGACGCAGTCGTGATCCGGACCAAGCGGACCATGCCGGCGGAGGTTCCCGACGCGGTCAAGACGTTTGTCGGTGACACGATCGTCGTGGAACAGGTCGAGACGTGGGGGCCTGCAGGCACCGACGGCAGGCGCTGCGCCGACCTCGTGGTGGACGTCAAGGGCAAGCCGGCCGGGATGGTCGGCACAGTCACGCTGGAGCCGGTCGGCGGCAAGAGCCACGAGGTCATCCGGGGTGACGTGACCGTACGGATTCCGTTCGTCGGCGGCAGGATCGAGCCCGAGATCGTCAAGGCCATCCGCGCCGCGATCCGCGTCGAGGGCGAGGCCGGTAGGGTCTACCTCGACGGCTGACGCTGGGTCCGGTCCCTGCGGGCCGTTGCGGTCAGGACGCCCTCCCGGTGAGCCAGTAGTCGATGGTGGCGTCCAGGCCGTCGTCGCCGTCGGCCTGCAGCTCACCCGCGCACAGCTGCTCCTCAGAGTCCCAGTAGACGCGACCGTCGTCGCCGCCCGCGTGGTTGAAGGCCACTTGCTTCCCGTCGGCCACCTCGTCCTGGCCGGCGGGCGGCTCGGTCACCGACTGCCGCGTCCCGTCGACGGCGTTGTCGAGATAGACCCGCCGGTCCGCTTGAAGCTCCTGCGGGGTGATCTTGCACCAGAAGGTCCCCGAGTACGGCACCTCGTCGCTGATGCACTTGACCAGCTCGATGTCCGGCTCGACCTCGGCGACGGGATACTCTCCCGGCTCGGGCACGAAGCATTCGTCGGGCTCGAAGAGGTACCGGGCGAACTCGTACAGCGTCGCCGACTCGAACGGAGCCGGCACGGTGCTGTCGGGTGTGTCGGGATCGGCCTCGCTGTCATCACCTCCGAGGAGCGCATTGCCGGCCAGCACCCCGGCCAGCACGAGCACCGCCAGGATGGCGAGCACGGGCGGCGTGCGCGAGCGTCGCCGGGCGGGCTCGGTGTCGCTGTCGCTGCCGGTGCCGGTGTGGGCGTCGGCGTCGGTGTTCTCGCTGGACGGGCCGATGGCGGAGAACTCCTGTGACGCGGAGCGCCTTGACGGCTCCGGCGCCACCAGCGACATCGTGCTGGACGGGTCGGCGGACTCGGCGGAGTGCACGGCTGCCTGCAACAGCGGGCGCGCTTGGGCGGAGGTCAGGCGGGTGGCCGGGTCCTTGTCCAGCAATCCCATGATCGCGTCATGCAGCGGTCCCTGCACGCCGGGTGGGGGGATCGGGTCGGCCAGCACGGCGGTGATCGTGCCCATGGCGTTGTCGGCTCGAAACGGTGGCGTGCCGTTGGCCGCGGCGTACAGCGTCGCCCCCAGCGACCACATGTCGGCTGGCGGAGCGATCCCACCACCTCGCAGCCGCTCCGGTGACATGTACGACGGCGAACCCACCAGCAGCCCGGTCGAGGTGAGATTGACGTCGCTGTCGCTGGAGGCGATCCCGAAGTCGGTCAGCACGACGCGCCCGTCACCGCGCAGCATGACGTTGTTCGGCTTGACGTCTCGGTGCACCACCCCCTCCTCGTGGGCCGCGTCGAGGGCGGAGAGGATCTCCAGCCCGATCTGCGCCACCCGCGCAGCCGGTAACGACCCGTGCTCAGCCACCGCGTCGCCCAGGCTGAGCGCGTCCAACAGCTCCATCACGATGAACGGACGGCCGTCGTGGGACACCACGTCGTAGATCGTCACCACCCCGGGGTGGTTCAGCCGGGCGGTGAACCGCGCCTCACGCATCGTGCGCTCGAGCAGCACGGCACGCTCGTCGGCCGGGATGCCGGCAGGCCAGTGCACCTCCTTGACCGCCACCCTGCGTGCGAGCTTCTCGTCGTGGGCCTTCCACACCTTGCCCATGCCGCCACGACCCAGCAACGAGTCGAGCCGGTAGCGGCCGGCGACCAGCACCGGAGTCTCTTCCATGGCTACGTCCTACCCGGCCGTCAGCCCATGTGCGGGTAGCTGTGATGTGTCGCCGGGACGAACGTCTCCTTCAGCGACCGGGTCGACGTCCAGCGCATGAGGTTCTGCATGGCACCGGCCTTGTCGTTGGTGCCGGACCCGCGTGCCCCACCGAACGGCTGTTGGCCGACGACCGCGCCCGTGGGCTTGTCGTTGACGTAGAAGTTGCCGGCGGCGAAGCGCAGCCGGTGCTGCAGGTCGTCGATTGCGTGCCGGTCCTGCGCGATGACGGCACCGGTCAGCGCGTACGAACTGCCTGCCTCCATCTGCTCGACGACCTTGTCGTACGCGCTGTCGGCGTACACGTGGACCGACAGGATGGGCCCGAAGTACTCGGTCGAGAAGATCTCGTCGGTCGGGTCGCTTCCCTCCAGGATCGTCGGGCGCACGAAGTAGCCTTCGGAGTCGTCGTAGCTGCCACCGGCCAGCACGCTGATCCGACTGGCGGCGTGCGCCCGGTCGATGGCGGCCTTGTGCTTGGCGAAGGCACGGTCGTCGATGACGGCACCCATGAAGTGGGCCAGGTCGGTGACCGGACCCATCGTGAGCGACTCGGTGGCCTCCACCAGCGACTTCTTCAGCCGCCGCCACACGCTGCGAGGGACGTACGCCCGTGACGCGGCCGAGCACTTCTGCCCCTGGTACTCGTAGGCGCCGCGGATCATCGCCGTACGCAGCACGTCCACGTCCGCAGATGCGTGCGCCACGATGAAGTCCTTGCCACCGGTCTCGCCGACGATGCGCGGATAGCTGCGATAGCCGGCGATGTGTGCGCCGATCTCGGACCACAGGCGCTGGAAGGTCGTGGTGGAGCCGGTGAAGTGCAGCCCGGCCAGGTCCGGGTCGCGCATGGCGACCTGCGACACGGCCAGGCCGTCACCGGTGACCAGGTTGATGACGCCCGGCGGCAGGCCGGCGGCCTCGAGCAGGCGCATGGTCCAGTACGCCGAGAAGGTCTGCGTCGGTGCCGGCTTCCACACGACCGTGTTGCCCATCAGGGCCGGCGCAGTGGGCAGGTTGGCGCCGATCGCGGTGAAGTTGAAGGGCGTCACCGCGTAGACGAATCCCTCGAGCGGACGGTGGTCACTGCGGTTCCAGACGCCCGGGGAATTCGCGACCGGCTGCTCGGCCAGGATGCGCCGGCCGAAGTGCACGTTGAAGCGCCAGAAGTCGATGAGCTCGCACGCGGCGTCGATCTCGGCCTGCTGCACGGTCTTGGACTGCCCGAGCATGGTGGCCGCGTTGAGCGTCTGGCGCCACGGGCCGCTCAGCAGGTCGGCGGCCCTGAGGAACACCGCGGCGCGGTCGTCGAAGGACAGGTCGCGCCAAGCCGGGGCCGCCGCCTTGGCGGCCCCGACGGCCGCCTTCGCGTCGGAGACGTTGGCGTTCCTCATGGTCCCGAGGACCTCGGCGTGTGCGTGCGGCTGCACCGCCTTGATCGCACGGCCTCCCCCGAGCCGCTGCTCCCCGCCGATCGTGAGCGTCAGGTCGACCGGCTCGGCGGCGAGCTTCGCCAACGCGACCTCCACGTCGGCTCGTTCGCCGCTGCCGGGTGCGTAGGTGAGCACCGTCTCGTTGACGGGGGCGGGCACCTGCGTGCGGGCGTCCATGACTCTCCTTCGACGGGCGTGGCGGAGCGGGGCAGGTGCCCGCTCAGCATCTCACCGACCCCATGAGCGGGACAAACGGCCGCGGCCCGGGCGCACGCTCGACCTCAGGGCGGCGTGGTTGTCCGCTCTACGGGGCGAGGACGTGGGCCGCCAGCACGTTGTGGAAGCGGCCCGCAACCGGTTCGCGCCCCTGCTGCGATCCACCCCCGGATGGGTGGCGTTGGTCAGGAGCACCGCCACCAGATCGACCGCCGGATCGACCCACAACGATGTGCCGGTGAACCCGGTGTGGCCAAAGGCCCGTGGGGACATGAGCTCGCCACCAGTGCGGTGCCCACCGCGACGAATCCGAGGTCGCTGTACTGCACGCGCGAACCGCGACGACAGGTCAGCCCGCAGCCCTCGACGGCCGCCAGCACAGCGTCTCGGCTGCTCCCTGACAGGTACAGTGGGTGCCAGGCCGCGAGTCCGGACGAGTGGCCGTGACCGAGGCGACGTCGAGCTCTTCCCCACTCTCGCCGGTGAGTGGGGGCCCCCACTCACAGCACGTCGCCGAGTTCCTGCGTGCCGTACCACGCGAGCTCTTCCTCCTCGAGTGCGTCGACGGATGCCGCGGCTGACTCGTCCCCCGCGGCGGCGGCCGGGAGTGCGCGCACGGCGACCCGCACCAGGGATCGGACGTCGTCGGTGTCGACGTGCACCGAGACGATGCTGGCCAACGGCACCGGTGCCACCAGCTCCACCCGCGCAGGGTGGGCCGGATGGTCGGGATCCCGCAGCGACCGCACCTCGGTGTCAGCGGCCACCACGATGCGCCGATCGTCCTGCGGGTCGCCGGCGTCCAACCGGGTCAGCGAGACACCCGCCGCGACGGTCATCGCGACGTACTCGAGCTCCTCCTCGTCGTCGATCCCCGCCTCTGCGTACGACGAACGCAGCGCGGGTGTCACGGCGAACGCGGGCCCACCCTCGAGCACGGCGCGACCGGCAAGCTCGGTGAGCTCGGCGCGGGTGAGCGCGATGTACACCCGGGTCACGGGGGCCGCGTCCCGGGCGCCTGCGGCCGTGCACGTCCGCGCGGTGCCCGCTCAGGGATCGGCGAGGAGGTGGAGACGAGCTCGTCGAGAGCCTCCACCATGCACTGCCCGAGCACATCCACGTCCGGTACCGCGTCTCGGTCGGCAACGATCCCGACGTAGACGCCGCCGTCGTAGGACGTCACCCCGATCGCCACCGCATGACCCTCGGTGAGCGGCAGTGCCGGATAGGTCTCGACCATGCGCGCACCGGACATGAACAGCGGGTCCTGCGGTCCGGGAACATTGGTGATCGCCACGTGGTAGGAGCCCAGCGGTTGCTGCTGCACGATGCGCGCCCCGAGGACGTGGAACGTCGTGGGCGCGAAGCCCGGCAGCGCGGACAGCCGGTTCGCGGCGACCGCGCGTCCTGTCTCCCGGTGGGCCCTCAGCGCGTACGACACCTGGTGCAGGCGTACGACCGGGTTGGTCTCGCCGACCGGCAGGGACAGCTGGTGACCGACGACCTGGCTGCCGAGGGAGGTCGGCTCGGCGTCGATGTCGACCACGCTCATCGGGACCATCGCACGCAGCCGGGTCGTCGCCCGGATCTGCTCACCCCGGGTCAGCATCCAGCCGCGCAGGCCTCCCGTGATCGTGGCGAGGATGACGTCGTTGACCGTGCCCCCGTGTGCCTTGCGTACGCTGCGGTAGTCCTCGAGCCGGGTGGCGACGGTGACGAACCGCCGCTGCTGCGACAGCGTGGCTGCCAAGGGTCCCCGCTGGTCCGAACGGCGGTGCACCGGCAGGCCCGGTAGCGCGGAGGCGAACCGCCAGGCCGTGCTCACTGCGACGTCCGTGGCCTGGCGCGGGTGGCGGACGCTGTCCAGCACGGACCGGGCGAGCAGCTGTCCGGGACCCGGGCCGACCCGCGGCCGCCAGTGGTCCCCCGGAACCTCACGCACCTCATCGGTCTCGTCCAGCAGGACCTGCGCCAGGTCGACGGTGTCGGTGCCGTCGACCAGGGCCTGGTGGGACTTGATGAGCAGCGCGACCCGCTCGTCGGCGAGCCCCTCGACGAGGTAGGCCTCCCACAGTGGTCGCTGCCGGTCCAGCCGCCTGGCCAGCAACCGGGCGACCAGGTCGCGCAACGCTGCCATGGAGCCCGGCCCGGGTAGCGCCGAGCGTCGGACGTGGTAGCTCAGGTCGAAGGCCTCGTCATCGAGCCACACCGGCCGCCCGAGCCCGGCCGGGGCACTGACCAGGCGTTGCCGGTAGCGCGGGACGATGGCGATCCGCTCGTTGATCAACTCGACCAGGGTGGCGTGGTCCAAGCCGCTGGGTCCCGGATCGAGGATGGCGAGCGTCGCGACGTGCAGTGGCTCCCGCGTGCTCTCCTGGGTCAGCAACGCGATGTCACGGGTCGGCAGGCGGCTCGGCATGGCGCACATGGTGGCACGGCCGGCCAGCACCGGAGCGGCCGTCGGTGCACCCGCTGCGTCAACGACGCCCTTCGCGCAGCACGTCGACCGCTTTGGCGATGCGCCGCTGCCGGGTCTCATCGGTCTTCGCACCGTCGATCGCGAGCACGTGGCGCTGCTGGTGGCTGTTGGACAGTCCGTCGAAGAACCGCCGGGCACCCGGCTCGGCATCGAGCGCCGCCGCGAGATCCGGTGGGACGGTGACGGCACGGGGCTCAGTGTCGAGCTCGATGTCGACGTCCACCTCGTCGCCGCCGGCGACGCCGGCACTGGCCCGATTCTCGGCGCTCAGCGAAACCATGAAGTGCCCACGTAGCGGTGCCACGGTGCTGCGGTAGCTGTGGTCACCGACCGTGATGCGGACCGGCAGACGCCTGGCCGACCCGAGGGCGGCCACGACGTCCTCCGGTACCTCGATGCCCGTGGTGTTCGTGCCGCTCTGCACGATCGTGGTGCGAAACCTCATGAGCGCGAGTATGCACCCACGGCTACGGGAGGGGGCTGAGGCCGGGCAGCGCGCTCAGCGACCCCGTCGCCGCAGTCGCCTCCGGGGAGTGACGGAGCCGGTGGCGCCCAGCGACGTGGCCAGCTCCGCGATCGCCGCGCGCAGGGGCGAGTCCGGTGCGCACTCCGTCAGCGTGCGGCCGTCGATCCAGGTCCGGTCGACCGCGGCCCGGTCCTCGGGAAGGAACGCGATCGGTCGGCGTCCGACGAACCGTTCGACGGTCGCAGCGATGTCCTCGGTCGTCCAGCCGAGGGAACTGCGCATCCGGTTGACCACGATCTGGGGGTCGCAGCCCGGGACCGCCTGGGTCAGGTCCAGCACCCCGCGTGCGAGTCGAGCCAGCCCCAGCGGCTCGGCCGAGCCGATCGCCAGCACCACGTCGGCGCGCTCGAGCGCGGCGAGAGTCGCCCCGTTGCGTCGGGGCGCGGACGTGTCGAAGGACAGCTCCTCGTCCTGCTCGAGGTCGAAGCCGCAGTCGAGGATCACGAAGGGCGCCATCTGGCTGGCTGTGCGTAGCAGGGACACCAGCGCCGACGGGCGCAGCTGCGCCCAGCGGTCCGCGCGTGGGAGGCCGGTGAGCACCCGCAGGTGCGGGTTTATCTCGCGGACGTGCCCGTGCAGGGCAGCGAGGGTCAATGTGCCGTTGCCCGCCAGTCGAGCGGCTGCGAGGACGCCGGACACCTCGTCGAGCATCGCGAGCATCTGAGCCAGAGCGCCGCCATGCACGTCCACGTCGACCACGAGGGTGGGCACGGAGCGCGCGCTCAGCTCGGAGGCCAGGCCCAGGGCGACTGTGCTGCGTCCCGGAGCACCGGTCGGTCCCCAGCAGGCAACGACTCGACCGACCGGGAGCGGCGAGCCGTCGACGCCGAACGCCTCGTCGGGGATGGCCGGCTCGAGCGCACCCGGGGACGGGTGCACGAGTCCGTCGGGCGTGAGCCGGCGGGCACGCTGGACCGCCGCCGGCACGTCCTCGAGCGCCGAGCGGTGCACGACACACGCCACTCCCATGTCGACCAGGGTCGTCGCGTCCGGCCCTTCGACGTCCTCCACCAGGCCGACAGTCACCGCGCCGCTCTCGGTCACCCGGGCCACGACGTCAGAGTCCAGTCCCGGCAGTGCCCGACCGAACAGCACGGCGTCGGCCTGACCGCTGGCAGCCGTGGCCACCGCGTCGGCGACGTCCATGCAGCGCCGCACGAGGATCAGGCCACAACCGGGACGTTGAAGGTCTAGCACCACCTCGGTCTCCCACGGTTCGCCGGCCGACGCCAGCAGCACCTGCACGAGAGTCACTCGACCCGGGTGAGCACGACCGACCCTCGGCCGATCGTCGCGAGCGTCTCAGGCAGTGCGGTTGCGTCGGAGTCCTCGAGCGCAACGAGCACCACCGCACCGGAGCCACCGGCGAGTCCGCCGACGGAGTCCTCGACGGATCGCACGGCGACCCCGGTGATCACCTGCTCGGCGACCTGAGCCTGATCGGACTGGCCGGGCTCGGGCGCGACCCACACGTCGACCCGGTCCCCAGTGCCGAGGTCGGGTGGCATCGCCCCGTCGAGCACGGGCAGCGGCAGTTCGACGCCCTCACGGTCCTCGCGCTCGAGCCCCGAGAGGGCGAGCAGCTCGCCCGCGGACGTGTCGTGTGCCAGGACCAGACCCTCGGGCAGTGGGTCGGTGGCCGACAGGTAGAGGCTGACGTCACCGTCATCAACGAAGCGGATGTCAGCCACCTCGACGCGGCTGGGATCCACATGTGCACCGGCAGCCAGGTCCTCCCGCAAGGTCCAGACCGGTGTGGTGTCGTCGGCAGTGGCGAGCACGCGTGCTCCCAGCACCACTGATCCGGCCACCAACACCACTCCGACCGCCAGCCGTGGGTCCTGCCACCGCATCCGCTCCAGCCGACGGGCACGGGGCGTTGCACCGGCGATGGTGTCCTCCCCCGGCGGAGCACCGCGTGACCTCATGGAGCCATCGTGCCCGTTGCCAAGCGCGGTCAACCATCACCATCCACAGGTGACGGGGTCCGACGCCGACCTACGGATGCCAGACTGGGCCCATGCCACTCGGATCGGACCAGCCACGGTTCCTGTCGCTGACGGATGTCGCCGAGGTCCTCAACATCTCCGCCGCGCAGACGTACGCCCTGGTGCGCTGTGGTGATCTGCTCGCCATCAAGGTCGGGGGGCGCGGTCAGTGGCGCGTCGAGACGGCTGAGCTGGAGGCCTACATCCAGCGGCAATACACGAGCACCCGCGACTACATCGCGTCCCACCCCTGGCGAGAAGCCGACTCGGAGGCGCAGGGCGGCGACTGAGCCGGCTCCTGGCTGCGGTCGGTCAATCCTGACGCGGACAGCGGATCGCGACCACCGCCGTGAACGGCACCACCGCACGCGTCCGCGGCCGTCCGGATGACGGGTCACCGGCGCCGGTGGAGAGCTCGACGAAGTCCTCGCCCACGCGATCGGCGACCCCGGACAGCGTCGAGCCGTCGCGACGGCAGACCAGCAGCGGTGTGCGGTCACGAGCGAGCACGCGCCACGCCGACGCCCATCCCAGGGCTGCCGCCACAGCACCGCCTGAGCCGGGCACCCGAGCCGCTGACGGGAGCCCGTGCACTCCCAGGACCGACGCGGTGTCGATGATCCACTCGGCGCGCCCTGCTCGGAGCAACAGCCAGGTCGAGCCGACCCGCAGCAACGTGCCCTGCACCGGCCCGAACGCATCGACTCTGACGTCGAGCTCGTGACCCTGCGCCGCCCGCAGGCGGTCCTGCAGACCGATCCTGGATCGCTCGACCCGCGTCCGCTCCGCGATCTCACCGTCCCGCTCGCGCTGCAGGACAGCCTCGGCCTCCAGCTCGAGGTCGGCGAACAACTCGTCCCACCGCATGCGCGCACGGTACCGCACCGTGCACAGATCAGTACCAAAGGGTTGCTAAACGACGCTATCGGTGTTGAAAATAGTCAAACGCATACAACCGAAGGTAAGCCATGATCACGACGACTGCACTGGCGAGGCTCCGAGCGTTCCCGTTGCTCGTGGCCACCGGGACGACTCAGTGGCTGCTCTGGCAGGCAGGCTCGAGCGCGGCCGTGCGAGCGGCAGCCACGGTGCGCGACCCGGTACGTCGGGTCGATCCGTTGCTGACCGGTCAGCTGGTGGCCGACCTGGCTATGACCCTCGTCCTCGTTGCCGGTACCTGGCTGGTCGTCGTGACACTGGTGACGGTCGTGGACCAGATCGTGCCCGGGCCGTCGCGGTGGCGGTGTCCGACGCTGGCACCCAAGGCCTGGCGACGGCTCGTGATCACGCTCCTGGGCACCGGCGTGCTCGCAGTGCCAGTGCTGGTGACCGGCACGACCAACGCCATGGACAGCCGCGATGCCGAGTCGGCCCGTGAGGACACCCCGCTCGGGGCGCTGCACGGACTGCGGTACCTCGACCGGCCGACCACGGCGCGCCCGGCCCCGTCCGATCCGACACCCCCGGCGCGACCCGCTGTCGTGGTCCGGCCCGGCGACTCGTTGTGGTCGCTGGCAGCAGCGGCCGATCCGGGGGCCACCACTGCCCAGGTCGCACGCCGGTGGCCGCGCTGGTACGCCGCCAACCGCGCGGTGATCGGGCCCGATCCCGACCTGTTGATCCCCGGCACCGTGCTCATCACGCCGAGGCACCCATGACGTCCAGCAGACCGCTCCCAGACGTGAGCGCCTCCGACACCAGCGACCCGAGGACCCCCGCCATGCTTTCGACGACGACCCGTCAGTCCGTACGCCGGCCGCACAGCTGCGCGGGCGTCCCCGCCATCGTCACTGCCGGGCAGGGCACCGAACCTCTGATCGAGCAGGCGTCCCGCTTCATCCAGGCGGTGGTGGAGATCGTCGCCGGCGACCGCCCCTGCACGCAGGTGATCCGCTATGCCGACGAACGGGTCTACGCGACGCTCACGCAGCACCTGGTCGCCAGGACCCGAGACGAGGACGGCCGCAGCGTCCACCACCGGCCCCGAGCCAGGGTGGTGTCGATCCGCGTGACCTGCCCTCGCAGCGCCGTCGCCGAGGTCAGCGCCCGGGTCAGTGACGGCATCCGCTCACGAGCACTGGCTGCCCGCCTCGACTACATGCGAGGACGCTGGGTCTGCACCGCCCTGGAGATCGGCTGACCAGGTCGCGAGGCACCCTCAGACGCGTGCGGCCCGTGCCGCCGGGTCGCCGTGGCAGCGCTTGAACTTCTTGCCCGACCCGCAGGGGCACGGGTCGTTGCGGCTGACGCCGCGGTACTCGTCGTCGGTCGGTGCCTCGTCCGCACGCATCTCGACGTCGCCGTCCTCGGTCGGTGCCGAGTACGCGAGCCGTTGCGGCCGTGGGGGCTCCAGGCCCTTGGCGCTGATCCTCGGAGCGTCGTGCTCCACCTGCGCCGGAGCCTCCCCGTCGGCGTCGGTGACCTCCGACGGCCAATCCACGGCGTCGTCCTCGCGGTCGGTGTCGATCTCGTCGACGACCTCGACGCCGTCCGCCTCCTCGTCGGTCTCGTCGGCGTCCTGCGCCTCGACCTGGACCTCGACGTTGAAGATGAACCCGACGGACTCCTCCTTGATGGCGTCCATCATCGCGTTGAACATGTCGAAACCCTCGCGCTGGTACTCCACCAGCGGGTCGCGCTGGGAGTACGCCCGCAGGCCGATGCCCTCGCGCAGGTAGTCCATCTCGTACAGGTTCTCGCGCCACTTGCGGTCCAGCACGCTGAGCACCACGCGGCGCTCGAGCTCACGGGTGACCTCCTCGCCGAGCGCCTCCTCACGCTGGTCGTACGCGGCGAGGGCGTCCTCGACCACGATGTCGGTGAGCTTCTCGGTGGTGAGGTACTCGCGCCCGCCAGCGTCCTCGACGAGATCGGTGTGCTCGACACCGACGGGGTAGAGGGTGCCCAGCGCGGTCCACAGCCGGTCGAGGTCCCAGTCCTCGGGGAAGCCCTCGGTGGCACCGGCGACGTAGTCGCTGACCACGTCGGTGATCATCGAGCGCACCCGGTCCTTGAGGTCCTCGCCGGCGAGCACCCGGCGACGTTCGGCGTAGACGACCGACCGCTGCCGGTTCATCACGTCGTCGTACTTCAGGATGTTCTTGCGGGACTCGAAGTTCTGGCCCTCCACCTGCGACTGCGCCGAGGCGATCGAGCTGGTGACCCGCTTGTTCTCGATCGGGACGTCGTCGGGGATCTTCATGGTGGTCAGGATCCAGTCCACCCAGTCGGACTTGAACAACCGCATCAGGTCGTCCTCGAGGGACAGGTAGAAGCGGGACTCACCGGGGTCGCCCTGGCGGCCGGAGCGACCGCGCAGCTGGTTGTCAATCCGCCGGGACTCGTGGCGTTCGGTCCCGATCACCGCGAGGCCACCGAGCTTGACCACCTCGTCGTGCTCGGCCTTGACCTGCCTCTCGATCCGCTCGTGCGTCTGCGGCCAGGCGGCCTCGTACTCCTCGGGCTTGTCGACCGGGTCCAGGCCGTGCTCGCGCAGCTCGGCGTCGGCGAGGAACTCGACGCTGCCGCCGAGCATGATGTCGGTCCCACGACCGGCCATGTTGGTCGCGACCGTGATCGCGCCCTTGTGACCGGCCATCGCGACGATCGACGCCTCCCGCTCGTGCTGCTTGGCGTTGAGGACCTCGTGCGGGATGTTGCGGCGCCGAAGCAGGTTGGACAGGTGCTCGCTCTTCTCCACGCTCGTGGTGCCGACGAGCACGGGCTGGCCGGCCTGGTAGCGCTCGGAGATGTCGCCCGCGACGGCCTTGAACTTCGCCTCCTCGGTCCGGTAGACGAGGTCGCCGTGGTCGGCCCGCATCACCGGCATGTTGGTGGGGATCGGGACCGCACCGAGGCCGTAGACCTTGTCGAACTCGCTGGCCTCGGTCATCGCCGTGCCGGTCATGCCGGACAGCTTGTCGTACAGGCGGAAGTAGTTCTGCAGGGTGATCGTGGCGAGGGTCTGGTACTCCTCGCGGATCCGCACCTTCTCCTTGGCCTCGATGGCCTGGTGCAGGCCCTCGTTGTAGCGCCGGCCGGCCAGCATGCGCCCGGTGTGCTCATCGACGATCAGCACGTCGCCATCCATGACGACGTACTCCTTGTCCTTACGGAACAGCTCCTTGGCCTTGATGGCGTTGTTCAGGAAGCTGATCAGCGGAGTGTTGACGGAGTCGTAGAGGTTCTCGATGCCGAGGTGGTCCTCCACCTTGGTGATCCCCGGTGCGAGGACCGACACCGTGCGCTTCTTCTCGTCAAACTCGTAGTCGACCTCGTTGCGCATGTCGCGCACGATCGTGGAGAACTCGCCGTACCACTTGACCTCGTCCTGGGTGGGGCCGGAGATGATCAGCGGCGTACGCGCCTCGTCGATGAGGATGGAGTCGACCTCGTCCACGATCGCGAAGTTGTGCCCGCGCTGCACGCACGACTCTGTGCTGGTGGCCATGTTGTCGCGCAGGTAGTCGAAGCCGAACTCGTTGTTCGTCCCGTACGTGATGTCGGCGGCGTACGCCTCGCGGCGCTGCGCCGGCGTCATGCTCGGCACGACCACACCGACCTCGAGGCCCAGGAAGTGGTGGACCCGACCCATCCACTCCGCGTGGTAGCGGGCCAGGTAGTCGTTGACGGTGACGACGTGCACACCGTTGCCGGACAGCGCGTTGAGGTACGACGGCAGGGTCGCGACCAGTGTCTTGCCCTCACCGGTGCGCATCTCGGCGATGTTGCCCAGGTGCAGCGCGGCACCACCCATGATCTGGACGTCGAAGTGCCGCTGGCCCAGCACACGGCGTGCGGTCTCACGGACGGTCGCGAACGCCTCCGGCATCAGGTCCTCGAGCGTCTCACCGTCGGCCAGGCGCCTGCGGAAGTCCTCGGTCTGCCCTCGCAGCTCGTCGTCGGCCATGGCCCTGAACTCGTCCTCGAGGGCATTGACCTGCTTGGCGACCGACTGCAGCTGGCGCAGGATCTTGCCCTCGCCCATCCGGAGGATCTTGTCGAGCAGTGGCACGTCTCTTCGGCTCCTGGCGGGGCACGCTGGCCCCCGTTGATGCGTATTGCCCCTTACCGACGTCCAGCCCGGACGCCCCGACCATATTAGGGGCACGCGGAAACCACGCTGCACGGTCACCGCGGTCAGGGAGTCGGCGCTGCAGGATCATCCGTTCCACGACGTGCGGCCCAGGCGCGGATGGCCGACCCGTCGGCGTCGAGCGTCGGCGGCGCCCGGTGCTCACGGCGCGTGGTCTCGGCGCCGTCGGCGTCGAAGAACCGTAACGGCGGGCCGGGCAGTGTCACCGTGCCGAGCGTGTCGTGCTCGACCTCGACGAGCAGCCCCTGACTGCGGGTCTGCTCCCACTCGTACACCTCGTCGAGGCTGCGCACCTTGCCCGCGGGCACGCCCACCTCGGCCAGCCGGGCCAGCAACGGCATGGCGTCCCACTCCGCGAAGGCGGACTCCACGAGTGCGATGACCTGGTCGCGGGCAGCGACCCGCTCCGGGTTGCTCGCCATGCCCTCGGTGTGCGGATCCAGGCCGAACTCGGTGCAGAAGCGGCGCCACAACGCCTCGCTGCCCAGCGCGATCTGCACGGCGCCGTCACGGCAGCGGAACAGGCCGTAGGGGCTGATGGAGGGGTGATGGTTACCCTGGGCGCGCCCCACCTCCCCAGTCACCGTCCACCGTGTCCCCTGAAAGGCGTGCACGCCCACGAGCGCGGAGAGCAGCGAGGTCCGCACCACCTGGCCCCGGCCGGTGCGCTCCCGCTCGTGCAGCGCCGCAAGGACCCCGTACGCGCCGTACATCCCTGCGAGCAGGTCGCCGATCGGCACACCAACCTTCTGCGGCTCGGTGGGTACGGGACCGGTCAGGGACATCACTCCGGCCTCCCCCTGGGCGATCTGGTCGTACCCGGCCCGGCCGCCCTCGGGCCCGTCGTGCCCGAAGCCGCTGATCGAGAGCAGCACCAGCCGTGGGTTGCGCTCGAGCAGGGTGTCGGCACCGAGTCCGAGGCGCTCGAGAACGCCGGTACGGAAGTTCTCGACCAGCACGTCGGCGTCGTCGACCAGGGTCAGCAGCACGTTCCGGTCCTGTCCGCACTTCAGGTCGAGGGTGATCGACTCCTTGTTGCGATTGGTGGACAAGAAGTACGTGGACTCCCGCCCCGCCCCGTCGGGCTGCACGAACGGTGGTCCCCATGAACGGGTGTCGTCGCCGGTCCCCGGTGCCTCGACCTTGACGATGCGCGCACCGAGGTCGCCGAGCATCATCGTGGCGTGCGGTCCGGCAAGGGCGCGGGTGAGGTCGACGACGAGCACGTCGTCCAGTGGTCCAGTCACAACGGGCTCCTGAGGGTCGCGAGGGGGATCAGAACAGGCCGGGCACGACGACCATGGCAGCCCAGGCGACCGTCGGGCCGATCAGGGTGACGGCGACGCTGTAGCCGAGGACCTGCTTGTAGAACGCGTCCCGGTCCAGTGACTCCGGTGTGTTGGCGATGACCAGCGCACCGTTGGTGGAGAACGGGCTGACGCCGACGATCGTGGAGGCCACGCTGAGGGCGCAGATCAACCCGATCGTGTTCACGTCGCCGGCCGCAAGGAACGGTGCTGCGAGCGCGATGGTGACTCCGATGATGGCCGTCGAGGACGCGAAGGCGGAGACCACGCCGCCGAGGTAGCACAGCAGCAGGGCAGCAAGCAGAGGAATCCCGAGGGAGGCGATGCCGTCCCCGACGTAGTCGACGCTGCCCGCCGCCTGCAGCACGGACACGAACGTCAGCACGCCTGCAATGAGCAGCACCGTCGACCAGCTGATCTGGTTGACCGCCGCCTTGTGGGCGGTGGGCGACATGAGGGCCAGGATGACCGCCAGCGTGATCGCCATGAAGCCGATGTCCAACTCCAGCGCGAGCGCCAGGACGATGACCGCGAGGAGGCCGATGAGAGTCGTCGCCTGCTGCAGAGTGACCGGACCCGATGCGGTCCTACTCTCGGTCCGGGTCCCGGTGCCGTCCGGCTCGCTGCTGCTCCCGCCGGCGGGTGCCGAGGATCCGCGGGAGGCGTCCTCGTCGGCGTCGACCGTCCGGCTGAACAGGTCGCGGCCGAGCCAGAGGGACAGCAGGACGCCGATGGCCGCGTTGAACAGCAGACTGGCCAGGAACAAGATGATCGGAGCGGTCACGATCCCGCTCTCGGCGGAGATCGTGTTCACCGTGACGCCGTACACGCTGATCGGTGAGAATCCGCCCGCCTGCGCACCGTGGACGACCATCATGCCCATCAGCAGCGGACTGATCCGGTAACGCGTGGCGAGACCAAGGGCGATCGGCGCGATGATCGCCACCGCGGCCGGGCCGAGGGCGCCGATCGCGGTGAGCAGGCCCGTCACCGCGAACATCACCCAGGGAACAGCGGCGACGCGCCCGCCCACCGCGCGGACCGCAGTCCGGACGATCAGGTCCACCGAGCCGTTGTTGCGCGCGATGGCGAACAGGTAGGTGACGCCGATGAGCGTGATGACGAGCTCGGACGGGAAACCTGTGGCGTCCGTGCCTTCGACGCCTCCGACCAGCTCGTCGACCGTGAGGTCGAGGGCGATCGTGCCGATCACGAAGGCGGCGACGAAGCCGAGCGCGCCCATGTTGATCGGGACGACGGTGGCGACGGCGAAGATCGCCACCAGAGCGAGGATTGCGATCAGCTCAACCGACATCGGGGATGCCTCCTGACATGCTCACGAGCAACCTAGCCGCCAGATCCCCCCGCGGCTGCACCTCCACATCGGACAACCTCAGCCAGCGGGCCATCTCTTGCAGCTCGACCGCGAGCTCGGCGGCGGTCTCGCGCGGGGCTTCGGGCTCGGCGTAGGCGCCCTTGACGACGAGCACACCGCGGCGCCGGTCGGCCTTGAGGTCGACCCGCGCGACGAGTGCGTCCCCGAGCAGGAACGGCAGCACGTAATAACCGTGCATGCGCTGGTGCTCCGGCACGTAGATCTCGATCCGGTACCGGAACCTGAACAGCGCCTGCACACGCGACCGCTCGAACACCAGCGGGTCGAACGGGCTCAGCAGCGACCGGGCGCGTACTCGGCGCGGGACGACGGCACTGTGGTGCAGGTAGGCCGGCCGTGGCCAGCCGGTGACCTCGACCGGCAGCAGCGTCCCGGCATCGACGAGGTCGGCGATCGCGGCCTTCGTGGGCGCCGCCTTCAGCCGGAAGTAGTCACGCAGGCACCCCTGCGTCGCGACACCGTGGGCTCGCGCGCAGACCTCGACCAGCAGCCGATGCGCTTCCTGCTCGTCCGGGGTCGGGGTGGCGACGACCTCCGGCGGCAGCACCCGCTCCGGCAGGTCGTACATCCGCTCGAAGGCGGGGTTGCGGCGCGCGGACGTCACTTGCCCGGTCCAGAACAACCACTCCAGGCAGCGCTTGACGGCGCTCCAGTTCCATCCCCAGTGCTCGGTGGGCCGGGGGACGTCGTGCTCGATCTCACGTGCCGTCAGGGGACCACGGCTCGCCACCTCGTCCAACACCCGATCGACCAGGCCGGGGTGCTCCTGGACCACCCTCCGCATGCCGCCCCAGGCGCTGGACGGGTCCTGCATGCGAAAGCGCAGCGCCGGCTGCAGGTCGGTGCGCACCAGCGACGCCTCGTGCGCCCAGTACTCGAACAGCCGCCGAGGGGCCCGTGCGAAGGCTCGGTCGAGCAGCCCGACGTCGTACGGGCCGATGCGCGAGAACAGCGGCATGTAGTGGGCGCGCACGAGCACGTTGACGGAGTCGATCTGGAACAGGCCGAGCCGTGCGGTCACCCGGGCCAATGCCGCCGGCGTGGGGGCCACCGGCCGCCGGCCGGTGAACCCCTGGGCGGCGAGTGCGACGCGTCGGGCCTGCGGCACGGTGAGCCGGTTCAAGGCATGTCCACCAACCGCTCACGCACGGCGTACATGACCGCTTCCATGCGCGAGTGCAGCTGCAGCTTCTCCAGAATGTTGCGTACGTGATTCTTGACCGTGTTCTCACTGATGAACAGGTCCCCGGCGACCTGACGGTTGTTGTGGCCGCGGGCCACGAGGCGCAGCACCTCCAGCTCACGGGCGGTGAGCTTGGGGGTGGGCAGGCCCGGCTCGACGTTGGAGATCTGCTTGAACTCCGCGAGCAGCTTGGTGGCCATCGCCGGACTGATCAAGGACTGACCGTCCGCGACCAACCGGATGGCCTGCTCGACCTGGTCGACAGAGGAATCCTTGAGCAGGTAGCCGGACGCTCCGTTCTTGACCGCGTCGTACAGGTCGGCCTCCTCGTCGCTCGAGGTCAGCATGACGATGCGAGTGCTCGGTGAGAGCTCCTTGATGGCGGCACACGTGTCGATGCCGCTGCGCCCGGGCATGCGCACGTCCAGCAGCACGACGTCGGGAGCCAGGGTCGAGACCAGCTCGATCGCGGTGCCACCGTCAGCTGCCTCGCCGACGACGCGGATCCCAGCCTCGCCGGCGAGCACCATGACGAGTCCGCGGCGGAAGAGCTCGTGATCGTCAACGACGAGAACACCGATGGGCTCGTCCTGTCCTCCAGACGAACCACCTGCCCGGTCGTCGGCCCCGTGCGCCTGCATCGCGTGATTGTCGCAGAAACCAGACGCTGACGGCGTGCCTGAACGCGAACCCGCTGCTGGAGCTCGACGACTGGTGGTCACGCCCGTAAGTTCGCGGGGTTCAGGTCCGCGTCACAGTGCTGATGCTCAGGTGACCAAAGTGACTCAGGTGATCCGCCCGAGGGTGACCTGGCAGCGGGTGCGCTCTTGACGGACGCGTGTACTCCCGACGACTGACGGAGGTGCTCGACGACTAGTGCTCGAGCCGGATGACGCCGTAGTCGTAGCCGCGGCGTCGGTAGACGACGCTGGGTGCGGACGTGTCCCGGTCCACGAACAGGAAGAAGTCGTGCCCGACGAGCTCCATCTCGTACATCGCCTGCGCGAGGGTCATCGGGTCGGTCTTAAACGTCTTCTCCCGCATCACCAGCGGCCCGTCGCCCATGACCTCCAACGGCCCGACGTGGCGGACGAGCGGTTCCTCCTCGTCCAGCGTCACGACGCCGTTGCTGGGTTCCACGGGCGGTTGCGCGGCCGCCTGCGCCAGGGACATGGGTGCGTGCTTGCCGTGGTGGATCCGGCGGCGATCCGCCTGGCGCCGCAGCCGCGACTCCAGCTTG
>JACCXZ010000030.1 GCA_013696745.1 Nocardioidaceae bacterium | reverse complement strand
ATGTCATCCCTGGGCGCCTTCGGGGCGGGGATTCCGTAGATCGCCTCGATGAGCTTGGGCACCTCCGGGTCGTTGACCCGGTCCACCACTGGCGCAACGGTCGCGTCCAGGTGCGGCGGGAGCGCGTTGAATGCGTCCTTGAGCCCGGCCGGAACGACGACCTCGTTGACCAGCGGCATGCCCAGGCGTGACACCTGGACGAACTTGCCCTTGGACACCTGGCTGCCGTCGGCCTTCTGAATCCGCAGGCTCGGACGCTCGGTGGTGGCCCAAACGCCGATCACCGGGTCGTTGCCCGAGGTCAGATCGGCGCTCGGCACCTGCAGTGCAACCGAGTTCACGTTGAAACCAGAGAGCTGGTCCACTCCGGTCTCGGACAGGTCACCGCCGTACAGCAGGTCGAAGACCCGCAGATCGAGGAAGAACGGGTCGTCAGCCTGTCCGACGAACGACTGACCTCCACCCTCGACCCCGACAGTGGCCTCCGCGCGAAGCGCTGCGTAGTCCGGCATCGAAGCCGCACCGACGTTGGACGGCGCCACCGGGGCGTCCTTGAGCAGCGTCTCGGTCTTGCCTCCGGAGATCTCCTCCAGCGTGTACGTTTGCTTGAACAGGAGGGTTTCGTCGTCGAAGGACGTCACCGGCCCATTGTTGTACAGGAACGTGTCCAGACCGCGGTTGTCCACGTCCGTGAACGTCCACCGGTAGGTGATGTCGGGCTTGGCATCACCGTCGTTGTCGATGTGAATGTTGTAGCGGTCGCCCTCGAGCCACGGGTAGAAGTTCGGGCCACCCGCCGGCTCCTGGAACGGCAGCCAGTTCGCGACCAAGGTCGTGGTGTCCGGAGCATCGGGGCTGACGAACGCATAGGTATCGGTGTTGTCGGCCTGTGGGTCGCTGAGGATCAGCGGAGCCTCACGGTGACTGGACGCCGACCCTACCTGCGCTGCGAACAGCGTCGCCGACGCGCCAACAGCGACGGCGGCGGCTGAAAAGCAGGCAACGGTGGCTCTGACATGTCGCTTCCGAGACATGGGCAACATTGACTTTCCCTTCATGACGAGGTCGACTCCTCTATTGAAAGCCGTAGGGGTAACCTAAACCACCCCAGGCGATCACGCGCAGCAAGGTTGTTAACGATTCCATCACGGTCAATCGCGGCAGAAGAGACGACCTACCGGACAATGTCGTGATTCGAACCTGTGTATCTCTTGGATTGGTGGTGATCTGAACTTGTTCACCCACGGCCCTTGAGGAGCCGAGCCGGCAGCTCAGAGTCGCGGGTCTATCGAGCGGGGGCGACAAGGGTCGCGGACTCGTTGCTTGCGCCGAGGCGGGAGGTTCGGGCCAACCGCCGGCCTCCGGTGACGGACAGCACGACGGTGAACACAGCAGCGCCGGTCAGCACGATCATGGTTCCAGACGGCACGTCGAGGTGGTAGCTCAGGTTCATCCCGACGAAGCCGCACGCCGCGCCGATGAGGCTGGACAGCCAGAGCATGCGGGAGAAGCGGTCGGTGAGCATCCTGGCCACGACGGCGGGGATCACCAGCGTTGCGGCCACGAGCGTGACGCCGATGACCGTGAGGCTGGCGAGGATGGCCAGGGACAGCACGAGCATGAGCAGGGCATCGGTTCGGGCGACGCGTACCCCGCTCACGTCGGCGACCTCGGGGGCGAAGGTGGCGAACAGCAACGCCCGGTAGTTGAGGAGGATCACCGCGGCGGTGAAGGCGGTCACGCCGGCCAGGGCCCATACGTCTGCGGCGGAGACGCCGATGATGCTGCCGAAGAGTGCGGCGTCGAAGGTGGGTCCCTTGTTTCCGTACCGGGTCAGCAGAGCGACGCCGAGGGCGAACGAGGAGGTGGTGATGACACCGATCGCGGCATCGGCGCCGATGCGCCGGGTTCGGGTGACCTTGTTGATGGCCAGTGCCGACGCCAGTCCCCACACGCCGGCGCCGAGGTAGTAGTTCACATTGATGAGCGAGCTGGCGGCGAAGCCACCGAAGATCGCGTGGGACAGGCCGTGGCCGATGTAGCTCATGCCGCGAAGGGTGATGTAGACCCCGATCAGACCGCACAACCAGCCGGCCAGGATGGCGACGCTGATGCCCTTGACGAAGAACGCGTAGCTGAACGGGTCCAGCAGCGCCGCGGTCATGCGCTGGTCCGGTGGTCGCCGGCTCCGTGACGGTCGAGTACGACCGGCATGCCGAGGTGTTCGAGCACCTGCATGGGGGCCCCGAAGGTGCGTTCCAGGACAGGGCCGTTGATGACGTCCCGGGGGGTGCCGACGGCAATCACCGTGCGGTGCAGCGCGACGAGCCGCGGCAGGTGGGCAGCGACGCCGTTGAGGTCATGGGTGGTCAGCAAGATGGCCACACCCTCGGCGTTGAGCTCGCCGAGCAGGTGCAGCATCTCGTGGCGACTGGTGAAGTCGACCCCGGTGGTCGGTTCGTCCATGAGCAGCAGCTGTGGGCGGCGCAACAGCCCACGGGCGATGAACATTCGCTGCTGCTGGCCGCCGGAGAGCTCGCGGATGTGGCGCCCTGCGAGCGCGCCTATGCCCAGGCGGTCCAGCACCCGGGACACATCGGCCCGCTCGGTGCGGGTGGGCCAGGGCAGGATGCGGCCGCTGCGCGCCATCAGGACACACTCGAAGACGGTGATGGGGAAGTTCCAGTTCACCGTCTCCAGCTGGGGCACGTAGGCCACCGCTACGTCCGGGCGGCGGCTGACCGTGCCACGTTGAGGTGTGGCCGTGCCGAGCAGGAGCCGCAGCAGTGAGGTCTTTCCGGAGCCCGAGGGCCCCACCACGCCGATGAAATCGCGCGAGCCGACGGTGAGGGTGACGTCTTCGAGGACCGGGCTGGCGTCGTAGCCGAAGGTAGCCTTCTCGATCCGGACGAGGTGCTCGGCGATGGTCATTGCGGGTAGCTGGCGTCGTCCTGGACCGCGGGTGCGGTGTCCAGGGCAGCCAGCTCAGCGGCCTGCCCACCGAGTCCGTTGATCATGGTGACGTAGTTGTAGCGCATCAGACCCATCCAGGAGTGCTCCGGCTCACCGGGATCACCGGGTAGGTCGTCGTCGCGCAGGGTGTCCTCGTACCGGGCGCCGGTGGCACGCCCGACCTCCTCCAGGACGGCGGAGGGAAACACCTCCGAGCCGAAGATGACCGGGACGCCCTCGGCCTCGACCTGGTCGATCAGGTCGGCGACCTCCTTGGGGGTGGGGTCCTCGAAGTTCTCCGGCTGGATCGCCCCGACGACCTCCCAGTCGTACGTCTGGGCGAAGTAGGCGTAGGCGTCGTGGTACGTCAACAGCTGCTTGTCGCCCTCGGGGACGGACTCCTGGTCGGCACGCAGCGCGGCGGACAGCCTTTCGGCCTGGGCCTCGAACGCCTCGTAGTTGGCGAGATAGACCTTCGTGCCCGCCGGGTCGGCTTCGGAGAGGGCGTCTCGGACGACCGCGGCGTACTCGATCGCCCACGTCGGGTCGGTCCACAGGTGAGGATTGGGCTTGCCCTCCTCCTCCGGGAACGAGAAGTCGTAGATGTACTCGCTCTCAGGCAGCACCTCGGTGCCGATCTCGACCATGACCGCGTTCTCGGCCATGGTGGCCTCGGCCAGCTCCTTGGTCGGCTCCTCCAGCCTGAGACCGTTCAGGAACACCACGTCCGCCTCGGACAGCGCGGTGGCCACGCTCGGTGGCGGATCGAAGGTGTGGGAGTTCGTCCCCTCCGGGACCAGACCGTTGATCAGGACGCGGTCACCGGCGACACTGGCGACGATCGAGGTGATCGGCGCGACGGTCGTGACCACCCGCAGGCGCCCATCCGTGTCGGCGTTTCCGGCGTCGCTGGCGTTGCACCCGACCAGGACCACCGCGGCTGCGACGGCGGTGATGATGGTCCGGGCCGTGCGGCCGGCGTGGGTTGACATGCGTCGAGCCTAGCCAGGACCTGCTCTTATTGCGA
This sequence comes from Nocardioidaceae bacterium, assembly GCA_013696745.1. Taxonomy (GTDB): domain Bacteria; phylum Actinomycetota; class Actinomycetes; order Propionibacteriales; family Nocardioidaceae; genus JACCXZ01. The sequence goes on along the minus strand of JACCXZ010000030.1, from coordinate 26,703 downwards.
GTTATTCGCAGCAGGGTGGCGTGTCGTCAGCCGCGGGTGAGCAGCGCGACGCACTCCACGTGGTGGGTCATCGGGAACAGCGCGAACGCCCGCAGGTCAGACAGCGCGTATCCCTGCTCGGTGAACGTCGCGATGTCGCGGGCAAGGGCCGCCGGGTCACAGGCGACGTACACGACGCGCGAGGGCGCGCGTGCGGCGATCTGCCCGACCACCGCGGCCCGGGCACCCGCGCGAGGTGGGTCCAGGACCACGAGGTCGAGCGGCGTGATCGGCAGCCGTGCCAGCATGTCGCCGACCCGGCCCGCCTCGATGCGCACCTGTGGCAGGTCGTGCAGGTTGCGCCGCGCATCCTTCACAGCCCGGGGGTCGCCCTCGACTGCCAGAACCGATCCGTCGGCGCCCACGGCATCACCGAGGAACGCCGAGAAGAGCCCGACCCCCGCGTACAGGTCGGCGACCCGCTCACCGGGCGCCGGGCGCCCGTACGACAGCACCGCGTCGACGAGCGTCCGGGCCGCGGCCGGGTGTACCTGCCAGAAACCGGCCGCAGACACCCTGAAGTCGCGTTCGTGCACCCGTTCACGGACGCGTGCCCGCCCCTGCACGGCATCGCCGTCCGCCAGCAGCACCGTGTCACCGAGCGAGGAGACGGCCACGTCGACGTGACCGGCGGACCACGTACGGGTGTGCGCGTCCGGCAGGTCGGGCGCCGCGATGAGGCACCGGTCGACCGGCAGCACGTCGTGCGAGCGGTGCCGGTGCAGCCCAGGACGACCCTGGGCGTCGACCGTCCAGCCGAGCCGGGTGCGCCAGCCCAGGTCCTCCGGCGCGACCGCCTCGACCACCACCTCGCGCTCGATCCCGGCCAGCCGGGCCAGCTGCTCGGCCACGACCGCGCCGAGCAGCTCCCGCTGGGTGGCCGGGGTGGCGTGCTGCCAGTCGCACCCGCCACACAGTCCGGGGCCGGCGTACGGGCACGGCGCCTCGACCCGACCGGGGGAAGGACGCAGCACCTCGATGGCATCGGCGCGCACGAAGCGGGAGCTCTCGGTGCCCTCGGTGACACGGACCCGCACGATCTCGCCGGGCAGCGAGTGTCGCACGAACACCACCCGGCCGTCCCAGCGTGCGACGCAGTGACCGCCGTGGGCGACCGGGCCGACGTCGAGGACGACCTCGCTCCCCGCGAGCTCCGCGGGGACCGGCGCGGTCACCGGTCGCCGGCGCGGTCGCCCCGGCGGGACGCGCGTCCCTCCTTCACCGGGATGCCCCTGTTGACGACCGGCTCGCTCGGACCGGCCGGGTCCACCGGCGGCGGCTTGGGTGGCGCCGTGCCGCGGCGCACCTCACCCGGCGCGTGCCGCTCCCTCTCGGCACGCTTGACCGCCACCTCGGAGGACGCCAGCTGGTACGGCACGCTGGTGACCATGACACCGGGGGTGAACAGCAGCACACCCTTGAGCCGCAGCGCCGCCTGGTTGTGCAGCACCTGCTCCCACCAGTGCCCCACCACGTATTCGGGGATGTACACGGCCACGATGTCGCGCGGGCTCTCCCGCCTGATCCCCCGCACGTAGCGCACCAGCGGACGCGTGGTCTCGCGGTACGGGGAGCTCAGCACCTTCAGCGGCACCGGGATGCCGCGCTCCTCCCACTCGCGGGTCAGGGCCTCGGTCCGCTCGTCGTCGAGGCTGACGGTGATCGCCTCGAGCGTGTTCGGCCGCGACGCGCGGGCGTACGCCAGCGCCCGCACGGCTGGCTTGTGCAGCCGTGACACCAGCACGATCGCGTGCACCCGGGACGGGAGCAGGCTGTCGTACTCGTCGATGGCCAGCTCCTCGTTGACCCGGTCGTAGTGGCCCCGGATCGCCCGCATGACGAAGAAGATGGCCGCCATCGCCGTGACCGCGATCCAGGCACCCTGGGTGAACTTGGTGACCAGCACGACCACGAGCACCAGCCCGGTGACCGACAGGCCGAAGGCGTTGATGGCCCGGCTTCGCTTCATCCGCCGTCGTACCGCTGGGTCGTTCTCGTCCTGCAGCAGCCGGTTCCAGTGCCGCACCATGCCGCTCTGGCTGGCCGTGAACGACACGAACACGCCGACGATGTACAGCTGGATCAGCCGGGTGACCTCGGCGTCGAAGGACACGATCAACACGACCGCCATGCCGGCGAGCACGACGATGCCGTTGCTGAACGCGAGCCGGTCGCCGCGGGTGTCGAGCTGGCGAGGCAGGTAGCCGTGCTGGGCGAGGATCGACCCCAGCACCGGGAAACCGTTGTACGCGGTGTTCGCGGCGAGCACCAGGATGACGCCCGTCGCGGTGGTCACGAACAGGAAGCCGGGCTCGAAGCCCTCGAAGATCCCCGCCGCGAGCTGGCCGATGACCGGGTCCTGGTGGTAGTCCTCTCCCACCGCCGAGCCGTCGGCGTAGCGCAGGTTCTCCGTCGGCTCCTCGACGAAGCGGACGTTCATCTCGTTGGCCAGGACGATGATGCTCATCGCCATGGTCACCGCGATCGTGCCGAGCAGGAGGAGGGTCGTCGCGGCGTTCTTGCCCTTGGGCTTGCGAAACGCCGGCACCCCGTTGGAGATCGCCTCCACACCGGTCAGCGCCGCGCACCCGGAGGAGAAGGCACGCAGCAGCAGGAACACGAAGGCGGCGCTGCCCAGCCCGCCGACGAAGTCGTCCTCGACGACCAGCTGCAAGGAGGCGCTGTCGGCCTGTGGGAGACCTCCGGTGAGCAGCTGGCCGAACCCCCACGCCGCCATGCCGAGGACCGCCAGCATGAACAGGTAGGTCGGGACGGCGAAGACAGTCCCCGACTCGCGCACCCCGCGCAGGTTCACGGCCATCAGCAGCAGGACCGCCGCCACCGCGACCACGGTCTGGTGACCCCGCAGCGGTTCGACCGCACTGGCCGCGTACTGCGCGGCCGCCGAGATCGACACGGCCACCGTCAGGACGTAGTTGACCAGCAGCGCGCTGCCGACGACCAGGCCGGCGCCGGAACCGAGGTTGGTGGTTGTCACCTCGTAGTCCCCGCCACCGCTGGTGTAGGCTTGCACGTTCTGGCGGTAGGACGCCACCACTGCGAGCATGACGACCGCGACCGCGATGCCTACCGGCCAGGTGAACGTGTACGCCGACACCCCGGCCGCGGCGAGCACCAGGAAGATCTCGTCGGGCGCGTACGCCACGGACGACAGCGCGTCGCTGGCGAAGACGGGAAGCGCGATCTTCTTGCTCAGCAGGGTCTCGTTCTGCTGCGCGCTGCGCAGCTTGCGCCCGAGCAGGAGTCGCTTCGCGGCGTCGGCTAGTCCCACGGGCCGCGAGCCTAGACCACGAGGACTACCATCGCGTCGTCATCCCGCCATCGAGGAAGGTGCAGCGTGCACGTCGTGATCATGGGCTGTGGGCGCGTGGGTTCGACACTCGCCCGCAGCCTCGAGACGCGCGGCCACACCGCCGCGGTCATCGACCAGAACCCGGACGCGTTCCGACGGCTGGGCCCGGGATTCTCCGGGGCCACCGTCACCGGCGTCGGCTTCGACCGCAACGTGATGATCCAGGCCGGAATCGAGTCGGCCAGCGCGTTCGCCGCGGTCTCCTCCGGGGACAACTCCAACATCATCTCCGCGCGGGTGGCCCGTGAACAGTTCGGCATCGAGACCGTGGTCGCCCGCATCTACGACCCGCGCCGCGCGGAGGTCTACGAGCGCCTCGGAGTGCCCACCGTGGCAACGGTGACCTGGGCCGCGGACCAGGTGCTGCGCCGGCTGCTGCCGGAGGACTCCGAGCCGCTGTACCGTGACCCGTCCGGATCGGTGCGCGTCGACCAGATGGTCGTACCGAAAGCGTGGGTGGGTCAGACGGTGCTGTCGATCCAGGACGCCACCCACGCGCGGGTGGCGTTCCTGACCCGGTTGGGGAAAGGCATGATCCCGGACCGCAACACCATCGTGCAGGAGGGCGACCTGCTCAACCTGTTCCTGCTCGACGACCAGGTCGACGAGGTGCGGGCCGCCATGGCGGCCGGACCGGAGGAGGACTGATGCGGGTCGCCATCGCCGGGGCGGGTGCCGTGGGCAGGTCCGTCGCCCAGGAACTGCTCGAGAACGGTCACAATGTCCTGCTGATCGACAAGACCCCGGCCTCGATCTCCTCCGATGCGGTCCCCGAGGCCGAGTGGTTGCTGGCCGACGCATGCGAGCTCTCCTCGTTGGAAGAGGCCGGGCTGAACCGCTGCGACGTGATGATCGCCGCCACCGGTGACGACAAGGCCAACCTGGTCATCGCGTTGTTGGCCAAGACCGAGTTCGCGGTCCCGCGCACGGTGGCGCGTGTCAATCAACCGTCCAACGAGTGGCTGTTCAACGAGTCCTGGGGCGTCGACGTGCTGGTGTCAACACCACGCCTGATGTCAGCGCTGGTCGAGGAGGCGGTGACTGTGGGCGACCTGGTCCGGCTGTTCACGTTCCGTCAGAGCGGCTCCAACCTGGTCGAGCTGACCCTGCCGCCGGACTCGCCCTACGTCGGCGCTCGCGTCGTCGAGGTCCCCTGGCCAGTCGACGTCGCGCTGGTCGCAGTCCTGCGTGACGGCGCGATCTTCACCCCCGACACGGACCGTTCGCTGGAGTCCCGCGACGAGCTGTTGTTCGTGGCCGCGGAGGACCAGGAGGACGTGCTGGCCTCGATCCTCTCCCCCCGGGCCCATCCTGCGCCGGGCTGACCTCAGCCGGGGGCAGGTGCCGGGCGCTCGATCGGTGTGTGGTTGCGACCGAGCAGGTAGGCCATGACGGCGAGTGCAGCGACCTGCAGCGGCCACCCCAGGAAGATCTTGGCGGTCGCGAGCCAGCCGATCGCGTCAGCGAGGTACAGCGGGTACTGCACGAGCACGCGCACGACACACGGAACCGCCAGCACCAAGGTGAGCCGGCTGCACAGACGCACGAGCTGCTTGTCCCGGCGCCAGGCCGTCGCGTCTCCCATGACGCTGCCGATCATGAACCCGACGAGCGGCCAGCCCACGGCGACGCTGAACAGCATCACGACTCCGTAGGCGGCGTTGTAGAGGATGCCGGGCAGCAGCGCGTCGATCGCCTCGCCGGAGCGGGCGGCAAAGATTCCGCCGATCGCGATGCCGATCACGGCGTTGAACACGAACTGCACGGTTTGGCGCTGCACGAGCCGGGCGACGAGCGCGACCACGGCGAGGCCGATGCTGACGCCGAGCGCGACCCGCAGCTCTTTTGTGCTCAGCCAGGTGATGGTGAACGCGATGGTCGGCACGGCACCCTCGACGACCCCGCGCAGTCCACCGAGCGCCCGGGCGAGCTGACCGCGTACGAGTGCCTCGACGGACTCGTACTGCGGGACTGACGCGTCGGCCGTCGGCTGTGCAGCGCTCACCCGGTGAACTCGTAACGCGGGTTGTACATCACGCGCTTGCCGTCGGTGCACGACACCCGGCCTTGGACGGTCATGGCCCGGCCAGGACTGACGCCGGTGATCCGGCGCTGCCCCAACCACACCAGGGTGATGGTGGCCGAACCGTCATCGAGCTCGGCCTCGAGTGTGCTCACCCCGCCACGGGGGCGCAGTGTCACCGAGCTCAGCACACCGTGCAGCATCACCACGTCGCGATCGCTGCACCGGGCGATCGGCGGGCACCCGGCGGCTGCGGAGCTCTCGCGCAGCTCCTCGGCCTCGATCTCCCCGGTGCTGCTCGACAGCCGGGACAGCGCACGCCGTATCAGGCCCGGGCGCGACCGGGAGGACTTTTCGTACGACACCTGCGGATCGACGGCGGTCATGACGTCAACTGTAGGTCACTGCGCCGGTTCATCGGGGGCGTCGGCGACAGGTCGCGCCCCGGCCGGGAGGCGCAGCGGGATCTGTTCGCGCGGTGGCATTGCACCGGCGCCACGCACCACCACCAGGTCCCGGACCGCTGCCTCGAGGACGTATTCGGGCTCGGGCTCCATCGCCGGCCTGCCGAGGTAGGTCACACGCAGCAGCCAGCGCGGACCTTCGATGCCGACGATCCGGCTGGTCTGGGTCCCGGTCTTGCCCTCGGGCGTCCGCACCTGCGCCTTCACCCGCAGCTCGGTGCCGTACCGGCCGTCGAGGTCGGTCGCAGTGCCGCCGCGGCGGGACGCATCGGCGGCGATCTCAGTGCGGACGGACTCCCACAGCGACATATTGCGCGAGGCGGCGAAAGCCCGCAGCTCCGCGGCGCCGTCCTCGGCGACGAGCAGCACCGCCTGGACGTCGCCGGACTGCTGATCGGTCTGCAACCGCAGCTCGAAGCCGGGACGTCCCTTCACCACGATGCCGCCGAGGTCGATGCTGGTCGGGTCGTCGGGGTCGACGGGGCGCTCGGAACCGTCCCACGGCCCGACCGCGCGACGGTAGTCCTCGCCTGTCACGTCGGCGTCGAGGTCTGCCGCCCGCACGCCCTCCCCGCTGCCATCGTCCTCGGCGCCGGAGGGATGGTCCGGGGTCGACTCTTCGCTGGACTGTGAGGTGTCCTTGCCGCGTCGGCGGAAGATCACGCCGGTGCCTCCTGGTCGTCGTCGTGCGTGCTGCCGGCCCCAGCTGTCTCGGTGACGCGTGGGCGTCCGACGCCCCCGGTGGAACCGTAGCCGCCGGCGCCGCGCGCGGAGTCGGGCAGGGCGTGGACCACGGAGAAGTCGGCGTGCTCCACCGCCTGCACCACCAGCTGGGCGATGCGGTCGCCCCGGTGCAGTGTGATCGGGATGTTCGGGTCCAGGTTGACCAGCAGCACCGAGATCTCGCCACGGTACCCCGCGTCGATGGTGCCGGGCGTGTTCACGATCGACAGGCCGCACCGAGCAGCCAGGCCCGAGCGCGGGTGCACGAAGGCCGCGTAGCCGACCGGCAGCGCTACCGCGATCCCGGTGGGTACCAGCGCGCGCTCGCCGGGTGCGAGCCGCACATCGACGGTGCTGACGAGGTCGGCACCGGCGTCACCTGGGTGTGCGTATGCCGGCAGCGGGACACCGGTATCCAGCCGGGTGACGAAGACTTCGACCACGGCGGCGACCCTACCCCGGCTCCATCGGACACCCGTGCCACGCTGGGACGGTGCCCGGGACCAGCGCCAGCGCCGCACACGTGCTGCACGAGGAACGGCTGCACGCCCCACTGTCCTGGTGGCTGCTCGCCGGCCTCTTCTCCCTGGCCGTGGCCTGGTCCTTCGTGCTCGCCACCCCGCCGTGGTTCGCCGGCATGTGCGGGCTCGTGGCGTTGGCGCTGGTCGGTGGCGGGCTGTGGTCCTTCGGGTCCGTACGGGTGGCCGTGGTCACCGCCGACGGCGACGGCGACGCACGGCTGGTGGCGGGCCGTGCAGGTCTCCCGCTGCAGCACGCGGGCAGCCCGCAGGCGCTGGACCGCACCCAAGCGCGACGTCGGATGGGAGTCGATGCGGACGCACGCGCCTTCTTGATGACGCGGCCCTACCTGCACCGCGCGCTGCTGGTCCCGGTCGAGGATGCCCGCGACCCGACACCGTACTGGCTGGTGGGCAGCCGCTCCCCCGAGCAGCTGGCGGCGGCGTTGCACACCGCGCGGGCACAACCTGGCAGACTGACGCCGCCAGGGGCGGACAGCACGGACCTCGAGGAGGGTGTCGGCGTGGCACATCGCGACAAGAGCAAGCCGAAGAGACAGAGCAAGCGGCTGTGGAAGATGTACGGCAAGTCGGCCTCCGTGCTCGCCGCCATCGCGAGCACCCAGGTGGTCAACCTGACCTGGCAGGTTGCGCTGCGGCGCCAACCACCCGCGTCGCCGGAGAATCCTGAGGTCACGATGCGCGAGGCCGTCGCCTGGGCCGTGATCTCCGGCTCGGCGGCTCAGGTCGCCCGCATCGTCGCCACCCGCAAGGCCGTCGACTACTGGGTGCGCTCCACCGGTCAGCTACCGCCGGGCATCAAGCCGTCCCAGCTGTCCCCCGGGATCACCAGGGACGCGTAGCAGCCGCTCTTGCCGGTGCCGGTTTACCAGGGTCCCTTGGTGAACTTCACTGCCCACGGGTTGCCTCCCATGGGCAGTGACAACATGTCGTGGGACGTGGTCTGGATGCCGAGCGGTAGCGCGCCGGTCTAGAACCCGGCCGTGGCGACCGCTGCTCGCAACAGCGGGTGCAGCGTCGGCCCGGCAGCCACCACCAGGCGCTCGTCCGGTGTGTCGGCGTCGAGGCCGGTGACGATGCCGCCTGCTTCGCGTACGACCAGCACACCGGCGGCCCGGTCCCAAGGCTGCAGCCCCTGCTCGACGTAGCAGTCGAGCCTGCCGGCCGCGAGGTTGCACAGGTCCAGGGCCGCCGACCCGATGCGGCGGATGTCGCGGACCTGGGGCATCAACGCACTGACGGCGCGCCCCTGCGCCCTCCGCTGCTGTGCCTGATAGCCGAAGCCCGTACCGACGAGGGCGTGTTGCAGGTCTGCGCCGTCGACGACCCGCAGCGCCACCGGGTCCGCAGCGGGGCGGTACCGCACCCAGGACCCCTGCCCCGCCTCGGCCCCGAACTCCTCGCCGGTCGCCGCGTTGAGGACCACTCCGGCCACGACCTCCCCGTCCACCTGCACCGCGATGGACACCGCGTACGCCGGGATGCCGTAGATGAAGTTGACGGTGCCGTCGATCGGGTCGATCACCCAGGTCACCCCCGAGGTACCGAGCTGCGCGCCGCCCTCCTCGCCGATGAACCCGTCGTCGGGTCGAACCGACATGATGCCTGCACGGATCAGCCGCTCGGTCGCGGTGTCGATCTCGGTGACCGGGTCCGTCGCACTCGACTTGGTCGTGGTCACCCCGACCCGGCCGGCCGGGCGGCTCACCGCGATGGAGGCAGCCGCCTGCGCAGCCACCTGGCGGGCCAGCTCCAGCAGCTCGCCGGCACTGGTGTGCGCGCTCACGTACGGGCTCCATCGATGGCTGCGAGGGTGTCCTGGCCGCACAGGGACGGTTGCTCCGGTTGGCGCGGGTTGGCGCAGCAACCGGCCGGACACACGTCCCAGCTCGGTGGCAGGCTCCCCACGCTCGACCGGTGTATCGCTGCGTCCTGCCCGCCCTTGGCGCGTTCGATCCTGGCCCGCTCCAGCAGCAGGTCGCGCACCATGGCCACGAAGCGCGCGTCGGTGCCCGGGGTCGCCGCCCGTGCGAACGGCAACTCGAGCCCGACCGCGGTCTGGGCGGCCTCGGTGTCGAGGTCGAAGGCGACCTCCATGTGGTCGGAGACGAAGCCGATCGGCACGGCGACCACGCCGGGGACCCCCTGGGTGTGCAGGGTGCTGAGGTGGTCGTTGACGTCGGGCTCCAGCCAGGACACTGATGGCGGCCCCGAACGAGAGCAGTAGACGAGGTCGTGCCCGTGCTCGGTCCCGGTGGTTTCACGAACCCCCGCGGCCACCTGAGCGGCGACGTCGAGGTGCTGACGGACGTACGCTCCGCCCGCGGTCGAAGCGCTGCGACCGCTCGCCTCGGCCATGGTGTCCGGGATGGAGTGGGTGATGAAGGTGAGGCGGGCACCCTCGCGGACGCGTGCGGGCAGGGTGTTCAGTGCCGCCACGGTGGTGTCGACGAAGGGCAGCACGAACCCGGGGTGGTTGAAGTAGTGGCGCAGCTTGTCGACGCGCGGCGCCTCGGCGGTGGCCATCACTGCATCGAAGAGGTTCTCGCGGTACTGCCGGCACCCCGAGTACGACGAGTACGCGCTGGTCACGAAGCACGCCGCGCGACGCACGCCGTCGGCGGTCATCTGGGCGACCACGCCGTCGAGGAACGGCTCGGTGTTGCGGTTGCCCCAGTAGACGGGCAAATCGGCGCCGTGCACGGCGAGGTCGCACCGGATCGCCGACAGCAGCGCCCTGCACTGGTCGTTGATCGGGGAGCGCCCGCCGAGGGCGTGGTAGTGCTCGGCCACCTCGGCCAGCCGCTCGTCCGGGATGCCCCGGCCACGGGTGACGTTGCGCAGGAAGGGGAGAACCTCGGAGGGACCCTCAGGGCCGCCGAAGGAGACGAGCAGCAGGGCGTCGTACGGGTCGGTCACAGCCATGGGCCTATCGTCGCCCACGCAGCACTCCTCACCGCGGAGTGGTCGGTCCGCGGTGCCACACTGCCTGCGTGCTCGACCCCTACCGCCGGATCCTCGTGCTACCCGGCGCCCTCGCCTTCTCCCTGGCGGGTCTGCTCGCCCGCGCCCCGATCTCCATGGTCAGTCTGGGCATCGTGCTCCTGGTGGCCGACCGCACCGGCTCCTACGGCTACGCCGGCGCCGTGGCCGCCTCCCAGGTCGTAGCGGGGGCGGTCTGCACCCCGGTGCAGGGCCGGTTGATGGACCGCTTCGGACAGTTCCGGTTGCTGCCGGTGGCCGGGACGGTCTTCGCTGCAGGGGTGCTCGCCACCGCCGTCGCGGTGGAGTCGGGGCAGGCGGCCCCCGTACCGCACGTGTGCGCCGCCGTGGCCGGAGCCGGGCTGCCACCGGTCGGTTCGGCCGTGCGGGCCCGGTGGCGCCACCTGCTGGAGGACCGTGCTCAGCTCGACACGGCGTTCGCCCTCGAGGCAGTCGTCGACGAGATCGTCTTCGTCGTGGGCCCGGTGCTGGTCACGCTGCTCGCCACGCAGCTCCCGGCCTGGTCCGGGCTGGCCGTAGCAGGCGCCCTCGGGTTGACCGGTGCGCTCGTCCTGGCTTCCCAGCGCGCGACCGAACCGCCGGTAGCCCCTCGCGGGGGGGACCGTCGCCGGACCCCGATGTCGTGGCCCGGGCTTGCCTGCCTCGCTGTCGTGGGGGCCGGGCTCGGGGGCATCTTCGGGGCTACCGAGGTCGTCACCGTGGCATTCGCCGACGAGGCAGGTACCACTGCGGCGGCGGGACCCATGCTTGCGGTGTGGGCGACCGGCAGCCTGCTGGCCGGACTGATCATCGGAGCTCGCACCCAGCAGCGCCACGCGCTGACCCGGTTGCGCTGGTCGATCGCGGGCCTTACCGCGGCCATGGCCGTACTGGCGTTCCTTCCCGGCATCACCAGCGTCACGGTCGTGCTGTTCGTCGCCGGGTTCGCCATCGCACCCACCCTCATCGCCACCATCTCGCTGGTCGAGCAGACCGTTCCGCGCAGCCGCCTCACCGAGGGCATCTCCTGGATCTCGACCGGGATCGCGGCCGGCGTGGCCCCCGGGGCGGCGATCAGCGGGCAGGTCATCGACGCCGCCGGAGCGTCCGTCGCCTACCTCGTCCCGGTGGCCTCGGGTCTCCTCGCGGTGCTGGCCTCGTTCATGCTGCGCCGGCCGTCGGCGCGGGGGCTTTGAATGCACCGGGGCGCGGACGAGACTGGGGCGGTACGCACCGCCCACGCCGAGGGCGGAGCAGGAAAGGCCGACACCATGCGTGACCTGCGACTCGTGGGGTTGAGCGAGGACCGACGTCACGTCGTGCTGCGCTCGGACACCGACGAGGAGTTCCGCGTACCCGCCGACGACAGCCTGCGAGCGGCAGCCCGCGGCGATCGAGCCCGGCCCGGACAGTTGGAGACCAAGATGGACAGCGCCCTGCGTCCCCGTGACATCCAGGCTCGGATCCGGGCCGGCGCCTCCCCCGAGGAGGTTGCCGACATCGCCGCTGCGCCGGTGGACAAGATCATGGGCTACGCGGTGCCGGTGCTCGCCGAGCGGGAACACATCGCCGAGCGGGCGCGCGCTGCGACACTGCGCCGCAAGCACACCGAAGGACCGACCCGGCTGCTCGGCGACGTCGTAGCCGAGCAGCTCCGCAGCCGCGGCCACGACCCCGTCGTCGCCGCCTGGGACTCCTGGCGCCGCGACGACGGTCGTTGGATGGTCACGGTCAGCCCAGCCGGGAGTGACGAGACGGGTCGTTACGTCTTCGACGTCCCGGGGCGCTACGTGGTCGCCGACGACGATGTCGCGCGCGCCCTCGTCGCGGACGAGCCGGGTGTCGATGACCCGAGCGACATGGCAATCGCCTCCGCCGTCGCCGAGGGTGGTGGCGCTTCGACGTTCGTGGACAGCGACCGCCTCGACGACGAGCACGAGCCACCGCGTCAGCGTCCGGACTCCGGCCCGGGCGAGGACCACATCGGTTCGCCGGACGAGCCGACCCCGTTCGGTGGGGCGGTGTCGCGGCTGCGTCGACGACGCCCGTTGCACCAGGTGCCCGACCCGCTTCCGCTCGACGACGCGGACCAGCCGGGCTCGACCCTCGAAGCCGACCCATCAGCCGACCCATCAGCCGACCCATCAGCCGACGCGGAGCCTGGCTCCAACCGGACCCCGCCCTCGGAGCCGCGCCGACGCCGTGCACGCGGACGAGCCAGTGTCCCCAGCTGGGACGAGATCATGTTCGGCGGCGGCAAGCAGGAGCGCTAGGGGCTCCGGTCAACCCAGTTCAGACCCGATCGCGACCGGCCGACGCGGATCGGTGATCCAGTCGCTCCAGGATCCGGCGTACAGCGCCGCCTCGAAGCCGGCCACCTCCAGCGCGAGCACCTGGTGCGCGGCGGTGATCCCCGAGCCGCAGTACGCGCCGACCTCCACGCCGTCGCGCAGACCGAGCCCGCTGAAGCGCTCACGGAGCACCTCGGGAGGGAGCAGCCGGCCGTCGGGACCCACGTTGTCGGACGTGGGTGCACTCCGCGCGCCCGGGACGTGTCCCGCCACCGGGTCGACCTGCTCCTCGCTGCCCGCGTAGCGCTGCGCCGAACGGGCGTCCAGCAGCAAGCCGGTCCGGGCCAGGACGGCCGCGCCCTGGGCGTCGATCACCTTCACCGGGCTGTCCGCTGCTACGAAGTCCCCCGGCTTGAGGGGCGTCGGATCGGTCGAGACTGGTCCGCCGCCGGCCACCCAGGCATCGAAGCCCCCGTCGAGCACCCGGACGTCAGGGTGCCCGTGCAGGCGCAGCATCCACCACAACCGCGCCGCGGCCGTCCCGTCCCGTTGGTCGAGTACCACCACGGGCACGTGCCGGCTGACCCCGGCCGCACGCATCCGTGCCGCGAAGCGGTCCGCGGCCGGCAGCGGGTGCCGGCCGCTGACGCCGGGAGGGTCGGCGAGGTCTGTCTCGAGATCGACGAACCACGCGCCGGGCACGTGCCCTGCGTCGCGGGCCGCCCGGTCCGTGCCGTGCAGGCTCCAGCGGACGTCGAGCACGGTCAGGGGCGCCTCGCTCTGCAGCAGCTCACGCAGGCGGGCTGCGGTCACGAGCGGATTCGCTGCTCGTGGCGGGGTCAAGGGAACAGCCATGGACTCCGATCCTGCACCACGGACGGGCCACGTCCGCACGGGGGGCGGCCCGGATGACAGCATGGACTCCCGTGGCTGAACTGCAACTCTTCACCGGGCACCATGGACTGCGGCAAGTCGACGCTCGCGCTGCAGATGGACCACAACCACGCGGCCCGCGGACGGGTGCGACGCATCTTCACCAGTCACGACCGCGCCGGCGCCGCGACCCTGTCCAGCCGCCTCGGGCTTTCCCTCGACGCCGTCGAGGTCCCGCAGGAGTTCGACTTCTGGGACCACGTCGTGCACGCGCTCACACACGGCGCCCGTATCGACTACCTGGTCTGCGACGAGGTGCATTTCTACACCCCGGTGCAGGTCGAGCAGCTGGCCCGGGTCGCCGACGAGCTGCAGATCGACGTCTTCGCGTTCGGCATCCTCACCGATTTCCGTACCCGCTTGTTCCCGGGCTCGGCACGGCTGGTCGAGCTCGCCGACCGGGTGCACACCCTGCAGGTCGAGGCGCTGTGCTGGTGCGGCAAGCGCGCCACGCACAACGCACGGACCGAGAACGGGGAGATGGTCACCGAGGGCGAGGTCATCGTCGTCGGTGACGTCGAGCAGACGGACGCACCGGCGCCGGACGTGGGTTACGAGGTGCTCTGCCGTCAGCACCACCGGCGCCGGATGACCACCGCCCGCGCCCAAGGCCGCGGCGCTGTCTCCCGACGTGCTGCCGTTCGGCTGAGTGCTCGCGGCTCGTCGTCCCCGGGTGGTCAGCCGGGAGGGAACCACCGATCGAGCAGCTGGTTGCGGAACTTGCCCGTCGGGTCATGGCGCGCCATCAGCGCCGTGAAGTCGGCGTACCGCGCGTACCCACAGGCCAGCGTCTGGGGACTGGTGCTGAACAGCTTGCCCCAGTGCGGGCGCGGTCGGAACGGCGCCAGCTGCTCCTCGAGCGCGCCGAGCACGGGCGTCACCGCCGTCGTGTCCGGCACCCACGTGAAGTGGATCGCCACCGTGTGGTGTCCGTGGCTCGGGCTCAGCCACAGGTCGTCCCGGGCAACCGTACGGATCTCCGAGACCTGTACCAGCGGGCCGACGCGGTGGCGGATGCGCTCGATCGCCTCGAGCGCATCGAGGACGTGCTCGCGAGGCAGGAAGTACTCCGACTGCAGCTCCTGGCCGCTGCTGGGCATGAACTCCCTGCGAAAGTGCGGCAACCGCTCGTGCCACGGCCCGGGTACGCCGAGCTGTTCGGTGCAGTTCTCGACGGGCATGCCGACGATCGGGTGGCGTGGGCCGTCGGCGAGCGTCGCGCCCAGCCAATCCGTCGGCGGCTCAACCGTCCCGGAGCCGTGCATGCGGTGCTTGAGCCAGACGTGGTCGACGCCTTCGCTGCGCCAGTCGGTGAACAGGCTGACGCTGTAGGCGCTGGCAAAGATCGCATCGACATGCTCGACGAGCGCGGTGCGCGGCAGGTCGTCGTACACCCACTGCCTCATCTCGTACGTCGGTACGACGTGCAGCGTGACCCTCGTCACTATGCCCAGGGCGCCGAGTCCGACGACGGTTCCGCAGAACTCCTCCCCATCGGTCTCACGACTGACGTAGGTGAGCTCCCCGTCAGCGGTGACCATCTGCAGCGCGGCGACGGCCGTCGCCAGGCTGCCGACCGTGTCGCCCGAGCCGTGCGTGCCCGTCGCAATCGCGCCAGCGACGGAGATGTGCGGCAGCGACCCGAGGCTGCGCAGGGCGTACCCGGCCTCGTGCAGGTGAGCCGCCAGCTCGCCGTACCGCATCCCGGCGCTGACGGTCACCGTCGAGCGGGTGGGGTCGATCACGCACGTCTGCGGCACGTCAGCGACCGAGATGAGGGCGCCCGTGGTGTCGGCGATGCGGTTGAAGGAGTGGCCGGTGCCGAGCGGCCGGACGCTCGTGCTGGCGGCGACGAGTTCCTGCAGTTGGTCGACGGTCCTCGGGAAGTGGACGCGCCCAGCCCTGTACGTGACGTTTCCGGCCCAGTTCGTCGGCCGCGTGGTCACCCGATCCGAGCTTTCGTCACCCGGATCAGCCGATTCGGACAGCTCAACCTCGACATCGACCACATGGTGCCCCTGGCGGAGGCATGGGACTCCCGAGCCAGACGGTGGAACTCGGGCACCCGCATTCGCTTCGCCCACGACATCGGGGACCGGCCCTCCCTGGTGGCTCAGGTCAGCCCATCGTAGTAGGAGAACCAGCGTCCGCGGCCTCTCGACTCCTGCTTCAGCACCTCGTCACGGGTGTCGAGGCAGTCGCCGTCGGCGGCGATCCAGTCGCCGAACTCGTCCCGGTCGTAATCCCGGCGGGTCTCCCGTGCGATCGGCAGGGCTCGCACGGCGGCACGTAGCCGCTTGATGACGGTCTTGTCTGACGTTCGTTGGACAGCCGAAGCGACGGTGACGTCCGGGTTCGGTGAGGAGTACGACGGCGCCAGAACCGCAGCTGGAGCACATAGGGCGACGACGGACAGGAAGCAGACGACGCGGGGCGCAGCACTCCCAGGGGGTGGTGGACGAGTGTGCTCCTGTCCACACGGCTGACCGGGTAGGCCACCACGCGGCCGCTACCCCGCGAGTGGCGGGAGACGGGTCTCACCCGGGCGGGAAACCCCGCTCGCGCGCCACTGGTGTGTCAGGTCACGCCACTCGCGCGGCGATACGGCGTGCGTTGAGGGCGGTCTCTCCCGCATTGCTGATGCGCGCAGTTCGCCGTCATCCCACGTCGACGAGCAGCGGCACCAGCATCTCGACCGGCGTGAGCGACCCGTGGAAGCCGATCAGCTTGGTCTCCACGTGGAACCGTCGCCGGGAGAGCACAGCGCAGGCAGCCGTGGACGCCACGAGGACGTCGCCCAGACGGGGAAGGACCTGCTCGTCGACGTCACCGAACCAGCCGGCGTCGATCCCTTCCTGCCGGGTGCATACCAGCGCCCGCTCCCCCAGCTCTGCCATCCAACGGGCCACGACGTCCTCGACCGTGCCGGCCCGGGTGTACAGGTGCCGGAAGCGCGCCTCGCCACCCATCAGCACCACGTCGTCGAGCAGTCCCGGCACATCATCGACGTCGACCCGGTCCTCCGCCGCGACATCGACCATGCCGTGGTCGGCGGTGACCAGCAGAGCGCAGTCACCGGGCAGCTCCGCTCGAAGGCGCTGTGCCTCGGCGTCGATGGCGTGCAGGACCTGCAGCCACTCGACCGACTCACAACCCTTGCCGTGACCGGTGTGGTCCAGTTCGGACTCGTACGCGTAGGTGATCGAGCCGGGCTCGTCGGCCAGCTCGCAGACGCTGTCGAGCCGCTCCCACGACGAGGCCGTGCCGTGGTACGCCACGCCGCGCTGACTGCACCGGGTCAGCCCACTGAGCTCGAATTCGGCCTGATTGACCACGGCCACGGCGGCACCTGCACCGGCCAGGACCGACAGCACGCCCGGGTAGGGCTGCCAGACCTCCGGGTCGACGGAGTCGTCCCACTTCAGTGCGTTGAGCAGCCGGTCGGTGCCCGGGATCCGCGAGGTGTATCCGACGAGTCCGTGCCGACCGGGCGGCAACCCGGTGCCGAGCGACGTGAGGCTCGTCGCCGTGGTCGAGGGCACGCCGCAGGTGAGCGGCTCGCGCACGTCGAGCAGCGAGGCGAGATAGGGGGCGTCGGCGGCGTGCCGGCGTAGGTTGAGCTCGCCGAGCCCGTCGACCACCAGCACCACGTATCGGCTCGCAGTGGGAAGCCCGAGCCGGTCCTCGAATCCGGACAGCCCCACGGCGGCGCCGACGGCGGGCAGCAGGTCACCCAGCGAGCGTTCCCCGTACCGGGGTGCCAGGAACCCGCAGTCGGTCATCGACCGATCGTCGCGTGCGACAACTCGTCGGCGAAGGCGAGCAGCCGCGTGACCGCCTCGGTGCCGTCGGCGGCCGAGCTGACCCGCAGCGAGAAGTCGTCGCTGGTCATGGTGCCGGTGTAACCGTGGTCGGCGTCACAGTTGGGATCCGAGCAGGACGCGGGCTCGAGGTCGATGCGACCAACCGCACCCCATCCGATCGTCACCAACGCCTCGCTCACCGACGCGTCGGGTTGTGAGGGCTCCGGGGTGTACGCCTCGGGTTCAGCGACCATGCGGGTGACCACCACCGACGTCACCGCCGACAGCGGGATCGTCTCGCTGGTGGTCGACGTGTACGACGACGGCAGCAGGTCGTCGGCAGCGTGCTCGTCGGTGTGGACGACCACCAGGCGGGTCGGGCCGAGGGTGACCACCGTCATGTGGCGACGCACCTCGTCGCGGTCGAACGTGGGCTCGTGGTGCACGACGAAAGCCGCTACCGGCTCACCCGCCAGGGCCGACAGCACGCCCTGGTTGACGATGTCCGGGTGATAGCCGCTGGCCTGGATGGCCGCGGTCATCTCCCCGGTACGGTCGCGTGCAGCTGCACGGGTCGGTGTGAGGGACGCTCGATTGTCGGCTCCCCGGTGTCCACGGTTGGGCATGGTGTGCAGTCTTGCACGCGTCATCCAGGGTCGGTTTCCCCGAGTCCGACCGGACGGATCATGCGCCGCACCATGGTGTCGCTGCGGGCAGCCGGCATGTTCGCGACCCTGCCGCTCGCGTCCAGGACCGATGCCCCGGGGGCACCGGCGAGGACCAGGTCGAGGGCGAGCAGCGATACCTCGGGCAGATCGTTCTTCAGCTGGGACAACCGCATCAGGATGTCCTCGACGGCGGCGAGGTCGACGATCTCGCTGCCCCGGTAGCCGAGCAACAGCGGTGCGGACCTGATTTCACGGACCATGCTCGCCGCGTCGGCGTCGGTCATCGGCGGGATCCGGTACGACCTGTCGCCGAGCAGCTCGCTGGGGGCTCCCTGGACGCCGAAGGAGACGATCGGCCCGAACAGCGGGTCCTCCAGCGACTCGATCGACAGCGGAACACCCGGAGCCGACATGGACTGCACGACGAACTGGGCGCGAGCCGAGTCCTCGAGCAGATCGGTGAGAGAGCTCCAGGCATGGGTCATCTCCTCGGGGGTGCCGATGGTGCGCCACACGTGGGCGAGGTCTGGTCGGGTCTGCAGGTGCGGTGCCGTCGCCTTGAGGACGACGTCCCAGTTCAGCTGTTTGCCCCCCTCCAGCGCCTCCTCGAGGCTGCTGACGGCGATGCGACGCCACAGGTGGATCCCGTAGGAGCCGAGGAGGTGACGCAGCTGGTCATGCCCGAGCTCGATGCCGTCGGGGTGGTCGCCCAGGATCGCTGAGACCAGTCCCTTGGCGGCGTCCACATCGATGTCGCCGAAGGTGGGTAGCTCCCCTGCCGGCTGCGCCAACCACGCTGCGTAGTCCACCGCCCGTGCCAGCGCGCGTACGGCCGCCTCCGGAGCCGGGTACGAGGGCACCGACCCGCGTCCGGCGGCCCCCTCCACGTCGGGGATGCGAAGCAGCTCCGGCACACCCTCGCTGGCGAGGAAGGTCGACACCATCGGTTTCTCGGACTGCTCCCCCACCGAGGCCAGCACGTTGGCGACCCCCTCTCCGGAGACGTTCAGCGGCGAGATGTAGACCGCGACCACCGCGTCCACGTCTGGGTCGTCGATGGCACGGTCCAGCGCCCGCTCGAAGTCCTGGCCGGTCGCGTCGGCGCCCAGCGCCACGGGTTGGCGCACGCTCAGACCGGCCGCGCTCGCGGCGTCCGCGGCCAGCAACCCGAGGGCGTCGGAGTTGCCGACGACCGCCACCCGCGGGCCGCGTGGCAGCGGTTGGTGCGCGAGCACCTGGGCGACGTCGAACATCTCGTCCAACGTGTTGACCTGGATCACACCGGCCTGCCGAAACATGGCGTCCACGGCGGCCTGGGGCGCCGCCGTACGGGCTACCGCGTGACCGACCGGGACTCCCTGGGTCGTACGCCCGGACTTGACGGCCACGACCGGCTTGCGACGGCCCACCCGTCGGGCGATGCGGGAGAACTTGCGCGGATTGCCGATCGATTCCAGGTAGAGCAGGACCACCTCGGTGTCGTTGTCCTCCTCCCAGAACTGCAGCAGGTCGTTACCTGAAACGTCGGCCCGGTTGCCGGCCGACACGAACGTCGACAGGCCCAGGCCACGACGATCGACGGTCTCCAGGATGGCGACCCCGAGTGCACCTGACTGGCAGAAGAAGCTCACCCGTCCCCGCGGGGGCATCAACGGGGACAGCGAGGCGTTGAGCGAGATGTCCGAGGCCGTGTTGATCACACCGAGGCAGTTGGGGCCGACCAGCCGTAGTCCGTAGCTGCGGACCAGTCCGAGCAGCCGACGCTGACGTACCCGCCCGTCCTCACCGGTCTCGGCGAACCCGGAAGAGATCACCACCAACGCGTGGACACCCTTGGCCGCACAGTCCAGCACCACATCGGGCACCGCCTCGGCCGGGACCGCGATGATCGCCAGGTCGACCGGCCCGGGTATCTCCTGCACCGAGGAGAACGCCGGGAGCCCCGACACCGGTTCGGCCTGCGGGTTGACCGCGTAGACAGAACCCGCAAAGTCTCCCAGGATGAGGTTGCGTACCAGCGCCTGCCCGATCGTGTCCTGCTTTCGGCTGGCACCGACCACCGCCACGCTCGACACGTTGAAGATCCGGTCGATCGAGGCCGCCTCGAACCGGTGCTCGCGCGCTTGCACGACACCCATCGCCGTGTCGGTCGGGTCGATGGAGAACTCCAGGCGCATCACGCCGTCCTCGAACCCGCCGGCCACCGCGTACCCCTGCTCGCGGAAGACCCGGATCATCGGGACGTTGTCCGGCAGCACCTCCGCCACGAACCGGCGATAGCCCCGCTCACGACCGGCCTGGGCGAGGTGCTCGAGCAGCAGCTGCCCCAGGCCCTTGCCCTGGTAGTCGTCCTGGACCAGGAACGCGACCTCGGCGTCGTGTTCGTTGATCGCGTCGTAGCGGCCGACGGCCACGATCGAGTTGCCGCGGGTGACGACGAAGGCGACGCGCTGGTGGTGATCGACGTGGGTGAACCGCTCGACGTCGCGATCGGACAGCACCGGGTACGGAGCGAAGAACCGGAAGTACTTGCTCTGCTCGGAGACGCGCGCATAGAACTCGGTCAACGCGTCTGCGTCCGTGGGACCGATCGGCCTGACCTGCGCCGTGCTGCCGTCCCGCACGAGCACGTCTGCTTCCCAGTGCTTCGGGTACGAGGTGCCGGCCACGGTCCTCAACCTATCCGTCCCGTCGGTGGCCGAGACACGCCACGACGTGTTGGGTGGGGACATGGATGCCTCCTCCCCCTCCTGGACCGCTGCGAGCTCCGCAACGGCCACCTTTCGTTCGGCCCGCGACCACCTGCTGGCCATCCGCGAGGACCACGAGCGGGCGTACGCGCAGTTCAACTGGCCGACGTTCGACCGCTTCAACTGGGCCCGCGACTGGTTCGACCACCTGGCAACGACCCAGCCGACCGTGTCCGCGCTGTGGATCGTCGAGGAGGGCGGGGACGAGCACAAGGTCAGCTACGCGCGCATGGCGCAGCGTTCCCGCGAGGTCGCGGGCTGGCTCGCCTCCACCGGGCTGCACCGTGGGGACCGGGTGATGCTGGTCCTCGGCAACTGCGTGCCTCTGTGGGAGCTCATGCTGGCCTGCATCCGGCTGGGAGCGGTGATGATCCCGACCACCACCCTGCTGTCGGCCGATGACCTGGCCGACCGAGTGGAACGCGGTCGGGTCTCGATGATCATCACCCACGGACGCGACCCGGAGCGCTATCAACCGTTCGGCTCGCGCTGCCGGCTGGTCGCAGTCGACGGCGAGACGCCCGACGGGTGGCTCGACTACGCGGACAGCGCAGGGCACGACCGGCTCGACGCCGACGCCGACACCGCCGCCGACGAGACGCTGCTGCTCTACTTCACCTCCGGTACCACGGCCGCACCCAAGCTGGTCGAGCACACGCACACGTCCTATCCGGTCGGTCACCTTGCGACGATGTTCTGGATCGGCCTGCAGCCAGGCGACATCCACCTCAACATCTCCTCCGCAGGCTGGGCAAAACACGCCTGGAGCTGTTTCTTCGCACCGTGGATCGCCGGGGCCACTGTGCTGATCCACAACGTCACCCGCTTCGACGCCGACGCGCTGCTCGAGGTCATGGTCCGCACCCACACCACCACGTTCTGCGCTCCACCCACGGTGTGGCGGATGCTGGCGCAGACCGACCTGGGCCGCCACGACCTCGACCTGCGGGAGATCGTCGGCGCCGGCGAGCCGCTCAACCCTGAGATCATCGAGCAGGTCGAGGCGGCATGGGGACTGCGTATCCGTGACGGCTTCGGTCAGACCGAGACGACAGCCGCGATCGGCAACACGCCCGGCAGCCTGGTCAAGGTGGGCTCGATGGGCCGCCCACTCCCCGGGTACGTGATCGCGCTCCTCGACCCGGTGACCGATGAGATCCGTACCGGCCCGGGCGCCGAGGGCGAGGTCTGCCTCGAGCTCGCGAAACGGCCGACCGGCTTGATGGTCGGCTACCACGCGGACACCGAGCACACGCGGGAGGTGATGCGCGGCGGGTTCTACCGCACCGGCGACGTGGCCACGATCGACGAGGACGGCTACCTGACGTACGTCGGACGCGCCGACGACGTGTTCAAGGCCAGTGACTACCGCATCTCCCCCTTCGAGCTGGAGAGCGTGCTGATGAGACACCCCGCCGTCGCCGAGGCGGCCGTCGTTCCCTCCCCCGACCCGGTCCGCCTCGCGGTCCCCAAGGCCTTCGTGGTGCTCGCGGCCGGACACGAGCCGACGCGGGAGACGGCACTGGCCCTGCTGCGCCACGCCCGCGAGCACCTCGCTCCGTACGCCCGGGTCCGGCGCGTGGAGTTCGTGCCGGAAGCCGACGGGCTGCCCAAGACCGTGTCCGCCAAGATCAGGCGGGTCGAGCTGAAGGCCGGCGAGGCGGCCGCCGTCGAATCCGACAGCAGCGGGCGGCACGCCTATGACGAAGCGGACTTCGAGGAGCTCAAGGGCTAGGGCGCACCACACGTCACAGCGGCACAGGTCGGTCGCCTCAGGAAACGCGTCTTCCCTCCTTCACTGGCCGAACCCCGCCCGATATGCGGCTTTCCGACGACCTGCGAGGGAGCCAAGGCGCCAAGATCGACTCGCGCGGAGCGAAAACTGACAGTAGTCAGCCGCCCTTCTCACATCGACGGATCCTCGCCGACGAGGCCGTCGGCGAGCTCGCGCGCCACGTCGAGGTGGCCCGTGTGCCGGGCGTACTCCTGGAGCACGTGGAAGAGGATAAAGGCCAGGGTCGGCGGCGGGCGGTCCGCAGCAAAGCGGCCACCGGTGGCCCCCAGCTGCGCGAGGTCGGAAACCTCGACGATCGCGCGGGTACGCCGTCCGCCCTCATGCAGGGCGTTCACGAGCTCCTCGCGGGTCGTCGACGGGTCGACCACCCAGCGCCCGTCCGGGCCCTCGTCGCCCCATGGCTCCGCCACGTTCTCTCCTGCGAAGCCCCAGACCAGCCAGCGCCGCTCCATGTGCACCAGGTGGTTCAACAGCTCCAGCGGGCTCCAGCCGGAGGGCATTCGACTCGTCCGGCTCTCCACGTCGGACAGGCCGTCGAGCTTGCGGGCCACCTCGCTGCGGTAGAAGTCGAGGTAGCGCAGCAGCAACTCGCGGGGCTGTGCAGTCTTTTTCTGGGCGCTCTGGTCACTCGGCTCGGGCAGATGCTGGCTCATGGTCGACGAGTCTGCCGTGCTGGCCGCCCACGGTATGCGAGTCGTTGCTGTTGACGCACCGGCGGGTCGGCGACAATGGCAGTGTCCCCTGCCCGGAGGTGCATTCCGCATGGCCCGCAACAGCTCGACTGCCCCGCCCGAGGACGATTTCGAGGAGCAGATCGTCGACATCGACGTCGGCGAGGAGATGCGCAGCAGCTTCCTGGAGTACGCCTACTCGGTCATCTACTCGCGCGCGCTCCCCGACGCGCGAGACGGCCTGAAACCGGTGCAGCGGCGCATCCTCTACACGATGAACGACATGAACCTGCGTCCCGACCGCGGGCACGTGAAGTGTGCCCGGGTCGTCGGCGAGGTGATGGGCCGGCTGCACCCGCACGGTGACGGCTCCATTTACGACGCGCTGGTCCGCCAGGTGCAGCCCTGGGCCATGCGGTTGCCGCTGGTGGACGGCCACGGCAACTTCGGCTCACCCGACGACCCACCGGCAGCGATGCGTTACACCGAGTGCCGGATGGCCCCGCCGGCACTGTCGATGACCGGCTCGATCGACGAGGACACCGTGGATTTCCGGCCGAACTACGACAGCCGCGAGTACGAGCCGGTCGTGCTCCCTTCGGCCATCCCCAACCTCCTGGTCAACGGTGCGACCGGGATCGCCGTCGGGATGGCCACCAACATGGCGCCGCACAACCTGGTCGAGGTCGTCCAGGCACTGCGCCACCTGATCGACCACCCCGACGCGACGACCGAGGACCTGATGCGCTTCGTCCCCGGCCCCGACCTGCCCAGTGGCGGCAAGATCGTCGGCCTGGACGGCATCCGCGATGCCTACACGACCGGCCGCGGCACCTTCCGGATGCGCGCGACCACGCGGGTGGAGTCGGCCTCCAAGCGCCGGCAGGGCATCGTGGTGACCGAGCTCCCGTACAACGTCGGGGCCGAGAAGGTCATCGAGCGGATCAAGGTGCTGGCCCAGACCAAGAAGCTCCAGGGCATCGCGGACCTCAAGAACCTGACCGACAAGAATCACGCCCTGCGCCTGGTGATCGAGGTCAAGCCCGGCTTCCACCATGAGGCCGTGCTCGAGCAGCTCTACCGCCAGACACCGATGGAGGAGACCTTCGGGATCAATGCCGTCTGCCTGGTCGACGGGCAACCGAGCACGCTCGGCCTCAAGCAGCTGCTCGAGGTCTACCTCGCCCACCGGATCGAGGTCGTGCGGCGTCGCAGCGAGTTCCGGCGCAGCCGTCACCGCGACCGCCTGCACCTCGTCGACGGGATGCTCGTCGCGCTGCTCGACATCGACGAGGTGATCCAGCTGATCCGCAGCAGCGACGACGCGGCAACCGCGCGTACCCGGCTGATGACCGTGTTCGACCTCTCCGAACTGCAGGCCACCTACATCCTGGACATGGCGTTGCGACGGCTCACCCGCTTCTCCCGGATCGAGCTGGAGACCGAGCGGGACGAGCTGCGTTCGAAGATCGATGCGCTCACCGAGATCCTCGACCAGCCGTCGGTGCTGCGCGCGCTGGTCTGCGAGGAGCTCGCGGAGATGGCCGAGCAGTTCGGTACCCCCCGGCAGACGGTGCTGCTGGAGTCGGCCGGCCAACCGGTGACGGCGGCGGTGCCGCTGGAGGTCACCGACGAACCGTGCCAGGTGCTGCTGAGCTCGACGGGGCTGCTGGCCCGTACGTCCGGCGACGAGCCGTTCGGCGCGGTGGGCAAGCGCGCCAAGCACGATGTCGTCGTGTCGCGGGCGGGCACCACGGTGCGCGGCGAGGTGGGGGTGGTCACCAGCGAGGGGCGTGTGCACCGGCTCGACGTGCTTGACCTCCCCTCGCTGCCGCCGACCGCGTCGGCGCCTCACCTGCAGGGTGGGGCGCCGCTCGCGGAGTTCCTCGCGCTGGACAAGGGCGAGCGCGCCCTGTGCCTCACGTCGCTGGAGCCGGACATCGTGGGTCTCGCCCTGGGCACGGCGAACGGCGTGGTGAAGCGGGTGGCACCGGACCACCCCTCCAACCGCGACTCCTGGGAGGTCGTCCGGCTCGATGCCGGTGACACCGTTGTCGGCGCGGTGGCACTCGGGCACGGTGACGAGCAGCTGTGCTTCATCAGCTCCGACGCGCAGTTGCTGCACTTCTCCGCATCCCTGGTACGCCCGCAGGGTCGTTCCGGCGGTGGAGTAGCGGGCATCAAGCTCGCCGCAGGTGCTCGAGTGATCTTCTTCGGCGCCGTACGTGAGCCCGCCGACGCGGTGGTCGTGACGGTGTCCGGTTCTTCCACCGCCCTCCCTGGTACCCAGCCTGGCGCGGCGAAGGTGACACCGATGCGCGAGTACCCTGCCAAGGGTCGCGCCACCGGCGGCGTCCGCGCGCACCGGTTCCTCAAGGGTGAGGACACGCTGCTGATCGGCTGGGCCGGCGCCGGGCCCGCGATGGCCGCGGCGGGCAGCGGGTCGCCGGTCGAGCTGCCCCCGGCGGACGGCCGGCGGGACGGCTCAGGGGTGGCGTTGCGACAGCCCGTGGGAGCGGTCGCGGCTTCGCTGGACACTGGCACGTGAGAGGTTGGGTCCATGGCTACGACGAACCGTCTGGGGCGTGGCACGGCTGCGTTGGTCACGACATTCCTGCTCCTGACCGCCGGCTGCACCGACGACAGAGAGGATGGCGACGACGGGGACGAAGCCTCGGTCGAGGATCGCCTCGCCGCCGCCCGGGCAACACTGGACGACGCCGAGAGCATCGACTTCAGTCTCGTGACCGACGAGCTGCCCAGCGGCGTGCGGGGACTTCTCTCCGCCGTGGGCACGGGCATCCCGGCACCGGCCTTCGAGGGTGACGTGACGGTGAGTGTGGGCACCTCGATCGACGCGGAGGTGATCGCTCTCGACGACGTGGTCTACGCCGACAGTGCCTTCCTTCCCGGTGGCTTCACCGAGGTCGACCCGGCCCTTCTCGGGGCACCGAACCCCGCCGACATGTTCGACACCGAGACCGGTGTCTCGAACCTGTTGACCAGCACCGTGGACCCCGAGGCGGGCGAGGAGTCCCGCGACGGCGAGGACATCCTCACCACGATCAGCGGGATGTTGCCCGGCGACCTGGTCGCAGCGCTCATCCCCACCGCGGACGAGACCGGTGAGTTCGCCGTCACCTACCGCCTCACCGACGACGACGAGCTGCGGGACGCCCAGATCTCCGGCCCGTTCTACGGTGACGCCGGTGACGTGACGTACGACCTGGGCGTCGACCCCTCCGACGAGCCGGTCGACATCATCGCCCCGTGACCCGACCGCCGGTCACGACGTCCTCGCGGTTGTTGCTCACCCTTGCCGCGGTCGCCGTCGCGTTCGCAGCTGCCGACACCTACGTGGTGGTGCTCGCCCTGCCGGACATGATGACTGCCAGCGGACTGAGCCTGGACCAGCTGCAGCGTGCCGCACCGATCGTGTCCGGGTTCCTGCTCGGCTACATCGCGATCCTGCCCTTGATCGGACGTATCGCCGACCTGCGGGGGCGGATGCCGGTCCTGCTTGGCTCGCTCGTCGTCTTCGCGGTCGGCTCGGTGATCACTGCGGCGGCGTACGACCTCGACACGATGGTCATCGGCCGGTTCCTGCAGGGCGCCGGTGGTGGCGGACTGGTGCCGGCCACGCTCGCAC
>JACCXZ010000018.1 GCA_013696745.1 Nocardioidaceae bacterium | reverse complement strand
GCGAGCGTGAGGCTGCCGAACAGTACCCGGTAGATCACGAACGGCGTGTACGAGTGGGTGCTGACGTAGCGCAGCAGCCACGCGATGGTGGCGTACCCGATGACGAAGGACACCACGGTCGCGGCGGCGGTCGGCGCGACGCCGTAGAGGTTCTTGCCGCCGGGGACCTCCGGCAGTTGGAACAGCCCGGCACCGACGACTGCGGGGATCGCCAGCAGAAAGGCGTAGCGGGTCGCTGCCGCGCGCTCGTACCCGAGGAACAAACCTATGCTGATCGTGGCGCCCGACCGGGAGACGCCTGGCACTACCGCGGCAGCCTGCGCTGCGCCCAGGAGCACGGCGTCGCGCAGGGTGAGAGCGGCGATCTCCCGGGTACCGCGTCCGACTCGTTCGGCGAGACCGAGCACGAGGCCGAGCACGATCAGCACCGTGCCGGTGATCCACAGGTTGCGGAGGTCGCCCTCGATCAGGTCCTGCAGCGCGATGCCGACCACGACGATCGGCACCGAGCCCACGATGATGAACCACCCGAGCCGCGCCTCCAGCGTGCTGCGCAGCGCGGGCCTGAACAAGGCCAGCACCCAGGTCGAACCGATGTTCCAGATGTCCTTGCGGAAGTACAGCAGGACCGCGAGCTCGGTGCCGATCTGCACGACGGCGGTGAACGCCGCACCGGGATCCCCCCAGCCGAACCACTCAGGATAGACGCGCAGATGCGCACTGGAGGAGATCGGCAGGAACTCGGTGAGGCCCTGCAGCGCGCCGAGGACCACCGCCTGCAAGAAGTCCACCGTGCTCAGTCCGCCAGGCCGGCAGCGTCCAGCGCCTCGGCCACTGTCCGCATCGTGGCCGTCCGGCCTTCCTCGTCCTCGGCGAAGGGCGTGACGTTCAGCGTGCTGACCCCGGCCTCCGCGTACGCGTGCAACCTGTCCACCAACCGCTCGCGGGGCCCGATCAGGGCGGTCTGGTCGATCAGCTCGAGCGGCACCGCTGCCATCGCATCGCGCTGACGCCGGTCGAGGTAGAGATCCTGGATCTCGCGGGCGGCGTCCCCGAAGCCCATCCGCACGGCGAGCGCGTGGTAGAAGTTCTGCTCGCGACTGCCCATGCCGCCCACGTACAGCGCCGTGTGACCGCGCAGCGGCTCGGCGCAGACCTCGAGGTCGTCGCCGATCACCACGGGCACGGTGACCGCCACGTCGACGTCGGCGACCTCGCGCCCGGCCCGTGCGATGCCCGCGCGCAGCGGGTCCATGGACACCGCCGCGTGCTCGGGGGCGAAGAAGATGCCGAGCCAGCCGTCGGCGATCTGCCCGGCGAGCTCGATGTTCTTCGGTCCCACGGCCGCGAGGTAGACGGGGATGTCAGCCCGACGGGGGTGCAGCATCAGCTTCAGAGCCTTGCCCGGTCCGTCCGGCAGTGGCAGCGTGAAGTGCTTGCCGTCGTATCGCACGGTCGATCGGGCCAGTGCGGTCCGGACGATGTCGACGTACTCCCGGGTACGGCCCAGCGGCTTGTCGAAGCGGACGCCGTGCCAGCCCTCCGACACCTGCGGTCCCGACACCCCCAGTCCGAGGCGGAAGCGGCCATGGGACAGGGTGTCGAGCGTCGCGGCCGTCATGGCGGTCATCGTCGGCGTACGGCCGGGGATCTGCATGATCGCGCTGCCGACGTCGATGGTCTGGGTGCGCGCCGCGATCCAGGTGAGCACGGTGACGACGTCGGATCCGTACGCCTCGGCGGCCCACACGCACGAGTAGCCGAGCTCCTCGGCGCAATGGGCCAGTCGGACCTGCTCGTCGTCACCGGTCGTCGCGACGTACCCGATGTTCAACCCAAGACGCATGCGCCGGAGTCTAGGTCCCGGCCGCCGCTGGACCCGCGGCGCAACGGCCAGGCCGCTCCACTAGCCTGCCGCCCATGCAGCAGCGGCGGCTCGGCAGCAGCGGACTGGTCGTCTCCCGGATCGGGCTGGGCACCTGGCTGTGGGGGGACGACACCGACGAGCACGAGGCGCGCGACCAGCTCGCGGCGTTCGTGGATGCCGGCGGCACCCTGATCGACACCGCCGCCGGCTACGGTGACGGCACCTCCGAACGGCTCGTGGGACGCCTGCTGCGGGAGGTCGTACCGGCTGACGAGATGGTCCTTGCCACCAAGGCCGGACTGGGGTCGCGCCGCGGCCGACGCGGTCCCGACACCTCGCGCGGCGGCCTGCTGCGTCAGCTCGACGGGTCGCTGCACCGTCTCGGCGTCGACCACGTCGACCTCTGGCAGCTGCATGTGTGGTCCGACGACGTGTCCTGGGAGGAGACCCTCACCGCGCTCGACCACGCACTGGCGACCGGACGCACCCGGTACGTCGGCGTCTGCAACTACAGCGGCTGGCAGACCGGGCTCGTGCATGCCTGGCAGCGGGCCGTACCCGGCCGGGCCGCGGTCGTCTCGACGCAGGTGGAGTACTCGCTGCTGAACCGCTCGGTCGAGCACGAGGTTCTGCCCGCGGCCCGCGCCCTGGGCGTCGGCGTCCTGGCCTGGTCCCCGCTGGGCCGTGGCGTCCTGACCGGGAAGTACCGCACCGGGATCCCGGCAGACTCGCGGGCGGCGTCCCCGCACCTGGAGTCCAACGTCGCCACCTACCTCGACGACGAGTGCCGTGGCATCGTCGAGGCGGTCGCCCGCGCCGCCGATGGGCTCTCGCTCACGCCCGCGGAGGTCGCACTGGCCTGGGTGCGGGACCGCCCGGGGGTGACTGCGGCGGTAGTCGGCGCCCGTACCGCCGCCCAGCTGCGTGGCACGCTCGCCGCCGAGGACGTCGAGCTGCCACCAGAGATCGTGACGGCGCTGGACGACGTCTCCGACGAAGGCGCCGACGCCCCGTGAACCAGGAGCCGGATCACTGGCGCGCGCTGGACGACCCGCAGGCACAGCCCAGCGTGGTCGACGCGGCCGCCCGCGATGCCGGGGCGCATCCTGATGACGTACGCCGCGCCGCCGGGCTCACCAGCTGGCTGGTCCGTCGGGCGACCCTCGACGGGTCGACCGCTCTACCCGCCGAGCCACTGGCCGCTGCCCTCGCCGGGTACGGGTTCGTCGACCCGGTGCCGGGCGTACGCATGGCCGACGACCAGGTGCGGATCGTGGCCCTGCCGGAGGAACGGCTGGCCGCTCCGGTCGACGTCGCCGCGCACGAGGAGACCGTGGCCGACGAGCTGGCCCGGCTGCTCGAGGGTGGGATGCCCGACCAGGTACGCGTCGTCCTCGAGCTCGACGAGACGTCAGCCCGTCGGTGGACGCACGACCTCGAGCGCCACGTCGAGGCAGCGGGAGGCACCGTGTCCCGGGCGGTTGCCGAACGGGCCGCTGCTAGCGCCGGCGTGCTCGCGTCGTCGGACGTGGCGGTCATCGAAGGGGTGCAGCGGCTGTCCCTGGCCGACGCGGCCGCGGTGCTGACCCGCCTGGGCGACCAGCAGCGACTCGTGCTCGTCGGCGACCCGGATGCCGTCGTGGCCTCCGCACCGGGGCAGCTGCTCGCCGACGTCGTGGCCAGCGACGTGGTCCCGGTGGTCACCCCGGAGCGGGTCGAACAGCAACAGGGTCCGTTGGTGGAGCTGCGCTCGTCGTTGCGCCAGGGCGAGCTCCCTGCGATCGAGCCGGAGCAGCGCGAGGTCGTGGTCGTACCGGCGCAGGACCCGCCCCAGGTCTTCAGGCGCACGCGTCAGCTGGTCGAGACGTCTATCCCGCGTGCCTTCGACCTCGACCCGGGCGCCATCGCGGTCCTGACCGTCAGGGCCGACGGTGACCTCGGCAGCGAGGCGTTCGCCCGGGAGCTGGCGGGCAGTGGAGTGCAGGTGGGCACCGTCTCGGACCTCGCCGGCCGGCGCCACGACGCGGTCGTCCTCGTCGTGCCGCAGGAGGCTGCGGCGACGCTCAGCCGCGCGGTCCTCATCTCGGCCGCCGCCGCGGCGCGCCGGCACCTCTCGATCGTGCATCAGGCCGGTCCGGCACTCGCCGAGGCGGTACGGAACCGTCCGCATGCTGCCCGGCTCACCCGGCTGCGGGGTCTGCTGCGCGAGGCCGTGCTCGGTCCCGAGGGTACGGATCCGCTCTGAGGCCCGGTCGGGCACGAGATGCGGGAGCGTCGGCAGCTGAGCCGTGGCAGGCTGGCACCTGATGGAGTACGAGTTCCAACGCATGTGGTTGCCGCGCACGCAGACCCGTTCGGCGGTGTGCCGCCTGCTGACCGATGCCGCCGAGTACGGCGGCTGGGAGCTGGACCGGCTGCGGCTGTTCCCCGACGGCACTCGATGGGTGACCCTGCGGCGCAGGATCATCCGCGTCCGGCGTACCGCCTGACGTCACCACTCGGCGCGGCGCAGCGGTCATCCCTTCGCCGGCTGTGGATGGTCGTCGACATCCACGACGACCGCTGTGCCGTAGTGGAGGAAGCCAGACCCATGGGCAAGGGCAATGGATGCCGCGTTCGACACCCGCGCTCGGTACTGGATCAGATCCGACCGCTGCAGTGCGTGTCGCGCGGCCAGGCGGACGACTGCGCTGCCCAGCCCTCGGCCCCGCCAGTCCGGATGGGTGAGCACACCGAGCGTGGGCACACCGCGCCACTCCCCGAGGTTGGCCGCCGCCAGGAGCTGCTGATCCTGGAAGTGGCCGAAGTCCGCACCGGTGGACATGCCGGCCTCGTTCCACTCATCCGGGCCGACCTTGTTGCACAGTGCTGCCACCGCCTCGTCGTCTGCCGCCGTCAGCCCTCGGACGAGTCCGTCGTCGCGGTCAAGGAGCGACAGGCGGGACACGTATCCGTACCAGGCTGGACCGAGCACCTGCGTGACGTGAGACGTCAGACCTTCTCGTACGGCACACAGAGCGTCGTGGAGCAGGGCGAACGGCTCGTCCTCATCCAGCAGCCCGGCGGAGTCGAGCCAGGCGCGAGGGCCGTAGACGACAGCGCCGTCACCGTGGCAGAGCTGGAGGACGCCGACATGGTCGAGGCGGTCGGTGACCACGACTCCGCCGCTGCGCAGCTGCTCGGCCGAAGTCGACAACGCGTCCGCCCACCAGGTGTCGAGCCAGTCGCGCTGCGATCCTGCGGGCCAGGTGGCCTCATGCACGGTCGAGGAACCGGTCCAGCACGCGGGCGCCGAACTCCAGCGCATCCACGGGCACCCGCTCGTCGATACCGTGGAACAGGGCTGTGAAGTCCAGGTCCGGCGGCAGCCGTAGCGGGGTGAACCCGAAGCACCGGATTCCCAGCCGGCTCCACGCCTTGGCGTCGGTGCCACCGGACATCAAGAACGGCGCGACGTGGGCACCCGGGTCCTCCTGCAGCAGCGACGTGGTCATCGCGTCGACCAGGTCCCCACTGAAGGTCGTCTCCAGCGCGACGTCGCCGTGCTCCACCTCGACGTCCACCGACGTCCCGACCAGGGCGCGCATCTGCTCGACGAAGGTGTCCTGCTGGCCGGGCAAGAAACGTCCATCGACATGGGCCGTCGCCTCGCCGGGAACCACATTGATCTTGTAACCCGCCGACAGCATCGTCGGGTTCGTGGTGTTGCGGATGCCGGCGCCGATCATGCGGGCCGCCGGTCCGAAGGCGGCGATCAGCTCGTCCGGATCCGCCGTGGTGGCGTCGGTCAGCTCGCGAATGTTGTCCAGCAGCAGCGTCATCGACGGGCCTGGCTGCACCGGCCACTGGTGGTCCCCGACGGCGGCGATCGCGTGGGCCAAGGCGCTGACTGCGTTGTCGGGGTGACGCATCGAGCCGTGCCCGGCGGTGCCGTGGGCGGTCAGCCGCATCCAGGCCATGCCCTTCTCGCCGGACTCGACGAGGTAGAGCCGCTGGCCGTTGACCTCGGTGGTGAACCCCCCCACCTCGCCGATCGCCTCCGTGCACCCCTCGAACCACTCGGCCTGATCCTCGACGAGGCGGTGTGCGCCGTGCCGGCTGCCCGCCTCCTCGTCGGCGGTGAAGGCCAGCACGACCGGCCGCCTGGGTCTTGCGCCCGCAGCCTGACGAGCCGTCACCACTGACAGGATCATCGCGTCGAAGTCCTTCATGTCGACCGCGCCGCGCCCGGTCACATAGCCGTCGACGACCTCGCCGCCGTACGGGTCGAAGGACCAGTCCTCGGCCCGCGCCGGCACGACGTCGAGGTGCCCGTGCAGCAGCAGCGGCGCCGCACCGGGGTCTGCGCCCTCCCACCGGGCGAGCACGTTGGCCCGGCCGGCCCCGTGCTCGACGATGGTGGGGTTCAAGCCGGCTCGGGCGAGCACGTCTGCGACGTACTCGGCGGTCTTGCGCTCCCCCGGTCCGGAGTCGTCGCCGTTGTTGCTGGAGTCGATGGCTATCAGGGAACTGCAGTGCTCGACGACGTCGGCCGTGGCGTCGTACCCGGGGTTTGCTGACTCCTCGGCTGATGCATCCATGACCCCATCTTGCACCGTCCCGGACGTACCGGTGCGGTCGGGAGACCTGGGTCTCTTTGGTACAGTTACCGCCGCGTTGGGCCCAGCCCGGCGGCCACGTCCGGGTGGCGGAATAGGTAGACGCGCTAGCTTGAGGTGCTAGTGCCCGTAACAGGGCGTAGGGGTTCAAGTCCCCTCTCGGACACACAGAAGCGGGGAACTCGCGGTGGCCGGTGAAGGCAGCACCAAGGCGGTCGTCACCGCGATGTTCGCCAACTTCGGCATCGCGGTCACCAAGTTCATCGCGTTCCTGCTGACGGCGTCGTCCTCGATGCTCGCCGAGGCGGTCCACTCCGTCGCCGACACCAGCAACCAGGCGCTGCTGCTGCTCGGCGGCAAGCGGGCCAAGCGGGCGGCCACACCGGAGCACCCGTTCGGGTACGGTCGGGCGCGGTACGTGTACGCATTCGTCGTCTCGATCGTGCTGTTCAGCATCGGCGGGCTGTTCGCGCTGTACGAGGCGTGGCACAAGTGGAGCGACCCGCACCCGATCGACTCGTGGCAGTGGGTGCCCATCGTGGTGCTGCTGGTCGCGATGGCGATGGAGTCCTACGCCCTGTGCACGGCGGTCGTCGAGTCGAACAAGATCCGTGGCGACCGGTCGTGGACGCAGTTCGTGCGCACCGCCAAGGCGCCGGAGCTGCCGGTGATCCTGCTCGAGGACCTCGGCGCCCTGTTCGGCCTGGTCTTCGCACTGTTCGGTGTGTCTCTGACCCTGATCACCGGCGACGGCCGCTGGGACGCCGCCGGCACCGCGATGATCGGCGTGCTCCTCGTGGCCATCGCGATCATCCTCGCGATCGAGATGAAGTCGCTGCTCATCGGCGAGGGGGGCTCCCCGAGTGATGTCCGCGCGATCGAGACCGCCCTGACCGGTGACGGGGTCGAGTCGGTCATCCACATGCGGACGCTGCACATCGGTCCGGAGGAGCTGCTGGTCGCCGCCAAGATCGCGGTGACCGCCTCTGCGTCCGCCGCCGACGTCGCCCGTACCATCGACGCGGCCGAGCGGCGAGTCCGCGAAGTGGTCCCGATCGCCCGACTGATCTACCTCGAGCCGGACCTACGACAACAGCTCGCGGAGCCGGTTGACTGAGGAGCCCATAGCTTCGTCTGCAGGCCACCCTGCGGCTGAACCGCGCCCGCCTGCATCCTGGCTCCCTTACCGGTCGCTCCTTGCCCGATTTGCGTGGCTGTCTAGGCCGGAGGGATGTCTGAGCGGGCGAACGTCAGCGTCTCCCCTCGGGCGCCGCCCATCCAGATGTCCTGGCAGGCGGCCGCCATCTCCTCCAACCCCTCGACGACCGTTGCAAAAACGTTGCCGGGGACCCAGCCCTGGTCGCCGTTGATCAGCAGGTTGTTACGTCCGTAGAACAGCGCCAGGTCGATGATCTGGGAGAGTCCCGTTGGCCCCGAGTCCTCGGCGTACCCGTAGGCCGGGTTGCCCAGGTCGTTGGAGTCGAAGGCGAAGTAGCACAGGTCGCCGGGGATCGGCGTGACCGTGATGTTCTCTTTGCCCGGAGGGACCTCGGCGAACGCCGGCACCAGGTTGTAGATCTCGTTTCGGGCGTATTTGCCGTGGAAGACTTGACCCGACAACGGGAGCGCGTCCCAGACCGCGGTGGCCGTCCTGGGCGCCTCGTCGTCGAGCATCCGGGCGACACAGTGCACGTTGCGCTGCTCGAGCGTCACGTTGATGAACCGGGGCATGAGAAGCCTTTCGTGTGGTATGTGGTGGGTCCGCGCGTCAAGCCGAAGGGCGCTCGGTGACGAGTCTGGGGACCGACGCGGTCCAGTGCGTGCGCTGCTCGTAGGCACGTGCCGCGCGCAGCACCAGCGCGTCCGCGTGTCGGGGGCCTACCAGATGCAGCCCCACCGGGAGTCCCGCGCGGGTGAAGCCGCAGGGCACACTGATGGCCGGCTGCTGGGTCAGGTTGAACGGGTAGGTGTACGGAGTCCAGCTCGTCCACAGCTGTGAGAGCCACCCGTCCGGCGCAGCCTGCGAAGCGGGGAAGGCGGTCACCGGCATGGTGGGCGTCACCAGCAGGTCGTGGTCCCGGTGGAACGTGCCCATCCGCAGACCGAGATCCATTCGCACGGCGTTCGCATCCAGATACTCCGAGGCCGTGTACGCGGCACCGGTCTCCGCGGCCCGCCGCAGGGCCGGATCGATCCGATCCAGGATCGCAGGTCCGGCAGCCTGCACGAACTGCTCCAGCACCTTTGCCGTGCCGGTGAACCACAGCACGTGGAACGCCTCGACCGGGTCCTCGAACCCCGGGTCGACCTCTTCCACCTCGGCTCCTGCCGCAGCGAGCTCGGCAACGGCGGCGCGGACCGTCGACTCGACCTCGGCATCGTTCGACCCGAATCCGAGCGTGGCCGAGAAGGCGACCCGGAGGCCGGCCACACCCTCGTCGAGCCCGTCCACGAACGACCGGGTCGGGCTGGGCATGGCCGACCAGTCCCGGGCGTCGAACCCCGCGACAACATCCAGCAGGGTGGCGCAGTCACGTACCGAACGAGCCATCGGCCCGGCGTGCGACAGCGTCCCGAACGGGCTGGCCGGCCACAGCGGGATCAACCCGTACGTCGGCTTGAGTGCGACGGTGCCGGTGAACGAGGCGGGTATCCGTACCGAGCCACCCCCGTCGGTGCCCACGGACCACGCGCCCATGCCCAGTCCGACTGCCGCGGCGGAGCCGCCGCTGGACCCGCCCGCCGTCAGGTCGGCACCCCACGGGTTGCCGGTGACGCCGAACCGCTGCGAGTCGGTGACGCCCTTCCAGGCGAACTCCGGCGTCGTCGTCTTGCCGAGGAGGACCGCACCAGCCTCCCGCAGACGTGCCACCGCGGGGGCGTCGTGGGGCCAGGGGCCCGCCTCGTCGATCAGGTGGGAGCCCCGGAGGGTCGGCCAACCCGCGGTCAGGAAGATGTCCTTGATCGACGTCGGCACCCCGTCAGCAGACCCATGGGCACGACCGGATCGCCAGCGCCCCTCGGACTCGCGGGCGGCCTCCAGTGCTCCGTCGGCGTCGACGCGGACGAAGGCGTTGACCACGGGGTCGTACGTCGCGATGGCATCCAGCGCAGCCCGGGTCGCCTCGACCGGTGAGATGTCACCGGACCCGTAGCCCGCGACCAGGTCGGCTGCGCTCATCCGGGTCAGGTCGCTCACGTGGCCTCTTCCTGCGGGCCGGCCGGCACGAAGCCCAGACGCGGGTCGACGACGTTGAACAGCTGCTTGCCGTCCAGCCAGCGCATCGCGTTGTCGACGAACTGTTGGGCCAGGGTATCCAGCCAGCCGGCGGCGTCACCGGCCATGTGCGGCGTGACGACCATGCCTGACAGCGACCAGAGCGGGTGGTCCGCGGGCAGCGGCTCGGTCGCGAAGACGTCCAGGGAAGCGGCTGCGATCTCACCACCTGTGAGGGCACGGATCAGCGCCGGCTCGTCGACGACACCTCCGCGCGCGATGTTGATCAGGTGGGCCGACGGTTTCATGGCGGCCAGCACCGACCCGTCGACCAGGCCCCTGGTCTGGTCGGTCAGCGGCGTGGCCAGCACCACGTGGTCGGCCCAGCCGACGTGCGCGGCGAGCTCGTCGCTGGCGACCACGTCCCCGAAGTCACGGTCACCGGACCTGGCCGTACGACCGGCTCCCCGCACGTTCATGCCGACCGCTGTGAGCAGCCGCGCGGTCTCGCGACCGATCGCCCCCGTACCGACGACCAGCGCGTTCGTCCCGTTGATGGTCGCGGTCTCCCGATGCCGCCAACGGCGCTCCCGCTGCAGGTCGTGGCTCTCGTACAAACCCTTGACCTGGGCGAGGATCGAGGCGAGGGCGAACTCGGCGATCGGCCGGTCGAACACGCCGCGCGCGTTGGTGAGAAGCACATCGGACTCGACCAGGTCGTCGAAGAGCAGCTTGTCGACGCCGGCCGCAGCCACGTGGATCCAGCGTAGGGCGTCCGCCTGGCTCCAGACATCCTCGACTGCAGTGGAGAAGAAGTCCCACAGCAGCAATGCCCCAGCACCCTGGACCGCATCGGCGAGGCCGGCCGCATCGGTGTAGCGGACCTCGGCTCGGGCCTCCACCGGCGTGAGGTGCGGTGGCCGATCGTCCGCGTGCGCGCAGAGCACCGTGATGACAGGCTTGGCATCCAGAGTCACCCGCCGAGCGTAGGAATGGGCAGTAGGATTGTCAACAATCGTTCCATAGTGCACGCTGCACGGCATGGAGACTCTGCATCCCCGGACACAGACGGGCATCGGCGTGGTTGTCCCGCACGACATGGCGCTCGACCGGGAGCTGTGGCGATGGACACCCGACGACGTCTCGTTGCGCCTCACCCGCACCCCGCGCAGCCAGCTCGATGTCAACGCCGAGATGATCGCGCGGATCAGCGAGTCGGACCTGGTCGCCGCCGCCGCCGGCGACCTGGTCAGCACCGAGCCCTCGGTCTTCGCCTACGCATGCACGTCGGGCAGCTTCATCCGCGGCGTCTCCGGGGAGCGCGCGCTGACCCAGGCGATGCAGCACGCGGGTGCTCCGGCAGCGGTCACGACCAGCGGAGCCGTGCGCGAAGGACTGACCCGTCTCGGGGTCAGCCGCGTCGCGATCGCCACTCCGTACGACGAGCAGCTCACCGCCCTGCTCGGTGACTTCCTCGTCGAGGGGGGCATCAGACTAGTCGGGAGCGCGCAGCTCGGGCTCAGCAACGACATCTGGAAGGTCCCGTACGAGACCACCGCGGCGCTGATCCGTGAGGCAGACGTCCCCGAGGCGCAAGCTGTCGTCGTCTCGTGCACCAACCTCCCGACGTACGACCTGATCGCCCCACTCGAGGCCGAGCTCGGCAAGCCGGTCGTCACCGCCAACCAGGCCACCATGTGGGCGAGCCTGCGGATCCTTCGACGCTTCGCCGTCGGACCCGGTCAGCGGCTGCTAGAGGTGGCCTGAGTTGCCCGCGACATCCCCGGAGAACTTCCGCAAAGGCGTGACTACGGCCGAGTACGACACCCGGCTGGCACGGGTGCGCGCCGAGATGGCACGGCGGTCCCTGTCGGCGCTGGTCGTGACGGACCCGGCCAACTTGTTCTACCTCACCGGCTATGACGCCTGGTCGTTCTACACCCCTCAGTGCCTCGTGGTGCCGGCGCAGGGACGGCTGCAGCTCTTCGCTCGGGCCATGGACGCAGCCGGCGCGACCTTCACGGCCATGCTGTCGGGTGAGCAGGTGCACGGCTACCCCGAGGAGTTGGTCCACCGGCCCGACGTCCACCCGTTCGACTGGATCGCCGCCCGGTCGCTGGAGCATGGCTGCCTGGTCGACAGCACCGGGAGCACGGTCGCGGTCGAGGCAGACAGCCACTTCTTCTCAGCCAGGGGCTACCTGGCGTTGGTGGCGGCCCTCCCCCGCAGCCAGGTCGTCGACAGCGCCGAGCTCGTCAACTGGGTCCGCCTGGTCAAGTCCGAGGATGAGATCGCGCAGCTGCGCATCGCCGGCTCGATCGCCGAGCGGGCGATGCGGGTTGCCCTGGAGGCAATCGCCGTCGGTCGGCGGCAATGTGATGTGGTGGCCGAGATCCTGGCCGCTCAGGCCTCCGGCACCGCCGAGCACGGGGGCGACTACCCGGCGATCATCCCACTGCTTCCCACCGGGGACGGCGCGGGCACACCCCACCTGACCTGGACCGACCTCCCGTTCGTCGACGGCGAAGCCACCACCATTGAGCTGGCCGGGGTTTTCGGCCGCTACCACGCCCCGTTGGCGCGGACCGTCATGCTCGGACAGCCTCCACGCCCGTTGGCCGACACCGCCTGCGTGGCGGGCGATGGCATGCACGCTGCCTTGTCCGCGCTCGTCCCCGGAGCCTCCGCCGCCGACGTGCACGCTGCCTTCACCACGGTGATCAGCCGGCGCGGGCTGGTCAAGGACTCCCGGATCGGCTACTCGATCGGCATCGGATATCCACCGGACTGGGGCGAACGGACCGTGAGCCTACGCGCCGCCGAGCACTCCGTCCTGACGACGGGGATGGCCTTCCACGTGATTCTCGGCATGTGGATGGACGGGTGGGGCTACGAGCTGTCCGAACCCGTCGTGGTCACCGGGTCCGGCGCCGAGAGACTGACCGACCTCCCGCAAGAACTGACGATCAAGAGGTGAGCACGATCATGCACACGTCCACCGACCTTCCGCTGCGCGATCTCCCGTTGGCCGCCCGAGCAGGGGGCCTCGTCGGTTCCGTCATCGACTCCAGCACGTCGCTGCTGCACCAGCAGTCGCACGACATCGTGCGTTTCGCCATGGGTAGCCCCGCAGCCGAGGCGATCCCCGCCGATATCCTGTCCGCCATCGGAGCCGACGCGCTGGGACCGGATGCGCCCGACGCCTTCGACTACGGGGCGACCGAGGGCGACCCGCCCTTACGGGCGGCCCTGCTCGAAACCCTCGCGGGGACCAGCGACGAGACCACCGCCGATCGGCTGACGATCACCGCCGGCGGCATGCAGGGGCTCGACCTGGTCTGCAAGCTGTTCGTCGACCCGGGCGACCTCGTGGTCGTGGAGTCCCCCACGTACACCAACGGCAGCGCCACCGCGTTGTCGTACGGTGCGGAGCTGCTCGAGGTACCGGTCGACGACGACGGCATGGTCGTCGAGCAGCTGCCGGGGCTGGTCGAGCGCGCCGGGCGCACCCCGAAGGCGATCTACGCCATCCCCACCTTCCAGAACCCGTCCGGAGCCACCCTCTCCCTGCCGCGGAGACACGCGCTCCTGGAGCTCACCCGGCGCTGGGGCTGCGTGCTCATCGACGACGACCCGTACGGCCTGCTCAGGTTCGAGGGGGATCACCTTCCGACCCTGCGCGAGCTCGGCGGCGGTGACCCCCTGGTGTTCTCCGTCCGCACCTTCTCCAAGATCCTCGCGCCCGGACTCCGCGTCGGCTGGGTCGACACGACACCGGAGCTGCGCCAGCTGCTGATCAACGCCAAGCAGGCCATGGACACGTGCACGAACCTGCCGGCGCAACGGCTCGTCACCGGCTTCCTGACCGGCGGCCACCTACAGGAGCACGTGGCCACCCAGCGCCGCGAGTACCGTCGACGCAAGCAGGCCATGCAGCAGGCGCTCGACGAGCACTTCGGCGACATCGCCCGGTGGACCGACCCCGAAGGCGGCTTCTTCCTGTGGGTGACCCTCACCAACGGCGTCGACACCCAGGATCTGTTCGAGGTCGCGCTCGCCGAAGGGGTGGCGTTCATCCCTGGACCGGCGTTCTCACCGGCCGGTCGCTTCCACGACGCTCTGCGGCTGTGCTTCGCCTCCACCGCGCCGGAACGCACTCTCGAGGGCATCATCCGGCTCCGGCGTGCCATCGATCGTATGCCCGGACAACATGCCGGCGCCCGTGGCTGACGGTGCTGTCGCGTCCGGTCCAGTCACCGCCGCCGAACAAGCGGTTCTGGACCTGATCTCGACGGCGGAGATCACGACGCTGACCCGCTCCCTGGTCGCCGCTCCCGGCGAGAACCCGCCAGGCGCAGAGGCCGCCACCGCAACGGTCCTCGCCGAGGCGTGCACCGATGCCGGGTTGGCCTGCACACTCACCGAGGTCGAACCGGGCCGGCCGAACGTGTCGGTCACGCTCGGTGCGGCGGACGGTCCCGGACTGCTGCTGCTCGGTCACACCGACGTTGTCCCGGTGGGCGCCGGCTGGACGGTGGATCCGCTGGGTGGGCTGGTACGCGAGGGGCGGCTCTTCGGGCGGGGTGCGACCGACATGAAAGGCGGACTGGCAGCTTGCATAGCGGCGTTGGCCGCGCTCGGACGATCGGGGACCCCCCTGTCCGGCCCGGTCGAGCTGGCCGCGGTCGTCGACGAGGAGGAGGCCGGCAAGGGGATCCGGGCGTTCATGGCAGCAGCTGACCGGTCCGGCTTCCTCGGATGCATCGTCGCCGAACCGACCGACCTGCAGACGATCATCGCCGCACGGGGTGACGCCTACCTCGAAGTCACGATTCGTGGTCGCGCCGCGCACTCCGGCAACCCAGACGAGGGCGCCAACGCCGTTTACGGCGCTGCCGCGGTCATCTCGGACCTGGAGACTTGGCACCACGAGCTCGCTGGCTCGGCCCATCGGCTGATCGGGCCCGCGGCCTGGAGCGTCGGTCAAGTGCACGGTGGCACCGGTACGTCGATCGTGCCGGCTGAGTGCGTCCTGGTGGCAGACCGGCGGCTGCTACCGCAGGAGTCGGGTGACGAGGTGCTGGCTGCTGCGACCGAACGGGTCGCTCGGCTGCGCCTCGAGCAGCGCGGCCTGTCCGTCGAGGTTCGGTTGACGATGGAGATGCCAGGCTTCGAGACACCCGCTGACCACCCGCTCGTCGCTGTCGCCGACGGCGCGGTCGGTGCTGCCGGTGGCCCGGGCCTCCCGCTCGGCGGGTGGACGGCGGCGTGCGACGGCGGCTTCGTGGCACGGGACGCGGGAGTGCCAGTCGTCGTCCTTGGACCCGGATCCATCGCCGACCAGGCGCACCGCGCCGACGAGTCGGTCGGGCTGGACGAGCTGTGTGTCGCGGCGCGCGCCTACGCTCTCGCTGCGATGCGCCTGCTCGGCAGAGCCGACCGGGGGTAGCGTTGTCTACAATTCGTCACCGACCCGGCTCCTCTGGAGGCTTGCTGATGCACCCCGAATCGGCCGGGGCAACGGTCGGCCTGCTCTATCCCGGCTTCGGAGCCGAGGACGATTTCCCTGCGCTGGAGGCCCGGCTCGGCGGGGCCGTCCGGCTCCCGGTCGTGCACACGTCGGTGGGTGAGGACGCGCACCGCGTCGATGCGTTGCTCGACCTGGGCAGCACCCTCCGCCTCGCGGAGGGGGCCGGTGCGCTGGCCGCTCACCGGCCGGACTCGATCATGTGGGCGTGTACGTCAGGGAGCTTTGTCTTCGGCTGGGACGGTGCCCGGCAACAGGTCGACGAGATCAGCGAGCTCGTCGACCTGCCCGTCTCCTCGACGTCGATCGCCTTCGTCAACGCCGCGCAGGCGATGGGGCTCGACACGGTGGCGGTCGCCGCCTCGTACCCCGCTGACGTGGCGGCCAGCTTCGTGGCGTTCCTGGCCAAAGGTGACATCCACGTGACGGCGATGAGCAGCCAGGGCATCGTCACGGCGGCCGAGGTGGGAACGCTCGACCGTGAGGCGGTGCTTGCCATGGTGAGGGCCGGCGACACCGCAGACGCGGAGGCCGTACTGGTCCCGGACACGGCCATGCATTCCCTGCGCTGGCTGGACGACCTCGAGTCCGCGGTCGGCAAGCCCGTGCTGACGGCGAATCAGGTGACGGTCTGGGAGGGTCTGCGTCTGCTGGGGCCGGTGCCGCGACTGCACGGGATGGGCTCGCTGCTGAGCCGGGCCCTGCCGTGACGTCGTCTCGTCGCACCATCGAACCGCTGGTGCGTGAGTCGACTCCCGGCATCATCGCCGACAAGCTGCGCACCGCAATCGGCCGCGGCGACTTCAAGGCGGGCGACCAGCTCGGCGAGGCGCAACTGGCTCGTGAGCTGGGGATCAGTCGCGGCCCGCTGCGTGAGGGCATGCAGCGATTGACCCAGGAGGGCCTGCTGGTCTCCGTCCGCAACCGTGGCCTGTTCGTCGTCGAGATGACACCGGAGAACGTCCGGGACATGTACGTCGCCCGAGCCGCGATCGAACGCGCGGCGGCTGAGCAGATCTTCGGTCATGACCCGCAGGATGCTGGCGACCAGCTCCTCGCGGTCACCGGGCAGATGGCGCAGGCGGCTTCCCGCGAGGATGATCCGAAGGTCAGCGAGGCTGACATCGACTTCCACCAGATGCTCGTCTCCCTGTCCCGCAGCCCGCGGTTGGTGCGGATCCACCAGACGCTGCTGACCGAGAC
Organism: Nocardioidaceae bacterium; assembly: GCA_013696745.1. GTDB lineage: Bacteria > Actinomycetota > Actinomycetes > Propionibacteriales > Nocardioidaceae > JACCXZ01. The sequence continues at coordinate 6,826 of JACCXZ010000018.1, read as the reverse complement.
ACGGATGTGCATCCACGCCCTCGAGCAGACGTACCGCCACTCCGACGACCGCGTGGCCGAGCACCGCGGGATCGCGGAAGCGTTTGTGGCGCTCGACCCGGCGTTGACCGACGCCCGCCTGGTGGCGCACATGGAGGACGCGGTCGTGCGCCTCGCCACCGGGGCTCCGCGACGAACGACACCGTCGCAGCCGACGCCGGCGTGACGCCCATGGTCAGGCGAGTGCGATCCCGATGTACTTGGTCTCCAGGAACTCCTCGATCCCGGTCGGTCCACCTTCGCGTCCGAGGCCGGACTGCTTGACGCCGCCGAAGGGTGCGGCGGGGTTCGACACCACTCCCTGGTTGAGCCCGACCATGCCGGTCTCAATCGCCTCGGCCACCCGCAGAGCGCGGCGCAGGTCGTTGGTGTAGACGTAGGAGACTAGGCCGAACTCGGTGTCGTTGGCGGCGGCGACGACTTCGGTCTCGTCCTTGAAGGGGGTCAACGGGGCCACCGGCCCGAAGATCTCTTCGTCGGCCATCCGTGCGGAGCGGGGTACGTCGGTCAGCACGGTCGGCGGGTAGAAGTAGCCCTGGCCCGTCGGCGTCACACCGCCGGTGAGGACGCGTGCTCCTTGCTGCACGGCGTCTGCAACCAGCTCACTCACCTTGCGCCGGGCAGCCTCGTCGATGAGCGGACCCACCCGTACCCCGTCGTCGACACCACGGCCGACCGGCAACGCGGACATCTTCTCGGTGAGGCGGTCCCCGAACTCCTCGATGATCTCCTGATGGACGTAGATGCGGTTGGCTGCGGTGCACGCCTCCCCCATGTTGCGCATCTTCGCCGCAATCGCGCCGTCGACGGCTTCGTCGAGGTCCGCGTCCTCGAAGACGATGAACGGCGCGTTGCCGCCGAGTTCCATCGAGGTGCGCAGCACCTTGTCCGCGCACTGTTCCAGCAGGATCCGGCCCACCTTGGTCGAGCCGGTGAAGGACAGCTTGCGCGCCAGCCCCGACCTGATCAACGGCTCCATCACCCCGGTGGCGTCCGCTGTGGTGACCACGTTCACGGCACCGGCCGGCAGACCGGCCTCGCGCAGGATGTCGACGAACGCCAGCGTGGACAACGGCGTCTGTTGCGCCGGCTTGACCACGCTCGTGCAACCGGCAGCGATGGCGGGGCCGATCTTGCGGGTGGCCATCGCCATCGGGAAGTTCCACGGCGTGATCAGCAGGCACGGTCCGACCGGTTGCTTGGCGACGAGGAATCGTGCGCCGCCGGCCGGCGCGGCCTGGTACCCGCCGTCGATGCGGACGGCCTCACCGGCGAAGTGGCGCAGGAACTCAGCCGCGTACGCGATCTCACCATGGGCCTCGGCCAACGGCTTGCCCATCTCCAGGGTCATGAGCAGCGCCAGGTCGTCGATCCGGTCGTGCAGCAGGTCGAACGCCCGCATGAGTGTGTCAGCGCGCTCCCGCGACGACGTGGCGGCGAATGACGCCTGCGCCGCTGCGGCTGCTTCGAGCGCGGCCCGCCCGTCCGCGGGGGAAGCGTCTGCGACCGCGCAGAGAGCCTCGCCGGTCGAGGGATCCACCACGTCGAACGTCGCCCCTCGCTCGGCGTCGACCCAGCGGCCGCCGACGTACAGCTGCTGGGGGGCGCGCTCGAACACGGCCTGCGCGGTGGTGGAAGTGTCTGGCTGGCTCGTGCCCATCCGACGTCCTTTCGCACGTGCGGCTAGGGCGCATTGGCCTTCGACCAGCACTGCTGTACGGTGATTGTCGACAATCTACCAGAGGGGTGCACTCGTGGCTGAACTCTCGCAGGTCCTCAAGCAGGCCACCGGCGTCGTGGCGGCCCGCGGAGAAGGCGTCCACCTCTTCGACGAGGCGGGCCGCCGGTTCCTCGACTTCACCGCCGGGATCGGGGTGACGAGCACCGGTCACTGCCATCCTCGCGTGGTGGAGGCTGCCCAGCGCCAGGTGGGGACGCTGATCCATGCCCAGTACACGACGGTCCTGCACCGCCCCCTGCTCGACCTGGTCGACCGGCTCGGCGAGGTGCTGCCGGCTGGGCTGGACCGGATGTTCTTCGCGAACTCCGGGTCGGAGGCCATCGAGGCTGCGTTGCGCCTGAGTCGGCAGGCCACCGGTCGCCCCAACGTCGTCGTCTTCCACGGCGGCTTCCACGGCCGTACGGTCGCGGCCGCCTCGATGACGACCTCCGGCACCAAGTTCCGCTCCGGCTTCAACCCGATCATGGGCGGCGTCCACATCGCCCCGTTCCCGGACCCCACCCACTTCGGCTGGCCCGTCGAGGAGGCAACCGACTTCGCGCTGCGCCAGCTGGACTACCTCCTGCAGACAGTCACTCCCCCACAGGACACCGCCGCGTTCGTCGTCGAGCCGGTGCTGGGCGAAGGCGGCTATGTGCCCGGCAACGCCAGGTTCTTCGCCGGGCTGCGCGAACGTGCCGACCGGCACGGGATCCTGCTCGTAGTCGACGAGGTCCAGACCGGGTGGGGCCGCACCGGCAGATTCTGGGGCGGTGACCACTTCGACGTCCGGGCCGACATCCTGGTGACGGCCAAGGGCCTGGCCTCCGGCTTCCCGCTGTCTGCCATCGCTGCGTCCTCGGACCTGATGGCCCAGGCCTGGCCAGGTTCGCAGGGGGGCACGTACGGAGCCAACGCCGTCGCCTGCTCAGCGGCGCTGGCCACGCTGGATGTCATCGTGGAGGAGAAGCTGGTGGACAACGCCGCCGAGCGCGGTGACCAGCTGCGCGCGGCGCTCACCGATGTCGCGTCTGGTCATGACCGGATCACCGACGTACGCGGACTCGGCCTGATGCTCGGCAACGAGTTCCGCAACGCCGCCGGCACCCCGGACGGAGCCACTGCGGCCGCCGCCCAGCAGGAGGCAGCGCAGCGCGGCCTGCTGGTGCTCACCTGCGGGGCGTGGGGTCAGGTCGTTCGCTTTATCCCGGCTCTTGTGGTGCAGGCCGAGCACATCGACGAGGCTGCGTCCATCTGGGCGGAGTCCGTGGCAGCTGTCCATGCCTGAGCTTGCGTCACGCTTGAGCAGACCGCTGACATGGTGAGGATCCGGCAAGCGCGCGCTGACGATCGAGCCGCGATCTGCGCGGTGGCTCGGTCGGCGTACGCCCCCTATGTGGAGCGCATGGGGCGCGAGCCGGCTCCGGTGCGCGCTGACTACGAGGACCTGATTCGTCGGGGACACGTGTGGGTCGCAGAAGTAGACGGCGCGGTAGCCGGGCTCATCGTGCTGTTGGCCGATGCCGATCACCTGCTCCTGGAGAACGTCGCGGTTCGTCCCGAGACACAGGGCAGCGGAGTCGGGGGACACCTGCTCGCCTTCGCGGAGGGCCAGGCAGTCGCCTGGGGTTTGGCCGAGGTCAGGCTCTACACCAATGAAGCCATGGCCGAGAACTTGACTTATTACCCGCACCACGGCTACGCCGAAACGCATCGAGCCGTCGAGGACGGCTACCGACGGGTCTTCTTCTCGAAACTGGTCAGACCAGACTCAAGGTAGGCGGCCGCCGCGCGTGGGCCTGTTACCCGGCCTGAGCACCGGATCAAAGTAGATTGTTGACAATCCTATTTTCTACGCTTACGGTCTGCGGAGGTAATGTGGCCACCGAGCGGACCGTCCGCCGAGGCAGCCGACACGTCCCTTCAGCCCGGAGTTCAGCAACGGAGGATCAGGCATGAGTCACACCAGCGGTTGGTCCCGGCGCAGCTTCCTTCGCCACGGTGGGCTGGTTGCCGGCCTGGTGGTGGCTCCCGGCCTCGTCACGGCTTGCTCGCGCACTGATACTGACGGCAGCGACGGCGGTGGCGGCGGCGCACTCGACCAGTTGCGTAGCCAGGGCACGATCACCGTCGGGATAGCTGGCGAAGAGCCGTACGCCTACCTCGACGGTGGCGAGCTCACCGGCATGGACCCGACCGTGCAGAAGACGATCTGGGGCAACCTCGGCATCGACACCGTCGAGGCCACACAGGTATCTTTCGACGGGCTGATCCCCGGACTCAACGCCAATCGCTTCAACGTCGTGGCCGCGGGAATGTTCATCACACCCGAACGATGCGTCGAGGCGGCCTTCTCCGACCCGATGTACTGCGTCCCGAACGCCTTTCTCGTGCCGCCAGGCAATCCTGACGACATCACCGATTTCCAGTCCGTTGCCGACGCCGGAATCAGGCTCGGTGTGCTCGGCGGAGCCGTCGAGGGTGACTTTGCGAAGCAGTCCGGTGTCGCCGGCTCCAACATCGTCACGGTGCCGACAACGCGCGACGGGTTGCTCCAGCTCGAGCAGGGCCGGCTCGACGCGTTCGGCCTTACCACGATCACGCTGCGCGACGTACTGGAGCAGAATCCCGACACCGAGGTCGTCCTGACCGAACCGTTCACACCGGTCGTTGACGGCAAGGAGCAGCTGGGCTGTGGCGGGGCTGTGTTCCGCCAGGAGGACGAGGAGCTGCTGGCGGCGTTCAACGAGGAATTGACCAAGTTGAAGGAATCCGGTGAACTGCTCGAGATCATCGAGCCCTTCGGCTTCGGTCCGGAGACGATCCCGGCTGACGACGTCACCACTCAACGGCTCTGCGACGGCAGCTGACAGGTCCGACATGGCTGACCTCCAGTTCGTGCCCTGGGTGGACAATCTCCTGGGCGGGCTGTGGGTGACGATCTATGTCACCGTGCTGGGAGCGGTCGGCGCGACGCTCGTCGCCTTCGCGCTCGGTCTCCTGGTCCGGATGAAGGCAGCCCTGCCGCGTATCGGGGCCAGGATCGTGATCGAGTTCTTCCGGGGCACGTCCTTACTGGTCCAGTTGTTCTGGCTCTTCTACGTGCTGCCACTGCTGGGTTACCGGCTGACCCCGATCGCGGTAGCCGTGGTCGCCTTCTCGCTGAATTTCGGCGCTTACGGCGCCGAGGTGGTGCGCGGAGCGATCACCGCCGTGCCCCGACCCCAGTGGGAGGGCGCCATCGCTCTGAGCCTCTCCCCGGTCCAGCGGATGCGGCGGGTCATCATCCCGCAGGCCTTGCCACTGATGATCCCCCCGTTCGGCAACCTGCTGATCCAGCTGCTCAAGAGCACTCCGTTGGTGTTCCTGGTCACGGTGACCGACCTGGCCACGGTCGCCGACCAGTATCGCGCGGCGGAGGGCAACGAAGCTTTCATCTTCGGCCTGCTGCTCGTCGTCTACTTCGTGCTCGCGTACCTATGCACGCTCCTGATGCACGTGCTGGAGGCGCGTGCCAAGGGCCGGCTCGGCCAACGCGAGGAACGGAGCAAGATCTTCGCCTTCCGCGGGCCGGCGGCGCAGGAGGGTGAGGTCGCATGACCTGGGACATGGACTACGCCCTGGACAGCCTGCCCCCGATCCTGGAGGCCTTCTTGCGCTACACGCTGCTGGCGACCGTGCTGGGGTCGGTGCTCGCCGCCGTACTCGGCCTGGTTTTCGCCGTCATTCGGCGTGCGCACGTTCCCGTACTCGCGCCGTTGACCACGGTGTTCATCGAATTCGTCCGCAGCACCCCGATCCCGATCCAGCTGTTCTTCATGTTCTACGTGCTGCCCTCGATCGGTATTACGCTGGGCGGGTTGTTCGTGGGCGTGCTGACGCTGGGCGTGCATTACGCCTGCTATTACGCCGAGATCTACCGGGCCGGCATCGATGCAGTGCCGCCCGGCCAGTGGGAGGCCTGCACCGCGTTGTCGTTGCCCGCGCGCTACCAATGGCAGCGTGTCGTCCTGCCGCAGGCGATCCGCAACGTGTTGCCGTCGCTGGGCAACTACGTGATCTCCATGTTCAAAGAGACCCCGTTTCTCTTTCTCATCTCCATACCGGAGATGGTCCGAACAGCGATCGACATCGGTGGCGGAAGCTTCCGGTACGTCGAGCCGCTCACGATCGCCGGCCTCATCTTCCTGGCCGCCAGCTACCCGAGCTCGGTAGCACTGAGAAGACTGGAGCATCGTGTTGGCCACGCCTGACACCACCTCGCCCGAAGCCCAGCACGGGGGTAGCGGCTCGCCGCTGATCACCTTCGACAAGGTCGTGAAGCGGTTCGGAGACCACGTCGTCCTCCGCGATCTCGACTTCAACGTGGGACCCGGTGAGCGGTGCACGCTGATCGGCCCGAGCGGCTCCGGCAAGACCACGATCCTGCGGTTGTTGATGACGCTGGAGAAGGTGGACGGTGGTCACATCTGGGTGGACGGTGAGCCCCTGTCCCACATGCCCAAGGGCGACCGGCTGATCCCTGCGGACGAGAAGCACCAGCGTCGCGTCCGTACCAAGATCGGGATGGTCTTCCAGCAGTTCAACCTGTTCCCCAACATGACGGTGCTGGGCAACATCACAGAGGCCCCGATCCGGGTCCTCGGCAAGAGCCGGGACGAGGCCGAGCAGGACGCCAGGGAACTGCTGGAGCGGGTCGGGCTCGAGGCCAAAGTCGATGCGCACCCGACGCAGCTGTCGGGCGGCCAGCAGCAGCGGGTGGCGATCGCCCGGGCCTGCGCGATGGAGCCCAAGGTCCTCCTGCTCGACGAGGTGACCTCAGCCCTGGACCCGGAGCTCGTCGCCGGCGTGCTCAACGTGCTTCGCGAGATTGCCGAGACCACCGACATCACCATGCTGATCGTGACCCACGAGATGCATTTCGCTCGCGACGTCTCGCACCGGGTGCTGATGTTCGACGGTGGCCAGATCATCGAGGACAGCCCACCCGAGGAGATTTTCGAGAACCCGGCCCACGAGCGCACCAAGCGCTTCCTCAAGGCGGTGCTCGAGCAAGGGTGACAGCGA
>JACCXZ010000015.1 GCA_013696745.1 Nocardioidaceae bacterium | reverse complement strand
GGGCCCATGCTGCGCCACGGGCTGCAAGAGATGCACGGGCGCACACTTGCACTTCCCCCACGACGCGCAGACCGGCCTGATCGCGAGCGGCTGGCGACCAGATGGACGGAGTTCGGGCTGGCGGGCTGAGGCAGCGACCACTGCGGTCAGGGTCCGAGCAGGGCTGCGGGCACCACCGCGATGCCGTCGCGGCGGCGATACGCGTCTGCGCCGGTGGTGACGACGACCGCGTCCAGCAGGTCGGGGCCCAGCTGGTCCTGGAGCCAGCGCAGGTGGCGGACGTCTGCGTCGTCGACCGTGGTCGACAGCTTGACCTTGATCGCGACCACCCGTTGGTCTGCCCGCTCGACGACCAGGTCGATCTCTCGCTCACCAGCCCGGGTCCGCAGGTGGCGTACCCGGGCTCGTGCCGCTTGTGCGTACGACGCCACGCTGAGCCACACCAGCGACTCGAAGAGCTGACCTGACAGCGTCGTGTCACGAGCTCGTGGCGTGACCACCGGACTCAGGTCGAGCAGCGCCTCACGGTCGACGCCGAGCAGCCGCGCAGACAGCGCCGGATCACACAGCCGGTGTTTCGGTGCTGCCGTCAGCCGCCGGAAGTGGTTGCGCGACGGCAGCCACGCCGGCACCGGTTCCACCACCCACAGCCGCTCCAGGATCTCGCGGTAGGGCTGCGTGGTGGACTTCGCCGGCTTGTCACCGTGACCGCCGGTCGCCGCATCCCGGATCGACTCGTACGACGCCGCCGTCGAGCTCGCGGCCGCGTACGCGGTCATCCACTGGCGCAGACGGGTCGGGTGCCGCACCACCCGGTCGAGCTCGGGGAAGTCGTGCTCCACGATCCGGTCCAGGTACGAGTCGAGCACTGCCTCCCGCGAACGCCACGACATCGCCCGGGTGCCCGGGAACCCAGATCCGACGATCTCGTCGACGTAGTCGGCCACTGTGAGACTGGTCTGCCCCTCGACGACCGGTCGGGTCCCAGCCAGCATCCGCCCGAGGCTGACGGTGGGTTCGGCGATGCGCCGCTCGGCGAGGCTCAGCGGACGCATCCGCAGCCGCACGATCCGACCGGCCCCGGAGTGGGTGGCGGCTGTCGTCGTCGCCGAACCGGTGAGGAGGTAGGACCCCGGTGGCGCGCCTTCGTCCACGGCGCGGCGGACCCGATCCCACGACTCCGGGTAGCGCTGCCATTCGTCGACGAGGACCGGTGGTGCCGCCGCGGCGAGGCGTCCCGGATCGGCCGCGAGCGGACAGCTCTGCGATCAGGTCGTCCAGCTCTCGGTCGACCAACCGCATGAGGTACGGCGTCGTGCTCATCGGACCCCCTGGCTGGTGCGGCTGGAGGAAACGGCCCGTTGGCCCTTTGCCGTGCCGGACCCATCTCGACTGCCGTGCCGGACCCATCTCGACGTGGTGGTCCCCGCGAGGACATATCGCCTTTCGAGTGGGTGGGGACCGTCGACGGTCCCCACGAAGGGGAGCTCCGCAAGTGGCAGCTGGCGACGTGAGCATCGCAGGGCTCGACAGCACCCGCCACCACGCGTACGAGCAGTACGCCGGTCCCGATGCAGCGAGAAGGGCGTCCGGCTACGCCAGCCCCGCTCCTGGAGCGAGGCGTCCCCGTGGGCATCGATGGCGTGACGCGCATGCAGGTAGGCGTTGCTCGACACCTCTGCCTCGAAACGTCCCGCTCCCTCACCCAGAAAGGCAACGAAGGGTAAACCGCCGTTCTCGCCGGCTGTGCTCGCGTCGAGGACGAGGAGCTCGCCGACGGCGAGTTCGGCCAATCGATCCGCCAACCGACTTGGGAACCGCTGCCAGGCCCGTTCGACCGACGACTCGAAGTCCCAGCCAACCGCACCAACCATGACGCCGCCACCGTCGACCTTGTGAACCTCGCGCTAGCGAGGGCTCCCGGTGACCGGCCATCGCATCCATGCGGTTCGCGACCATCACGGTTCTGCGTGCAGGTCACCTGTTCGCGCGATGGCGCTCAGCAGCCGGGTCGCCTCCTCGACGACGCGGTGCCGAACCGGCCGTCCGGCGAGGTCGATGAGCGCCCAGAGGTCACCGGCATAGGCCAGCCGCAGCGGGTCGCTGGCCAGGTCGGGCACCCGCCGGACGAAGGCGTCCAGAACGTCGTGAGCCCAGGCCGTGCCACGCTCGAACCGCAGCAGGTTGCCGAGATCGGCGTAGGGAGACCCCGCGTGCGCGTACTCCCAGTCGAGGACGGCGGTGACGGCTCCCGACGCCGGGTCGACCAGGATGTTCTTGGGATTGAAATCGCTGTGCACCAGGCAACTACGCCGTACCCCGTCGAGTAGGCCGTCGGCACGGTCGCAGACCTGACGCAGCGAGTGCAGCAGCCGCGGATCCCAGGTACTCAGGACGCTGATCGCGGCGTGCTGGTCCAGCCAGGCCACCAGGTCCGGCGCCGGGGCCGCCTGTACGGACAGCATGAGGTCGGCGTCGAGGAACATCGCCGGACGCAGGAACGCAATGCCCGACAGCGTCGCGAGCACGCCACCCAGGGACGCGGCCAGCGATCGACCGAGCGCCGGGTCGGCGTGTGGGAGCACGTCCTCCAGGCGTACTCCCGGCTCGTATGTCGTCAGCAGGTGCGCGGGTTCCCCCGGCCGGG
>JACCXZ010000006.1 GCA_013696745.1 Nocardioidaceae bacterium | reverse complement strand
AGCGTGACCAGGTCGTCCTTGGTCAGTGGCCGGTCGAGCTCGACGAGCCGCTTGGCCTGGCGCAACCGGCACCGCTCCACGGCGTTGCGTACGCTGCGGGCGTTGGAGAACCGCGGCTGCTGCATGCGCAGCTCGAGGTACTCCGAGAACGCCTTGCCGGCCGGCTCGTCGAACCGGAAGTTCTCCTTGGCCACCATCAGCTGCGCGATCTGCATCAGCTCCTCGTGGCTGTACGCGTCGAAGCCGATGTGGTGCGGGACCCGTGAGGACAGGCCTGGGTTGGCCGAGAAGAAGGCACCCATCCGGTCGGGGTAGCCGGCGAAGATGACCACCAGGCTGGCCCGCTCGGTCTCCATCTCCTGCAGCAGGATCTCGATGACCTCCTGTCCGTAGTCCCGCTCGTTCTCGGGCCGGTGGAGGTAGTACGCCTCGTCGATGAACAGCACACCGCCCGCGGCACGGGCGATGGCCTCCTTGGTCTTCGGCGCGGTGTGCCCGATGTACTGGCCTACGAGGTCGTCACGGGTCACCGTGTGCACCTTGGGGGTGCGGATGTAACCCATCGCATGCAGCATCTGGGCCATGCGCAACGCCACGGTCGTCTTCCCGGTCCCGGGGCCACCGGTGAAGCTCATGTGCAACGTGGGCCGCGACGACGCGAGGCCGAACTGCTGCCGAGCCCGGTCGATGAGCAGGAGCGCCGCGATCTCGCGGACCCGGCGCTTGACCTGGGTGAGGCCGACCAGCTCGGCATCCAGACTAGCCAGGGTCTCCCTGACGTGACGCGGGGCCTCGGCGGCCGACAGGTCCAGCTCCGCGTCGTCAGCCAGGATCTCCTCGGTCTCCGACGGCTGCTCCGCGTCGTCGGTCCGCGCCGGCCCCTCCGCGCCCGGTCGGTAGAATCCGAAGCCGGACGGCGGCGCGTTCGACTCCCTCACTGCTGCCCGTACCTCTGGCCGGAAGGAGCCGTGGTCGCGTACGGCTGCAGGCCGTACTGCTGGCGGCGGTCAGTTCCCTCGGTACGCGTGAGCAGGAACCCCGGTTCCTCGGCAGGACGCTGGACCAGGAACTGCATGGCTGTGGTCTGGCGTCCCAGGCTCGCGTCGTAGGCCATGACACGGACGTAGTGGTGCGGGAACGTCGATCGGCACTCGTTGATCTGGGCCAGGACCCCGTCCGGCTCGTCGAGGTCGAACAGCGGCAGGCCCCACATCTCCCAGTAGACGTTGCGGGGGTGCGGGTCGTCGGTGTACTCGATCGACACCGGCCACCCGTTCAGCAGCGCGTACCGGACCTGGGCGGCGATCTCGTCGTCGCTGAGCTCGGGAAGGTAGGAGAATGCTCCTTGGCGCAGGTACATGGTGGCTCCTAGCTGACGGTGGGGACCACATCGGGTGAGTCGGTCGAGGCGTAGTCGAACGTGACGTCGCCCCAGGTGGCCAGCGCCACCTCCAGCGGACGGTTGTGCTCCGCGGCGGTGCGCAGGATGTCCGGGCCCTCGCGGATCAGGTCGCGGCCCTCGTTGCGCGCCTTGACCACCGCCTCGAGGGCGACCCGGTTGGCCTCGGCCCCCGCGGCGATCCCGAGCGGGTGTCCGATCGTGCCGCCGCCGAACTGCAGCACGACGTCCTCGCCGAGCAGGTCGACGAGCTGGTGCATCTGGCCGGCGTGGATGCCGCCGGAGGCCACCGGCATCACACCGGGCAGGCTCGCCCAGTCCTGGTCGAAGAAGATGCCGTTGCCCATGCTGGTCGGGATGTGGTCGTCGCGCAGCGTGTCGTAGAAGCCCTTGGTGGTGGCCGGGTCACCCTCCAGCTTGCCGACGACCGTGCCGGCGTGCAGGTGGTCGACGCCGATCAGCCGGCACCACTTGGCGAGCACCCGGAAGCTGACGCCGTGGGTCTTCTGCCGGGTGAAGGTCCCATGGCCGGCGCGGTGCAGGTGCAGCAGCACGCCGTTGTTGCGGGCCCAGTGGGACATGGACTGCATGGCGGTGTAGCCGATGGTGAGGTCGATCATCACCACGATGCTGCCCAGCTCCTTGGCGAACTCGGCCCGTTCGTACATCTGCTCCATCGTGGCGGCCGTGATGTTGAGGTAGTGGCCCTTGACCTCGCCGGTGTCGGCCATCGCCTTGTGGACGCCCTCCATGCCGAACAGGAAGCGGTCCCGCCAGCGCATGAAGGGCTGGGAGTTGATGTTCTCGTCGTCCTTGGTGAAGTCCAGGCCGCCACGGCAGGCTTCGTAGATCACCCGGCCGTAGTTGCGGGCGGACAGCCCCAGCTTGGGCTTGACGGTGGCGCCGAGCAGCGGCCGGCCGAACTTGTTCAGGTACTCGCGCTCCATCACGATGCCGTGCGGCGGGCCCTGGAAAGTCTTCACGTAGGCGACCGGGATGCGCATGTCCTCCAGGCGCAGGGCCTTCAACGGCTTGAACCCGAAGACGTTGCCGATGATCGACGAGGTCAGGTTCGCGATGGACCCCTCCTCGAACAGGTCGATGTCGTAGGCGACGTACGCGAAGTACTCCCCTGGTCGCCCGGGTACGTCGTCCACGCGGTAGCACTTCGCCTGGTAGTGACTGTGGGCGGTGAGTCGATCCGTCCACACGACCGTCCAGGTGGCAGTCGACGACTCGCCGGCGACAGCCGCGGCGGCCTCGATCGGGTCCACGCCTTCCTGGGGGGTCACCCGGAAGACCGCGAGCACATCGGTGTCCTGGGGCTCGTAGTCCGCGTTGTAGTAGCCCATCCCGGCATAGGTCTGGACGCCTGGATCCCAGCGGCTCTTGATGGCGCCTTCGGTCATCACTGCCTCCTGCGTGACTTATCGACCCAGCCGGGTCGACCTCCCCCACGGTCGCAGCGGGATTGCCTCGTGACAACTGAATGTTTCCTGCAAACAATGAATGTTCGAGTTAAGTATGCGTACGCTGCTGTGATGACCGCGGTGACCTGGGGACGGATGCGGACCTTCGTGGCCGTCGTCGACCACGGCAGTGTGCGAGCGGCGGCGGCCCAGCTGCACGTCACCGAGCCGGCGGTCTCCACAGCGGTGACCCAGCTGGCCAGGCACCTGCACACCGAGCTGTTGACCAAGGCGGGGCGCGGAATCCGGGTCACCGACAGCGGCCTGGTCTACGCCGACTACTGCCGACGCATCCTCGGCCTGATAGACGAGGCGCAGTCAGCCGTCCGGACCGCGGAGCGCGGCAGGCTGCGCATCGGCGCCGTCGCCTCCGCCAGTGAGTACCTGCTGCCGGCGCTCCTGGCTTCGTTCCGCCGGCGCTATCCCGAGGTGGAGCTGAGCCTCTCGGTCCTGCCACGCGACGAGCTGTTCACCGAGCTGACCCACCACGAGACCGACATGGTGCTCGCGGGTCGTCCGCCGCAGGGCTCCGGCCTGGTCACCCGCGCCCGACGCGCCAACGAGCTGATCGTGGTGGGCGCCCCGGGCAGCTTCACAGACCCGCTGACCGCTGCCTGGCTGCTGCCCGGCCCGGGCTCCGGAATCAGGGACACGGCGCTGGGCCTGCTGACTCAGCTCGACGCGTCACCGCCGGTCCTCACGCTGGGCACCCACGGCGCTGTCGTCGCAGCCGCCAGGGAAGGGTTGGGGGTGACGCTCGTGCATGCTGATGCGGTCGGCCTCGATCTCCGGAACCGACGGCTCGACCACCTACCCGTGCCCAGGACCCCGCTGGACCGGCCCTGGCACGTCGCGACCACCGATGCGCCGACCCGAAGTGCCGTGCTGTTCATCGAGCACATCACCAGCGCCGAGGAGGTGGGTGCGGCGGCGTTCCACCCCAGCACCTACTCGTAAGTCGACGGCGCACAACTTACGCTGGACGCACAGGCAGTTCGACGGTCACCGCCGTGCCGCGACCCTCGGCGGAGTCGATGCGCAGGGTCGCGCCGATCAGGGCGCAGCGCTCCGCGATCGAGGAGAGGCCGTAGTGCTCCTCCGACGTCGCCGACCTGGCGTCTGCCCGGGCCTTCTCGACGTCGAACCCGATGCCGTCGTCGCTCACACGCAGGACCACCGCGTCGCCGACCCGTCGGATCGACAGCACTGCATGCTGGGCTTCTGCATGCTTGACGCTGTTGTTGATCGCCTCTTGGGCGATCCGGTACAGAACGGCTGCGCAGTGATCCGGGAGCTCGATGCCAGCCGCAGGGTCACCGCGCAGCTCGATGTGCAGCTGCGGCACGTTCTTGGTCAGTGACTCGAGGGCGGCGACCAGTCCCAGGTCGTCGAGCAACAGGCTGTGCAGGCCCGATATCGCAACCCTGGTCTCGTCGTAGGCCAGGCCCGCCAGCCGGCGCGCCGACTGGATCTGCAACTTGGCCTCTGCAGCCGACGGCTCGGTGTCCGCGAGGGCCGACAACCCGACATCGGCGGCGGAGAGGTGGAACGCCAAGGAGGCCAGTGCCTGCGTCACGCCGTCGTGCAGGTCCCCTGCAATGCGCCGGCGTTCGGCTTCCTGCGCCGAGGTGGCATGCGCGATCAGGTGGTCCCGCTGGGAGCGGTGTTCCTCGGCTGCCTCGAGCAGGCTCTCCGCGTGCAGACGCAGACCCACCAGGTCGGCGAACCGTTGTGCCCTGTGCGCATCGGCGTCGGTGAAGGCGACCCGCCGGTGCCGGTGGATAGCGATCACACCCACGATGGCAGAGCCGATTCCCCGGGCTGGGACACACAACCTGCACACCGTGCCCCCAGGGACGAGCCCCAGCAGCCGCTGGTGCGCCCTGTTGCGGGGCGTGTCGTCCACCAGCGTGACCGGCCGACCGTTCATCGCGACCAGACCGGTGACTCCGTACCCGAGGGGGATTCGCAGGTCGCGCTCGTCGACCCCTCCGGGCGGTTGGGATGCGCCGACCTCCAGCTGCCTGCGGTCGGGGTCCACCACGAACACGACGGTGCCGTCGGCTTCGAACACGTCGGTGAACACACGTGCGACGCCGCCGAGATCCACCGTGCCCGGCGTCACGACCGCATCGTGCAGGGCGCTCGGATCGGTCACTGGAAGAGCCCCTCGCGCAGAGCGACAGCGATGGCTCCACCGCGGTCCGACACCCCCAGCTTGCGATACAGACCGCGGATGTGCGTCTTGACCGTGTCCTCGCTGATGACCAGCTTGGCGGCGATCCCCTTGTTCGAGTGGTTGGCGACCACCAGGGACAGCACCTCGCTCTCGCGCTGGGTGAGACCGAGGTGCGCACCCGCCCAGAACTCACCGGCGTTGATCCTGGCGGCCGACAGCGCGATCCGACCGGCCAGCGTCGGGTCGATCACCAGGTCGCCGTCCATCACCCGCCGAAGATGTCCCACCAGCTCGACGCCGTCGACCCGCTTCAGCACGAACCCCGAGGCACCCGCCCGCAGGGACTGGTACAGGTACTGCTCGTCCTCGTACACGGTCAGGAAGACCACCCGGGTGTCGGGACACACCGTCTTCGTCTGCCGGCACAGGTCCAGGCCGCTGTCCTTGCCCAGCCGGACGTCACACAGCAGCACGTCCGGCCGCTCGGTCGTGACCAGCGATAGGGCATCGGCGAGATTGGTGGCCGTCCCGACGATCGCGACGTCGTCGCGGAAGTGGGACAGCATCGCGTCGACGCCGTGCAGCACCATCGCATGGTCGTCGACCATGACCAGGCGGATCACCGGGGTCGGCATGCGCCCAAAGTAACCGGTTCCAGTGATGTGCAGATCGTGTCGGCAGGCGAGTCACCCCGGCATCCACTCCTGGGGGTGAGCCGACTTCGACGTTCCTGCGGTGTGCTGTCCACATGCCCGACAGGATCCTCCGGATGACGCGCTCGCAGGTCGACGGTGTCCCACGCCCCGTCATGCTCGCCATCGCCGGAGACTCCGCCTCGGGCAAGACGACGCTCACCGAGGGCCTCGTCGGAGCGCTCGGGGAGGACCGGTGCACGTCGATCTGCGTCGACGACTACCACCAGTTCGACCGCACCGAGCGCAAGGAGCTGCCCTTCACGCCGTTGCATCCGGACTGCAACTACATCGACATCATGGAGCAGCACCTGCAGCTCCTGGCGCTCGGGCGTCCGATCCTGAAGCCGGTGTACGACCACGCGACGGGCTCCCTCGTCCGGCCCGAGTACGTCGAGCCCAAGGAATTCGTCATCGTTGAGGGACTGCACCCGATGTCGACGAAGCTGCTGCGGGCCTGCTTCGACGTGATGGTCTTCCTGGAACCCCCCGAGGAGATCCGCCACCAGTGGAAGGTCCAGCGCGACTGCGCCAAGCGGGGCTACACGCCAGAACAGGTGCTGGCCGATCTGGAACGCAGGGAGCCCGAGTCCGAAGCGTTCATCCGGCCGCAGCGTCGGTTCGCCGACATCGTCGCCCGCTTCGCCCCCGTACCCGGACGCCAGGATCCGCCCGGGACCCCGTTGTCGGCCGAGCTGTTCCTGCGCCCCACGATCCGGCACCCGGCCCTGAGCAACGTCCTGACCGACAACCTACGCAACGCGATGCATCTGAAGATCATGCGGGACAAGGACGGCACGCCGACCGACTGCCTGCACGTGCACGGTCACGCGTCGCCGGAGGAGGCCAGGCAGCTGGAGAAGGCGATCTGGGAGGAGCTGGAGACAGCCGGCGGCCCACCTGAGCAGCTCGGCCAGATCACCCCTGACCAGCGCAGCGAGCCGCTCGCGCTCACCCAGCTGATCCTGCTCTACCACCTGTTCCAGGCACGTGACGGCACCGGCCGGTGATCCCGGTACGGCACGCCGCGGTCACTGCACGGGCGCGTCCGGAGGGGGCAGCTGGACGCGCGTCTCCCCGCTCACGTGAGCGACGCCGACGACGTCGCTCAATGACTGTCGGAGCTCTTGCGGTACGGACCCGGTGACGGCACCCACGGTGCCGAGCACCTGCTCGACATGCATCCCACGGTCGCGCAACGCGGCTGCGACATCGGTGATCGCTCGGACGTGCTCGTCGTCGACGGTGACGGTGACGCTGACCTGGGCCACGCGTCAACGATAGCCCGCCCGGACCAACACCTGCGCCAGTGGCGCGAAACCGGGCCTGACCAGCCCCGCGACCCCGCTCCTGCACCACTGACCGCCTCGGGTCACGCGACTCAGGCCCTTCGCAGCTCGAACGCCACAGGAGTCACACCCGCACCAGAGCTGTGACGTTCGGGCCGGTGCGGGTGCGCGCCGATGGGCAGTTCGGCACAGTGCTGATGCTCAGGTGACCAGAGTGACTCAACAACGGTGCCCGCCCATCAGTCGATGACGTGCACCATCCCGGAACCGACGTCGGCCGACAGCTCGGCCAGCCGCTGGCTCTCCTTGGCCAGCGTGGCCCACAGTTCCAGCCCTGTACGGCCCGTCGCCTGCGCCCACAGGGCGGCGACACCGGCGGCGTGCGGCGTCGCCATGCTCGTGCCGTCGATCGTCTGGTACTTCGCAGGCATCAACCAGGACGAGTACACGGCCACGCCCGGGCCGGCGACGTCGACCTGACCGCCCCGGCCGGGCAGGCTGCGAGCGGAGAACGGCGCGATGCTCAGCTGGGAGTCGACCGCCGCCACTGCCATGATGTCGGGGCTGTTCGCGGGGGCGCCGACGAACCCGGGGTCACCGGGGCGGCTCGCGTTGTTGCCCGCGGCCGCGATGATCAGGGTGCCTTGGACCAGTGCCCGGCGGCCGGCGTAGGAGTACGGCGGGTGCGGCGCAGTGGCCTCGGCGCCGAGCGACATCGAGATCACGGCACAACCGTGGGAGACCGCCCAGTTGATGCCTGCCAGGATGCTGCTGTCGGTGCCCGAACCCTGATCGCTGAGCACCTTGCCGGCGAAGATCTCGGCCTCGTACGCGACGCCGTAGCGGCGGCCATCGGTAGGCGACTCTGGACCGCACGCCGTACCGATGCAGTGGGTGCCGTGCCCGTGCCCGTCCTGTGCGGTCTCCCCCGGGACGAAGGACTGGGCGGTGATTGTGCGTCCGGCGAAGTCCGGGTGGGTGGCGTCCAGTCCGGTGTCCAGGACGGCGACCTTGACCCCGCGCCCCGAGTACGACGACGTCGCGGCGTTGACCGCCTGCAGGCCCCAGGTGAGTCGGTCATTGTCTCGCCAGCGTGGTTCGGCCGGCTCCCGGGTACCGCCGCCGACCGGGGACGTCAGCACGTGGTGGATCAGCTCGGGGGCGGTGGCCACGATGGCGCCTCGGGCTTCGGCAGCGGTCTGAAGAGCCCCCAGCTGCTCGGGATCCACCGTGACCACGGCGATACCGAGCTCCGCGAAGATCGTGGCGTCCGCCTCCGCAGTCTCCGACGTGTCCACCCGCTGGTCGTCGAAGTCGCGCGAGGAGGCCACGTGGGTCAGGCCTGTCACCGACTGCAGCAGCGGTCGAGGGTCGCCGTCCGTGTCGGCGAACACGACCAGGTATCTCCCGGTGGTCTGCGCCGTTCCCAGCTGAGGCTGGGAACGCTCCTGCTGCCGCTGCTCATCCGATGGCCGATCGGGCTCGATCACGGCGTCCTCCTCTGCGGTCCAGGACCTCGACCTCGACAAGTAGATCAACACGGCGCTGCTGTGTCACCAACGGCGGGAGGCTGCCGTGGACAAGTCAGCTGCTGAACAGCAGCAGCAGACCACCGGTCGTGTAGATGAGCATGACCACGAGCATCGCCAGCTGACCGTTGACGGCATGCTGGGCAGGCAGGACCCGGACCGCGCGGTCGTGCGCGGCCGCGACACCGGCGAGGTGGCCGGCGACGATGAACACGACCTTCAACGTCGCGAGCAGCTCGGGTCGACCGGACAAGAAGTACACCACTGCGTGGTCGGCGGTGCCGAGGTAGTCGGCGCCGGTGAGCAGTGGATCAGACAACTGCACCAGTGTCTGCTGGCCGTACTCGACCAGCAACGTCAGGTAGTGAGCGAAGATGTAGCCGACGACGATCGGCACCAGACCGTGCGCCAGGACACCTGCATTGTGCGGCGCTGGGAGCGGGTCAGCCCCGAGGTGATGACTGCCCCGGCGACGAAGGTCACGGCGACGAACGCCACGAAGGCGATGAGGACCAGGGTGTCGCGCAGAACGGGGTCGAAGCCGCCCGGTTGTGCCGTCGTGGCGAGCCAGTAGTTGGCGGCGCTGAAGCTGTCGAAGGCCGTCGACCCGAGCAGCACCGCCAGCACCGCCACGAGGCCCGGGCGCACCGGCTGGCTGTCCAGGTTGTCCAGTGGGTTGCGGATGGCGATCCTGCCGGTGAGGGTCGCGTCCGTGTCACGGAAGCGACCCCACGGGGACAACCGGGCGACGAGGGAGAAGTACACCTCGAACGGGTCCGCGTTCCCGAACCAGCTACTCCCGTAGATGGCCGCGCCGAGCAGCGTTACGCCCATGTAGAGCAGCATCCAGGCGATGACACGGATGGTGCGCGAGGTCACGGGAGTGGCCACTGCGACGGCGACGCTCGACGCGAGTGGTTGGCGCACCAAGCCGGCCATCGTCGCCCTGCTCGCCGGGGTCGAGGTGCCCGAGGCGCTGGAACGACTCGAGGGTGTCACC
>JACCXZ010000191.1 GCA_013696745.1 Nocardioidaceae bacterium | reverse complement strand
GCTCGACGCTGCCGCCGGCGCACCGGACGGTCCTGCCGCCGGTGAGCTCGCCGACCGGTTCGCCGGCCGGCTCGCCTTCGGCACCGCGGGGCTGCGCGGCGAGCTCGGCGCCGGACCGAACCGGATGAACCGTGTCGTGGTGACCCAGGCAGCGGCCGGCCTGGTGGCGTACCTGCGCGACCATCCGGTCGACGATCAGCTAGGGGTCGTCATCGGTTTCGACGCACGGCACAACTCCGAGGTGTTCGCACGCGACACAGCCGAGGTGGTCGCGGGGGCGGGAATCCCGGCGTACGTGCTCCCGCGTCCGCTGCCCACCCCGGTGCTGGCGTACTCGATCCGGCACCTCGGTTGCGCAGCCGGGGTGATGGTGACCGCCTCGCACAACCCACCGCGCGACAACGGCTACAAGGTCTACCTCGGTGACGGCAGCCAGATCGTGCCGCCCGTCGATGCCACGATCGCCGCCGAGATCGATGCTGTCGCCGCGCGCCGGCTGTCGGAGATCCCCCGCGCGCGTGCGTACGACGCCCTCGGCGACGAAGTGCTCGGCTGCTACGTCGAAGCGGTCGCGGCGCTTGCGGACCCACACGGCCAGCGCGACCTGGTCATCGCGCACACCTCGCTGCACGGGGTCGGGGCCGAGGTCGTCCGTCTGGTGCTTGAGCGCACCGGCTTCGGTCCGGCGCACGAGGCGGACAACCAGGCCGAACCCGACCCTGACTTTCCGACTGTCGCGTTCCCCAACCCCGAGGAACCCGGTGCCGTTGACGAGGTACTGGCCACGGCCCGGCAGGTCGGTGCCGACCTTGTGGTCGCCCACGACCCGGACGCCGACCGCTGCGCGGTGGCGGTACCCGGCCCACAGGGATGGCAGCTGCTGCACGGAGACCAAGTCGGGGCATTGTTGGCCGACCACCTGCTGCGGCACGGCGTCCAGGGCACCTACGCGACGACGATCGTGTCCTCGACGCTGCTGCGCAAGCTCGCTGCAGCACACCACCAGCCGTATGCCGAGGTGCTGACCGGGTTCAAGTGGATCGGACGCGTGCCGGGACTTGCGTACGGCTACGAGGAGGCACTGGGGTACGCCGTGGCTCCGCACATCGCCGCGGACAAGGACGGCCTCTCGGCCATGGTCCGGGTGTGTGAGCTCGCCGCCGATCTCAAGGCCACGGGCAGCACGCTGCTCGACCGGCTGGAGGAGCTGGCCGTCGAGCACGGCCTGCACGCGACCGACCAGCTGTCCGTCCGCGTCACCGACCTTTCTCTCATCGCCGCGGCGATGGCCCGGTTCCGGTCGGCGCCGCCCCGGTCACTGGGCGGCCTCGCCGTGGTGGGTGTGGACGACCTCGCGGCGGGGTCGGCGGAGCTGCCGCCCACGGACGGCCTGCGGTTCCGGCTCGCGGAGGGCACCCGGGTCGTCGTGCGCCCGTCGGGCACCGAGCCCAAGCTCAAGTGCTACCTCGAGGTGGTGGTGCCGGTCGACACCGGCGTCCTCGACTCCGCCGGGCAGGCGCACGCGGTCGCTGCGGCACGCATCAGCGCGGCCGGTCGCCTGGACGCGATCCGCGGTGACCTGGCCGCGATGATCGACGCCGGTTGACGCTGGCCGTACGCTCCGCTCTCGTGCACACACTGTGGGTGACAACCGAGGGAACTCCCCGCGGCATGTTGTCACTGCCCATGGGATGCAACCCGTGGTCAGTGCGGGTTACCAGGGGACCCTGGTAAACCGCAGGCGGGTCACAAGGCGAGCAGGGTCAACACGGTGGTCAGCGCGGCCAGCACACCGAACAGGCCCATCTCGGCCCACCTCCAGGTACGCACGACAGGATGCTGCTCGGGACCGCCTGGTCGGCTGCCGCCACCCCCACGCGACTGCGCCACGTTCATCAGCTTGGCGGCCACGAAGTCGGTGTAGTCGACTCCTTGCAGCGCCCGCCCGTCACCCTCGGCGAGGACCGGCCGGTTCTGGTTCCTGGCCGCGTGACTGCGCTGCTGGCGCAGAGTCCGTCCGAACGCGAGCGCACGGATCACGTCGTCGCCGACGTCGATCTCCATCACCTGCCGCACCTCGACCCGCTCGACCGACGCCCACGGCACCCACACGTCGGTCAAGGCGTTGCGGACCAGCAGGTGCTCGGCGTACAGGCGCAGGCTCGGGCGGATGTTCACCGACACGATGACGGCGGCGAACAGCAGGAAGCCGGCGACGAACGCCAGGTGTCCGACGCTGCGCCCGTCGCTGAGCACGAGACCGACGAACGCGGCCACCACCACGATGCCGAACCAGCCGAAACCGGCGCTCGGCGGGCCGAAGCTTTCCTCCGGGCGGCCGCGCGCTCTGGTGCCCGTGGGCGACCCCGATGCAACATCCATGGCCCTATTGTTCCTCGTTTCGTCGCCTCGTTTCGACCCGGAGGTGCCCGACTAACTAGACTGCGCAGGTGAGCACGACCTTTCAGGCCGACGACGTCACCGCCTCGGAAGCCTCGCTGCGCCGATTTCTCGCCGGCCTGCCCGGCGTCGACCAGGTGGGTGTCGAGGCCCGGGCGGCCACCCTGTCGACCCGGTCCATCAAGACCACGGCCAAGGCGTACGCCCTCGACCTCGCGATCCGCATGGTCGACCTGACAACCCTGGAGGGCCAGGACACTGCCGGCAAGGTGCGTGCGCTGGCGAGCAAGGCGATACGTCCGGACCCGGCGGACCCGACCTGTCCGTCGGCTGCCACTGTCTGCGTCTACCCGGACATGGTCGACACTGCTGTCCGGACGCTGCGAGGCTCCGGGGTGGGTGTCGCCAGCGTCGCGACCGCGTTCCCCTCCGGCCGCGCGGCGCTCGACATCAAGCTCGCTGACACCGCCGACGCGGTCGAGGCGGGCGCCTCCGAGATCGACATGGTCATCGACCGGGGGGCCTTCCTGACCGGCCGCTACCAGGCGGTCCATGACGAGATCGTGGCGATCAAGAACGCTTGCGCTCGCCCGGACGGCACGCACGCGCATCTCAAGGTCATCCTGGAGACCGGGGAGCTGCAGACGTACGACAACGTCCGCAGGGCCTCCTGGCTGGCGATGGTGGCCGGGGCCGACTTCATCAAGACCTCCACCGGCAAGGTGCAGCCGGCGGCGACGCTGCCGGTGACACTGGTGATGCTCGAGGCAGTCCGTGACTTCCGCGAGCAGACCGGGACGATGATCGGGGTCAAGCCGGCCGGCGGCATCCGGACCGCGAAGGACGCCATCAGGTACCTCGTGATGGTCAACGAGGTGGCCGGCCCCGACTGGCTGGACCCGCAGTGGTTCCGCTTCGGCGCCTCGACGCTGCTCAACGACCTGCTGATGCAGCGCAGCAGAATGCGTACCCGCGTCTACGCAGGTCCCGACTACTTCACGCTCGACTGAGGCCCGCCATGAATCAGGCAGACATGAGTGACAGGAACCCGTTCGAGTACGCACCGGCCCCCGAGTCACGGGCCATCGTCGACATCAAGAGCAGCTACGGCCTGTTCATCAACGGGGAGTGGGTGGAGGCCGGGCAGAGCTTCAAGACCGTCTCACCGTCCACCGAGGAGGTGCTCGCGGAGGTCTCCGACGCCGGGGAGGCCGAGGTGGGCGCGGCCGTCAAGGCGGCCCGGCGCGCCTACGTGCGGACCTGGTCGAAGCTCGCCGGCCGCGACCGTGCCAAGTACCTCTACCGGATCGCCCGCATCGTCGCCGAGCGCAGCCGGGAGTTCGCGGTGCTGGAGTCGCTCGACAACGGCAAGCCGATCCGGGAGTCGCGCGACGTGGACCTGCCGCTGGTCAGTGCCTGGTTCTTCTACTACGCCGGCTGGGCCGACAAGTTGGAGTACGCCCGGGCCGACCCGCGGGCGCTGGGCGTCGCCGCGCAGATCATCCCCTGGAACTTCCCGCTGCTGATGCTGGCCTGGAAGATCGCCCCCGCGCTCGCGGCCGGCAACACCGTCGTACTCAAGCCGGCCGAGACGACACCGCTGACCGCTCTGCTGTTCGCCGAGGTCTGCCAGCAGGCCGACCTGCCGCCCGGTGTCGTCAACATCATCACCGGCGCCGGGCAGACTGGGCGCGCCCTGGTCGAGCACCCCGACGTCGACAAGATCGCCTTCACCGGCTCGACCGACGTGGGCCGCTCGATCGCCAAGGCCGTGGCCGGCACCGACAAGCGGGTGACCCTCGAGCTCGGCGGCAAGGCCGCCAACATCGTCTTCGACGACGCACCGGTCGATCAGGCGGTCGAGGGCATCGTCAACGGCATCTTCTTCAACCAGGGGCACGTCTGCTGTGCGGGCTCGCGGCTGCTGGTACAGGAGAACGTCGCCGAAGAAGTCCTCGCCCGGCTCAAGCGGCGGATGGGAACGTTGCGCGTCGGTGACCCGCTGGACAAGAACACCGACATCGGCGCCATCAACTCCGCCGAACAGCTCGACCGCATCACCCAGCTGGCCGCCGTCGGTGACGCCGAGGGCGCGCAGCGGTGGTCGCCGCCCTGCGAGTTGCCGGACCGAGGCTTCTGGTTCGCCCCCACCCTGTTCACCGGCGTCACCCAGGCTCACCGCATCGCCCGTGAAGAGATCTTCGGCCCCGTGCTGTCCGTCCTGACTTTCCGCACTCCCACCGAGGCGGTCGAGAAGGCCAACAACACGCCGTACGGCCTGTCTGCCGGCGTGTGGACCGACAAGGGCTCACGGATCCTGTGGGTGGCCGACCAGCTGCGCGCCGGCGTGGTCTGGGCCAACACGTTCAACAAGTTCGACCCCGGAAGTCCGTTCGGCGGCTACAAGGAGTCGGGGTACGGCCGCGAGGGCGGCAAGCACGGTCTGGAGGCGTACCTGCGATGACCGACCGAGTGGACGTGCGCAAGACGTACAAGCTGTTCGTCGGCGGTGCCTTCCCGCGCAGCGAGTCCGGTCGTACCTACCAGGCGCTGGACTCCAAGGGCTGCTTCGTCGCCAACATGGCGCGGGCCTCTCGCAAGGACGCCCGCGACGCCGTCGTCGCGGCCCGCAAGGCGTTCGCCGGCTGGTCCGCACGCACCCCCTACAACCGTGGGCAGATTCTCTACCGGGTCGCGGAGATGATCGAGGGCCGCCGCGAACAGTTCGTCAGCGAGGTGGCCGCCGGTGAAGGGCTGTCCCGCTCGCGCGCGACCACTGCGGTCGACGTGGCCATCGACAGGTGGGTCTGGTACGCCGGGTGGGCCGACAAGCTCGCGCAGGTCACCGGGTCGGCGAACGCGGTATCCGGGCCGTACTTCAACTTCTCGCTGCCTGAGCCGACCGGTGTCGTGGCCGTGCTGGCTCCCCAACGGTCCTCGCTGCTCGGTCTGGTCAGCGTGCTGGCGCCGGCGATCGTCTCCGGCAACACAGTGGTCGCGGTGTCCTCGCACGCCCGCCCGGTGCCGTCGGTGACGCTGTCGGAGGTGCTGGCGACCTCCGACCTGCCGGCTGGCGTGGTGAACGTGCTGACCGGCGATGCGGCCGAGGTGGGGCCGTGGCTCGCCTCCCACCAGGACGTCAACGCGATCGATCTGGTCGGGGCCGACGAGCCGGAGCTGGCACTCGCCCTGGAGGTCGCGGCGGCCGGCAACCTCAAGCGGGTTCTGCGCCACACTGGCAACGTCGACTGGATGCGCGACCCGGGAATCTCACGGATGACGGCATACTTGGAGACCAAGAGCGTCTGGCATCCGATCGGCATCTGAGGCAGCAGCCGTCCGCCGGGTGGCCGCACTCGGCCGTGCCGGTCGGCGCGTAGCAGCCCTGCCTCTCCACGCCTTGCCCCCCTCGCGCACCTCGACCGCGGCGATGGCCAGTCCGGCGATGGGGTCGGCCCCGACCAGCCAAGCGTGGCATTGAGCAGCAGACCCACCAGCAGCATCGCCGACAGGTGGGCGTGCAACTAACTCAGCGGGCGAGCCTCGGGAA
>JACCXZ010000168.1 GCA_013696745.1 Nocardioidaceae bacterium | reverse complement strand
CTGCCCGATGCGTGACACCTTGACCCGGGACATCACGGCTGCGGTACAGGCACTGCCCGACGTCAGCGCGGTCCACGTCGAGATGGGTGTCATGACCGACGAGCAGCGCAAGGGGCTGCGCGAGATGCTCAGGGGCGGCCAGGCCGAACGCGAGATCCCCTTCAACCGTCCGGACTCCCTGACCAAGATCTACGCCGTCGCCTCCGGCAAGGGCGGTGTCGGCAAGTCCTCGGTGACGGTCAACCTGGCGGTGCTGATGGCCGCCAGCGGGCTCAAGGTCGGCATCATCGATGCCGACGTCTACGGCCACTCGATCCCGGCGATGCTCGGTGTCGGCGACGAGCGCCCCACGCAGGTCGAGGACATGATCATGCCGGTCCCCGTGATGGATTTGAAGGCGATCAGCATCGGCATGCTCAAGCCGCGGCGTGATCAGGTCGTCGCCTGGCGGGGACCGATGCTGGACCGGGCCCTGGTACAGATGCTGTCCGACGTGTACTGGGGCGATCTCGACGTCCTGCTCCTGGACCTGCCCCCGGGAACCGGTGACATCGCGATCAGCCTGGGACAGCACCTCCCCAACGCCGAGGTCCTCGTCGTCACGACACCACAGCAGGCCGCCGCCGAGGTCGCCGAACGCGCGGGCACGATGGCCTCGATGATGCACCAGCGCGTCGTCGGCATCGTGGAGAACATGTCCTACCTGCAGCACCCGGATCGTCCCGGTGAACGGATCACGCTGTTCGGCTCCGGCGGCGCCGACCGGGTCGCTGCCACGCTCACCGAGCGGTTGGGCTACGACGTACCCGTGCTGGCCCACGTGCCGCTCGACGAGCGGCTGCGGATCGGCAGCGACGTAGGTCGCCCGATCGTGCTGAGCGATCCGGAGTCGGTGGCCTCGCGTGAGCTCGCGCGGGTGGCCCAGACCTTGTCCGGGCGCAGCCGCGGCCTGGCCGGGATGCAGCTCGGCCTGAGCCCGGCCGGTCGGACCTGACACCGGGGCCTTCACCCTTGAGGTCCACCTACACTGACCACGGACGCGTTCGACCCGTCCTCGCGGCGCCCAGCGTCGAACGACAACCGGGACGAACGCCACCCTGCCGGCACGCACACCATCGATCGGAGCGCAGATGTTGGGCATGGGATGGCCCGAGCTGGCGGTCGTGATGATGGTCGCCGTCTTCGTCTTCGGCCCCGACAAGCTACCCATGCTGGCCAAGCAGGCCGGTTCGCTCCTGCGGACAGCGCGTCAGATGATGGACAACGCCAAGGGCGACCTGACCAAGGAGCTCGGCGACGAGTACGCAGCACTCAAGGACATGGATCTCCGCGACCTGAACCCCAAGGAGTTCGTACGGCGCCAGGTCATCGAGGCGATGGAAGCAGAGCCGGACGAGCCGAAGCCACGAGGGACCCGCCCCCTGAAGTCCGGAGAACACCCCCCCTTCGACGTCGACGCCACCTGAGCTGCCGTCATGGCCGCACGGCCGCGCCCCGAGCGCCCGTACGAGCTGGTGCTCTTCGGGGCCACCGGGTTCGCCGGCGGTCTGACCGCCGAGCACCTCACCCGGCACGCCCCGCTCGACCTGCGGTGGGCAGTCGCCGGTCGCAGTCAGGAGCGGCTCATGACGGTCGCGGACCAGCTCCAGGGACTCGCACCCGCGCGGCCCCGGGTCGAGACCCTCATGGCCGACGTGCGCGACATCGACAGCCTGCGCGCCCTTGCTGCCTCGACCGCGGTGGTCGCCACGACTGTCGGTCCGTTCCTGACGTACGGCGAGCCGCTGGTCGCCGCCTGCGCAGCCGCGGGGACCGACTACCTCGACATCACCGGTGAGCCGGAGTTCGTCGACACCATGTGGCTCCGGCACCACGACGAGGCCGTGCGGTCCGGTGCCCGGCTCGTGCACGCGTGCGGCTTCGACTCGATCCCCTACGACCTCGGCACGCTGTTCACCGTGCAGCAGCTGCCCCCCGACCTGCCGATCAGCGTCGAGTGCTACGTACGTGCGAAGGCGGGCATCTCAGGTGGCACCTACCACTCAGCCGTACGGGCGTTCGGCCGGGCCCGTCAGACGGCGGCTGTCGCGAAGCAGCGGCGCGACACCGAGGACCGGCCGACGCAACGACGGGTGCGCGCCACCCGGGCGCGTCCGAAGAAGGTGCCCGGGCAGGACCGATGGGCGGTGCCACTGCCCACGCTGGACCCGGTGATCGTGCGTCGGTCGGCTCGTGCGCTGCCGGCGTACGGCCCCGACTTCAGCTACGGCCACTACGCCGTCGTGGGCAGCCTGCCCATGGTCGCCGCTGCCGGGATTGCTGCGGGTACGGTGCTGGTGCTGGCGCAGCTGACCGCCACCCGACGCCTGCTGCTGAGGCTGAAGACGGCAGGCGAGGGCCCCAGCGAGCAGCAGCGGGCCGGGGCCTGGTTCCAGGCCCGGTTCGTCGCACGCGCCGGCGACGTCGTCCTGGTGACCGAGGTCTCCGGCGGCGATCCCGGCTACGACGAGACAGCCGTCATGCTCGGGCAGTCGGCGCTGTGCCTGGCGCGCGACGCCCTGCCGGTGACAGCCGGCCAGGTCACGTCCGCGCACGCGATGGGGCAGCCGCTGATCGAGCGGCTCAGAGTCGCCGGGCTGACGTTTCGCGTCGTCACCGACTGAGCTGCTCGGTTCAGCCCACCAGTCCGTCCAGGACCAGGCTGACCGTGGACACGTCCCCGTCGCGCTCGTATGTGAGCTCGATCGTCTCCCCCGGCTGGTGCTCCCGGATGGCGAC
This sequence comes from Nocardioidaceae bacterium, assembly GCA_013696745.1. GTDB lineage: Bacteria > Actinomycetota > Actinomycetes > Propionibacteriales > Nocardioidaceae > JACCXZ01. The sequence continues at coordinate 9,068 of JACCXZ010000168.1, read as the reverse complement.
GATCAGGTCGACGCCGTCGTCGATCCTGAGCCCGTCGATGCTGGTGACCACGTCGTCCTCCGCCAGTCCGGCCTCCTCGGCAGGGCTGTCGGAGGTCACCGTGCTGATGATGGCGCCGGTGTCCATGGTGGTCGCGACGCTGGCCCCGATCACCGGGTACTGCGCCTCCCCGTCGGCCAGCAGCTGCTCGACCGTGCGGCGCACCTGCGCCATCGGGATCGCAAACCCGACACCGATGTTGCCGGCCTCGCCGCCCGGCCCCGCGTCGACGGTCGCGATCGCGGAGTTGACGCCGACCACCTGCCCGGCAAGATTGACCAACGGGCCACCGGAGTTCCCTGGGTTGATCGCAGCATCGGTCTGGATGGCACTGATGAAGGACGACTCGCCGACACCACCCGCAGTCACCGGGCGGGACAGCGCACTCACGATGCCCGACGTCACAGTGCTGGTGAGGCCCAGGGGCGATCCGATCGCGACGACAGGCTCACCCACGCGCAGCCGCTCGGAGTCACCGATGCTGGCCGGGGTGAGGTTGCCGACATCGACCTTGATCACCGCGAGGTCGTACGACGGGGAACGACCCACGATGGTCGCGTCGCGCTCCTCGCCACCCTCGAGCACCACGGTGATGGTGCCCACCTCGGCAGCCACCTCGACCACGTGGTTGTTCGTGACGAGATGTCCCTCGTCGTCCAGCACGAAGCCGGAGCCGGTTCCCACCCGTTGCCCGGAGCTGACCTTGATCTGCACGACGCTGGGCAACAGGCTGTCGGCCACGGCTACCACACTCGTGTTGTCGATCTGCAGGGGCGGGGCGTCCACCGGGATCGCGTTCACCTCCTGCGACTGGGACCCAGCGGTGGGGTCGTCGTCCAGGATCGCGACAGCTGCCGCGCCGACGCCGCCGCCGACGAGCCCGGCCAGCAGAGCCACTCCGGTCCACAGACCGACCCCGACCCGGTGGCGCTCCGTGGCCCGGCTGACGGCGTGGCCTGTCGGCGGAACCGAGCGGTGCGCACCGGTCGGCGGCGGCGGTGCCGCGCGCGTGGACGGGTACGTCGCCGGAGGTTGACCGAGGTACGGCAGGCCCGGTTGCCGAGACGCCGCAGAGACGTCCAGCCGCTGAGTCACATCGGCATCGACCGGTTGCGTTGGTTCGTCGCCGGACGGCCTGCTCACATCGTCGGTGCTCACGTACGAGGCCCTCCTGACGACCGTGTTCCCCGCCAGCCTAGGCGGTCTCGCCGTCAGCGGCCGAGTTGTCGATCCCGCATCGACGGCACGAGCGAGAACAGCGACGCGCGGGTAGCGCCCGTGGTCGTCGACGACGCGGCCAGTCGACGGTCGTCCACCGCATCGGCGATCCGCGCCGAGATCGAGCGAACCAGCGGCGGTAGCGGCGACGTGGTGACCCGCGGCGTCGAGACGACCACCGGAGTGCTCGGCGAGCCCGGCGCCGGCGGAGCCGATCCGCCGGCGACCAGTCCGACCACCGTGAGCGAGGCGCAGAGGCTGCCCACGGTGACAGCCGCGTGCATCAGTACGCGGCGGCGGTGGTCCACTCGCTCGATGTGCTCACCCACGCAGGTGCGGTCCGCGAGGGCTGCGACCAGGGACGCCGGCGGTGCTGCCATCGCGAGGCAGGTCATCCGTTGCTTGAGGTGGCGTTGCCGCCGCACCTGCGCCTCGCACTCCTCACAGTCGACGAGATGCTCTTGGGCAAGAGTGCGTTCGGAGTCACCGAGGGCCCCGTCGACGTACGCGGAGGTGCGTGCGCCCAAGTGAGCTCCCAGGTACGGTCCGAGCGGCTGCATCAAGCGCTCACCGGCGACGGGTCGAGGGGGCCGGCGAAGCGGGTCCGGCCGGCGCTCGGGGCGCGATGGGCGAGCGCCTTGCGCAGCATCGTCCGTCCCCGGTGGATCCGGGACCGCACGGTGCCGAGCTTGACCCCGAGCACGTCGGCAATCTCGTCGTACGTCAAGCCCTCGACGTCGCAGAGGACCACGGCGGCGCGGAACTCTGCCGGCAGGGCCGCGAGTGCCGTCTCCACGTCGGAGTCGAACTGCCCGTCGGCGTAGGAGACGTCCGGGGACGGCGACCGGCTGGGCAGCCGCTCCTCCGCCCCGTCGATGAAACCGTCGAAGCGGAAGCGGGAGCGGCGACGCGCCTTGTCCAGGAAGAGGTTCGTGGTGATCCGGTGGATCCAGCCCTCGAACGAACCCGGGGTGAAGCTGTCGAGCGAGCGGAACACCCGGACGAACACCTCCTGCGTCAGGTCCTCGGCGTCATGCGGGTTGCCGGTGAGACGGTAGGCGAGACGGTAGACACGAGCAGAGTGCTGCTGCACGATCTCCTCCCACGTGCCGACACCGGCGCTCGGAGCCACGGCATCCCCGCTGCCGGTCTGAGTACTCATGCTGTTCCGCGCTCCCCCCGGCCGTCGAGCCCGACCGGTCGCTCCGAGACGTCTGTCCCAGAACACCAGAGTGACGCTTCTTCCTGAGAAGACGCACAGACGGCTGTGACCGTTCCCCAAGAGGATGGCGGAATCTAGGCTGCGTGCATGGGGGAAGCGTTGACCGGCGACATGGCCCGGCGACATGGCCCGGCGTTGACCGCTTGCCAGGTGCCAGCCAGTCGACGCACACACGATCGCACTGGCCTCGACTGGCGAGCTGGAGTCGTGACGCTTCCGCGAGCCCAGGACGACCAGAGCGGGGTGACGGGAGCCGGGCCTGAGGCCTCGGCTCCCGGGAGGCACGTACTCCCCATGGCAGGTTGCCGGGAGGTACGTACTCCCCATGGCATGTTGGCACTGCCCATGGGCCGCAACCCGTGGACGGTGCGGTTTACCCGGGTCCCCTGGTAAACCGGGGACAGGTGGGGCTCCTGGGCACATGCGGATCGGCGCTAGGCTGCCGCACGCGCCGCACGCGCTCGAAATGAAGGAGCCGACCATCTCTGGGATCTCGCCTGCCAGCTGGGCCTATGCACAGGAGTTCATCGCCGAGGACGAGGTCCTCGATGCCGCCCGCAGCCGGGCCACCGAGGTCGGGGTGTCCCCGATCGGCTCCGGAGGCGGGGCCGCCCTGCGCTTTCTCGCAGCCGTCATAGACGCCCGGTCGGTCGTCGAGGTCGGAACCGGCACCGGTGTCTCCAGCCTGTGGCTACTGCGCGGGATGCGACCCGACGGGGTGCTGACGTCGGTGGACCTGGAAGCCGAGCACCAACGGCTCGCCCGCCAGACCCTGACCGAGGCCGGCATCGATTCTCGTCGCTTCCGGCTGATCTCCGGCGCCGCCATGGAGGTGCTGCCGCGCCTCACCGACGGGCACTACGACCTGGTCTTCCTCGACGGGGACAAGTCCGAGTACGCCGACTACCTCGCCGAGGCCTCCCGGCTGTTGCGCCCGGGAGGGGTGGTGGCCATCGACAACGCGCTGTGGCACGACAAGGTGGCCGACGCCTCCCAGCGCGACTCCGACACCGTCGCGATCCGAGAGATGAGCAGGTCACTGCGCGACGACGAGCAGTGGCTGCCGCTGCTGTTGCCGGTCGGCGATGGTCTGCTGGTCGCCAAGAAGATCGGCTGAGCACCGGCCCGGTACCTCAGGATCAGGTCATGCCTGAGCTGGTCACACCGTGCACGTCGGTGCATGCCTCGTTTGTCGTCGCCATGGACGAGTTCGCGGCAGAGGGGCGCGGCTCCATCGCCGACGACTCCATGATCGGGCGGGACATCCGTGAGCGCGCGGCCGGGTGGAAAGACCCGGACCCCTTCGCCCGCTACGTCGAGGCGGTCGTCGCCGACGTCGAGCCCGGTGCCCCGCGGCCGGACGGCTTCGTCCCCGCGACTACGCTGTGGTGGGTCGAGGGCGACATCTACCTCGCGCGGATCGCCGTCCGTCACTCGTTGACCCCATGGCTGCTCGAGCAGGGCGGGCACGTCGGGTACGACGTGCGGCCCAGCGCCCGGCGCCGAGGACACGCCACCGCAATGCTGCGGGCGACGCTCCCGGTGGCGGCCGGCCTGGGCATCGAGCAGCTGCTCATCACCTGTGACTACGACAACGTCGGCTCGCGCAAGGTCATCGAGGCCTGCGGCGGTGTCCTCGAGGACCGCCGGGCCGACAAGCTGCGCTACTGGGTGCCCGCCGGCTGAGACACGCACCGTTCCCCGGCCCATCGCCTGGACCGTACGGATCGACGCGTCACTGGATCACTGTCCACCGGCATCGACTCTTCGCGTAGGCGAACGGCGGATCCCGCTGGTCGTCGTCGACGTACGAGTAATGGTCAACCACATCGCCAGCCGTTGACATCTAGTCGCAAGTCGGTCACGGGTAACGGGGCAACCCAGCGCCCCGGGGACCTTGCCACCAGATTGAGTCCCCCGAGGGGACTCACCCTTGCCACCACCAGCTTGCCCCGGCACGTGGCAACGTCGGGAGTCCATGGACTCCCGGGACGTCGTGGGACGCATCGTCAGCCGACGACGGCCTGGAGCGCGTCACCGAGGTCCGTCGCCTCCTCGGCGTTGAGCTCGACCACCAACCGGCCTCCGCCCTCGAGGGGGACCCGCATGACGATGCCGCGCCCCTCCTTGGTGACCTCCATCGGACCGTCGCCCGTCCGTGGCTTCATGGCCGCCATCCGCGCACCCCTTCCTCGTTCGATCACCGCACCCGTCCCGGCACGTGCGAGATGGATTGCGGCGTCCCTTTGTGAGCCCATTATCGCCCATGCCCAGCACGACGCGGGCGCACCCGTCGGAACCGGTGTCCATCAGGGCGATCTGCCTACGGGAGACTCGGGAACCAGTGACGTCTCTGGAACGGAGTCCAGCCATGCCCCAGGTCAGCGATTCACCGGTGTCCTACGACGTGGTCGACGGGGTCGCGACCATCGCCCTGACCCGCCCGGACGCCATGAACAGCATGACCACGGCAGCCAAGGTCGCGCTGCGTGACGCCGTGCATGCGGCAGCCGCCGACAACGCGGCCCGCGCGGTGGTGCTGACCGGCAGCAACGGCGTCTTCTGCGTCGGGCAGGACCTGCGCGAGCACGTGGCCAGTCTGGAAAGCGGCCAGGCGCAGCTGTGGTCGACCATCCCCGAGCACTTCGCGCCGATCGCCACCGCACTGGCTTCGATGCCCAAGCCGGTGGTCGCTGCCGTCAACGGCGTGGCCGCGGGTGCGGGTGCCTCGATCGCATTCGCCTGTGACTTCCGTCTGGTCGCGGAGTCGGCCGGGTTCAACACCGCGTTCGCAGGGATCGGCCTGTCCTGCGACACCGGGGCGTCGTACACGCTTCCCCGCCTGGTCGGCCACGCACGCGCCGTCGAGCTGCTGATGCTGCCCCGGACCCTCAAGGCTCCCGAGGCCCTGCAGATCGGGCTGGCCACCCAGGTGGTGCCGGACGCGGAGCTCACCGACACGGCCACGGCCTTCGCCGCCCACCTTGCCGCGGGACCGACCCTGGCGTACGCCGCGATCAAGCGCTCGATCGCTTTCGCCGCCAGCCATGACCTGTCCGAGACGATGGTCTACGAGGCGCAGATGATGGCGCTCACCGGCGCGACGCAGGACCACGCGGGCGCGGTCACTGCCTTCTTCGCCAAGGAGAGGCCCGTCTTCAACGGCCGGTGAGCATCAGGCAACCGGTCGCCGCGCACCCAGCGACCGCAGCGTGCCGCGGGGTCCGCGCCCGTGCAGGTCCTCCTGGGGTCGGGGGACGCGGGCAGCTCGACGGTGGTCGCGTCGAACGGTTGGTGGAAGCTGACGACGAACCTCGGATCGACGTTCGCGAGGAAGCGCATGAAGGCCTTGGTCTCCCTCGTAGGCGAAGGTCCGGCGACCCTCCACTCAGCGACGGCGACGGGCGTGGCAGTCAGCCAGGTGGTCGTCGACCATGCCGGTCGCCTGCATCAGTGCGTACGCGGTGGTCGGGCCGATGAAGCGGAACCCACGCCGCTTGAGCGCTCGGGCCAGAGCGCCAGACTCCACGGTGACGGTCCTGACATCGCTCAGCGCCGCCGGAGCTGGTACGTGCTCGGTGGGTGCGAACGACCAGAGCAGGTCGCTCAGGTCGACGTCGAGCGCGCGTACGGCGCGGGCGTTGCTGATCGTGGCCCGGATCTTGGCTCGGTTGCGCACGATGGTCTCGTCACTCATCAGGCGGGTGACGTCGTCGACGTCGAAGCCCGCCACGTCATCCACGTCGAACCCAGCGAAGGCGCGTCGGAAGGCCGGCCGCTTGCGCAGGATGGTGATCCAGGACAGACCGGACTGGAACGCCTCCAGACTGATCCGCTCGAACAGCGCCTGCTCCCCGCGCACCTCACGTCCCCACTCGGTGTCGTGGTACGCGCGGTAGATCGTGGGCGCGTCGCCCCAGGGACAGCGCAGTTGGCCGTCGTCGCCGAGGACAGTGCCGCTCACTGGCGCTCGACGTACCTCTTGAGGCGGCGCATGGCGACGCCGAAGACGATGTGCAGCGGCAGGCGCGCCAGCGTCCACAGCACCGGCGCCACCGGACCGCCGGGCACCTCGACCTGCTCCCACCAGGTGAAGTGCGTCCCCGAGCGCTGGGGGACGCAGCGGAACTCTCCGAGTCCCCGCACGACCCGTCCGGTGTGAGCGACCTCGCAGAGGTGCGGGGCATCCATCTGCCGGACGGTGATCGTGTCGTCGAAGCCCAGCGGTCCGAGTCCCGTGCGGGCGGTGAACTCCTCCCCGACCTCACCGGGCCGGCCCCCAGTACGCCAGATCCTCGTCATCGGCATCCACTCCCCCTGGCTCTCCCAGTGGGTGACCACGTCCCAGACCTGCTGTGGTGGCGCGTCGATCCAGATCGAGACGCTGTGCTCAGCGCGCATGGCCCTCCCGGGCGGCGTCCTCGCCACGGTCGTCGGTCAGCCCCGGTCGGCGTGTGGCGGTGACGTCGTCGCGATCGTGGCGTGCGGGTCCGTGCTCGCGCTCGGCCATCTCGACCTGCAGTCGGTCCATCAGGGCGTCCACCTCCGACATCCGGTAGCCGCGCAGCGCGAGGTTGAAGCGGGTGCCGGCCAGGTCGTCAGCCTGCAGGTGACGTCCTTGGGGCAGACGTACCTCGCGACGGTCGTCGTGGACAGGCGCCATCTGGGTCCCACGGGCAACTGCGAGTACGACGACCGTGCCCACCACGAGGATCACGCCGGTGACCAGCAACCAGATCATGGACCTGATGGTGCCATGCGGCATCGACCGACGCCCGCACTCATCGACGAGTGCCCACCAGCTCCACGGCCTCGTCCACGTCGTCGGTGACCCGAAGCAGGTCGATGTCACGGGCCCAGACGTTGCCGGCGCCCTGGACCGGGCCACGCAACCACTCGATCAGCCCGCCCCAGAACTGCGAGCCGAGCAGCACGATCGGGAACGACGTCACCTTCTGTGTCTGCACGAGCGTCACGGCCTCGAACAGCTCGTCCAGAGTGCCCATCCCGCCCGGCATCACGATGAATCCCTGGGCGTACTTCACGAACATCGTCTTGCGGGCGAAGAAGTAGCGGAAGTTGATGCCGAGGTCGACCCACTCGTTGAGGCCCTGCTCGAAGGGCAGCTCGATGCCGAGGCCGACCGAGGTGCCGCCGGCCTCGCAGCAGCCCTTGTTCACCGCCTCCATCGCACCCGGACCGCCTCCGGTGATCACCGCCAGGTCGGCGGCTGCGAGTCGCCGTCCGACCTGCTCGGCGAGCGCGTACAAGGGGTCCCGCGGTGCCGTCCGGGCACTGCCGAACACACTGACTGCCGGCCCGAGCTCGGCGAGCGCCCCGAAGCCCTCCACGAACTCCGCCTGGATGCGCAGCACCCGCCACGGGTCGGTGTGCACCCAGTCGCTGGGCCCGCCGGAATCCAGCAGCCGTTGGTCGGTGGTCGGCCCGCCCGCCTGCTCACCGCGCAGCAGGACCGGACCCTTGTGCCGTTCCTCGCCAGGTCGGACATGGTCGGCACCGGCGTCGTTGGTCGTCATGGCGGTCAGGCTAGACGCCGTACGTCCGTTCAGGACGACAGCCAAGCGCGCAGCACGTCCTCGCAGCGGTGCAAGTCGGCCACCGGCACGCTCTCGTGCTGCGTGTGGGCCAGCATCGGGTCACCGGGACCGTAGTTGACGGCCGGCACCCCCAGCGCGGTGAACTGCGAGACATCGGTCCAACCGAACTTCGGGGCGGGCTTGCCTCCGACCGCCTCCACGAACGCCGCAGCCGCCGGGCGCTCCAGCCCGGGCATGGCACCCGCGGCGGAGTCCGTCATCTCGACCTCGAAGCCCTTGAAGACCTCCCGGACGTGGGCGTAGGCCTGCTCCTCACTGCGATCGGGGGCGAAACGGTAGTTGACACTGACCCGGCACTCGTCAGGCACGACGTTCCCGGCGACACCACCGGTGATCGCGACGGCGCTCAGACCGTCGCGGTACGTCAGGCCGTCGATGACGGGCCGACGCGCCTGGTAGTCGACGAGCCGATCGAGCACCGGCGCGGCAGCGTGGATCGCGTTCACCCCCCGCCACGGCCGGGCGCTGTGGGCGCGCTGACCACGCAGCACCACGTCGACCCGCAGCGTGCCCTGGCATCCCGCCTCGACACCGGCGTTGCTCGGCTCCATCAGGATGGCGAAGTCGGCTGCCAGCAGCTGCGGTCGGGTCCCCGCCAACCGGCCGAGCCCGTTGAACTCGGCCTCGATCTCCTCGGCCTCGTAGAACACGTAGGTGACGTCACGGTTCGGCTCGGGCAACGTCTGCGCGAGCCGTAGGCCGACGGCCACTCCCCCCTTCATGTCACAGCTGCCGAGGCCGTGCAGCGTGTCGCCGGTCAGACGCGAGGGCAGGTTGCGGTTGACCGGCACCGTGTCCAGGTGGCCGGCGACCACCACGCGCTCAGCGCGTCCGAGGTCGGTGCGTGCGACCACCGTGTGCCCGTCACGCTCGACGCACAGATGGACCAGCCGTTGCAGCGCCGACTCGACCGCGTCGGCGATCGTGGCCTCATTCTTGCTCACCGACTCGATGTCGACCAGGGCGGCGGT
>JACCXZ010000086.1 GCA_013696745.1 Nocardioidaceae bacterium | reverse complement strand
ACCAACAGCACCCGGCGGCCCCGATCGGCGAGGGCGATGGCCGTGGCGCACGCGGTGGACGTCTTGCCGACGCCGCCCTTGCCGGTGAAGAACAGGTAGCGGGTGCTCAGGGCGTCGATGAGCGGTGCGAGTCCCGACGTGGGCATCAGCAACAGCCGCTGGCCTGCTCGGTGGGTACGCAGCACGCCTGCGCAGCGGGCACAGCAGCCGCTGCGGCGGCGAGCTCGTCACGGGTGGGGTACTGGCCGGTCCAGCGCAGCCGCCCGTCGACCAGGATCACCGGCAGTGCCTCCTCTCCGCCGGACTGCAGGACGGTGCGGACCACATCGTTCTCGGCGAAGGCCCCGGGCTCCTGCCCGAGGTTGTAGCGGGTCACCTGCGCGCCCTGGGTGCCCAGCCAGCGCAGATCGGACTCGAACGTCGCCAGGTGAGGGTCGACCTGTGGGCCACACACCCCGGTCGAGCAGCACATCGCGGGATCGAACACCTGCACCGTCGTCATCGCACGCTCCGTCATCATCAGGGGCTCACCGCGTTTCGCGGCTCCGAGCCGTCGTTGTATCGACGGTGCTCGATGGATCGAGCCTTGTCAATCGGACCTGGCAGACTGTGCCGATGAGCACCCGCGCGATGAGCCCCCCGTCCCGGAGCGTCCGGACGGCGGAGCAGGACTGTTGTGACTCCTCGGTCACCGGAGCGGTCCTGGACGTAGGCCGAGCCGAGGCGCTGGCCCTGGTGTTCAAGGCACTCAGCGACCCCACCCGAGTGCGCCTCGTGTCACTCATCGCCGCCCATACAGGCGCCGAGGCCTGCGTGTGCGAGCTGACGGAGCCGGTCGGACTGTCCCAGCCCACGGTGTCGCACCACCTCAAGCAGCTCGTCGAAGCCGGTCTGTTGAGCCGGGAGCAGCGCGGCCGCTGGGCCTACTACCGCGTCGAGGATCAGGCCCTCGACCAGCTGGCGGCCGCGGTCACCCGCCCGGGCGCGGGCCGAACCATCTGACATTGACAAACATCGATGTGGAAGGGACGCTTGCCTGAGCACGCATCGACCCATGTCGATAGACGCGTGACGGGTGCGTACGGACGGCCGAGCTGATGGATGACGTGGGACGGCGACTGCTCGCCGAGCTGCTGGGCAGTGCCATGCTCGCCGCGCTGGTGGTGGGCTCCGGCATCGCCGCGATGCAGCTCTCACCGGACGACGTAGGGCTGCAGCTGCTGGAGAACGCTGCCGCCACGGCAGCCGGGCTGTTCGCGATCATCCTCATGTTCGGCCCGGTCAGCGGCGGCCACTTCAACCCGGTGGTCACACTCGCGGAGGCCGGGTTCGGGGGGCTGCCGTGGCGCACCGCCCTGGCCTACCTGCCCGCCCAGGTGATCGGTTGCATCGCCGGCGCCGTCCTGGCCAACGTCATGTTCGCCGGCGAGGCGGTGTCCATCAGCACCACGCACCGGATGACCGGTCCGCACTTCGTGGCCGAGATCGTCGCCACGGCGGGACTGGTCCTGCTCATCTTCTCCCTTGCCCGCTCCGGCCGGAGCGCGGTCGCGCCGGCCGCAGTCGGCGCCTACATCGGTGCCGCCTACTTCTTCACCAGCTCGACCAGCTTCGCCAACCCGGCCATCACCGTGGGCCGGACGTTCTCCGACACCTTCGCCGGCATCGCCCCCGGCTCGGCGCCCGGTTACATCGCCGCCCAGCTGGTCGGCGGCGCGGTCGGGTTCGCGCTCGTCCGGCTGCTCTACCCGGCGCTGAGCCCGCAAGCGGCTGCACAGGCCGTGGTCCCAGTCGTTCCGGGCCCTCGTACGTCAACCGCTGCCGTCAGCGCCGACACCCAGGAGTCGTGATGTCCGATCCCGTAGAACCCTTCTCCCACCACCGCGCCCAGCCCGAGCTGCTCATGCCCCAGGCACAGCTCTCGCGCACCGCCGACGAGCTGGCGCACCGCTTCGAAGGGGTGTTCTCCCAGCAGACGGTCGAGCGCTACGTGTTCGAGTCCTACACCGCCCTGCGGCGCACCGCGAAGGTCAACACCCACCTGACGCTGCTGGCCCAACACTTCGCGACCGACCGGCTCACCGCCCTGGCCCAAGCACAAGGCGCCGTGGCCAAGGACGTGCCCGAGATCCTGTTCCTCTGCGTGCACAACGCCGGCCGCTCCCAGATGGCGGCAGCGCTGCTCGATCACCATGCGAAGGGACGGGTGCACGTGCGCTCCGCCGGGTCCGCACCCACGGACTCGATCAACCCGGTCGTCGTCCAGGTGCTGGCCGAGCTGGGCATCGACCTCGATCAGGAGTTCCCCAAGCCCCTGACCGATGACGTGGTCGCGGCAGCGGACTGTGTGGTCACCATGGGCTGTGGAGACGCGTGCCCGATCTACCCCGGCAAGCGTTACCTCGACTGGGCACTGGAGGATCCAGCGGACCAGGACCTCGACACCGTCCGGCGCATCCGCGACGATCTCGACGACCGGGTGCAGGTGCTGCTACGCCAGCTCATCGACCCGACGCTGCCCGATGCGGGAACCACGACCCTCACCAGCAACCCAGACCCCGCACTGAAAGGCACTCCCCGTGTCTGACAAGCCCTCTGTCCTGTTCGTATGCGTGCACAACGCCGGCCGCTCCCAGATGGCTGCCGGGTTTCTCACCCATCTCGGTGGCGGTGGGGTGGAGGTACGCTCCGCCGGAAGCGAGCCCGGTGACGAGGTCAACCCCTCCGCCGTAGCGGCGATGGCAGAGGTCGGCATCGACATCTCCGACCAGAGCCCCAAGATCCTGACCACCGACGCCGTAGGGGCCGCTGACGTCGTGATCACCATGGGTTGTGGCGACGCGTGCCCGATCTTCCCCGGCAAGCGCTACCTGGACTGGGACCTGGCCGACCCCGCCGGCAAGGGTGTTGCCGCGGTCCGCCCGATCCGCGACGACATCAAGGAGCGCGTACAGACGTTGCTTGGGGAGCTGTTACCCGACGAAGGAGAACGAGCATGACCGCACCGGAGGACATCCGCGAGACAGTGCGTCAGCGCTACGCATCAGCGGCGACCACGACCAATTGCTGCGGAAGCGTGCCCAGCGACCTGGACCGAACCGAAGACGGCACCGCCGTGTTCGGCGCCGCGCTGTACGACGATGCCGACGCGAGCGAGGCCGCGCTGGCCGGCTCCCTGGGGTGCGGGGTACCGACCGCCGTGGCGGACCTGCACCCCGGTGAGGTGGTGCTCGACCTCGGCTCCGGCGCGGGGGGTGACGTCCTGCTGGCTGCCAGGAGCGTCGCACCCGGCGGGCGAGCGATCGGCCTGGACATGACCGAGGAGATGCTGACCCTCGCCCGGCGCAAAGCCACGGAGGCCGGCGTCGAGAACGTCGACTTCCTCCACGGCTACCTCGAGGACGTACCCCTCCGGGACGCAACCGTCGACGTGGTCATCTCCAACTGCGTCATCAACCTCGCCGCCGACAAGCACATCGTCCTGGCCGAGGCAGCCCGGGTGCTGCGCCCCGGGGGCCGGCTGGCGTTCTCCGACGTCGTGGCCGACGACAGCATGGACGAGGCCACCAAGGCTGACATGGCCGCCTGGACCGGGTGCATCGCCGGCGCGCTGACGGAGACCGAGTTCTGCGACGCGCTCACGGCGGCCGGTTTCACCGAGGTCGAGATCCGCCCCACCCACCGCGTGCACGCCCACGCCCGGGCGGCTATCATCCGCGCGGCTCGATAGCCCGGCATCGAACGGACGCGGTCGGTCCGCGACATCGCAGAGCGAGTCACGGTCCTCACCGAGCAGCTTGCAGTGCCGCTGACTCTGGTCCGGCCGGGGACGAACCAGCACGCTCAGCCGAAGCGGCCGGAGATGTATGCCTCGGTGGACTCGTTGTCCGGGTTCGAGAAGATCTTGGTCGTCGACCCGTACTCGACGAGCCTGCCCGGCTCGCCGACCGCGGAAAGATTGAAGAATGCCGTCGTCTCCGAGACCCGCGCCGCCTGCTGCATGTTGTGCGTCACGATGACGATCGTGTAGTCGTGCTGCAGGTCGTGGATCAGGTCCTCGATGGCGCTCGTGGAGATCGGGTCCAGTGCCGAGCACGGCTCGTCCATCAACAGCACCTGCGGCTCGACCGCGATGGCACGGGCGATGCAGAGCCGCTGCTGTTGCCCGCCGGACAGGCTGGAGCCCGGGCGCCGTAGACGGTCTTCGACCTCGGCCCACAGGTTCGCGCTGCGCAAAGACTTCTCGACGGCGTCGTCGGCCTCGGACTTCTTCATCCGCTTGGCGTTCAGGCGCATGCCCGCGATCACGTTTTCGTAGATCGACATGGTCGGGAATGGGTTCGGCCGCTGGAAGACCATGCCGATCTCGCGGCGTACCGCTACTGGGTCTGTGCCGGCACCGTACAGATCGTTGCCGTCGATGATGATCTTGCCCTCGACCCGCGCCCCCGGAATGACTTCGTGCATACGGTTGAGCGAGCGGAGGAAACTCGACTTTCCGCAGCCGGAGGGGCCGATAAATGCGGTCACCGACTTGGCGGCGATGGGAATGGTGACGCCCTCCACCGCGAGGAAGTCCCCGTAGTAGATGTTCAGGTCGCTGACGTCGATACTCTTGGCCACGGTGGTCCTTCGGTTGCGGGTGCGGGTCGAGGGAGGTGGTCAGGCCTTCGTGGGCGAGAAGAGGTACGAGATCAAGCGTGCCACAGCATTGAGCACCAGGACTATCAGCACCAGTACCAGAGCACCTCCGAACGCGCGACCCTCACCCGAGCCGTCGACCCCGGGCTGGATGTACTCGTAGTAGGTGAACACCGGCAGGGTGGCGATCCGACCACTGAACGGGTCGAAGTTCGCTGAGTCGGTGATCCCGAGGATGATCAGCAGCGGCGCGGTCTCGCCGATCACCCGGGCGATCGACAAGGTGACACCGGTGGCGATCCCGGCCAGCGCCGTCGGGAGCACCACCTTGACAATCGTGCGCCACTTCGGCACACCGAGCGCGTACGCGGCCTCACGCAGCTCGTTGGGCACGAGCTTGAGCATCTCCTCGGTGGATCGCACCACGACCGGGATCATCAGCACGGACAGGGCGATCGCCCCGCCGATACCGATCCGGATGCCGGGGCCGAAGATGAGCACGAACAGCGCGTACGCGAAGAGTCCGGCCACGATCGAGGGGATTCCGGTCATCACGTCCACCAGGAAGCGGATCTGCCGCGGCAGCCAGCCGCGGCCGTACTCCACCAGGTAGATCGCCGCGAGGATGCCGATGGGCACCGAGATCACGAGCGCCATGCCGGTGATGTACACCGTGCCCCAGATCGCGTGGAAGACGCCGCCACCCTCGCCGACCACGTTGCGCATCGAGGAGGTGAAGAACGTTGCACTGAGTACCGGCAAGCCCCGGCTGAAGACGGTGTAGATCACCGACACCAGCGGCACCAGCGCGATCACGAACGCCGAGGTCACCAAACCCGTCACCACGCGATCGGCCGCTTTTCGGCTGGACTCCACGGTCCGGCTGAGCACGTAGATCACGACCAGGTAGATCACGGTGCCGAGCACGACCGTGCCGATCAGGCCGAAACCGGTGAGGACCGCACCGATCACCAGGCAGCCCCCGAAGGCCGCCGCCGGCGCGTAGCGGGGCAGAGTGCGTTGGTGGATCGAACGCGCGGCTCCCGCCGGCGGCTGCTGTGTCTCCAGCGTCGAGGCCATGTCAGTTCGCTCCGGAGAATTCGCTGCGGCGGTCCACGATCTTGCGGGCGGTGTAGTTCACCGCGAACGTGATGACGAACAGGATGAGCCCGGTGGCGATCAGGACGTTGACGGCAGTGCCACTCGCTTCGGGGAACTGCAGGGCGATGTTCGCCGCGATCGTGCCGGAGTTCTCGGCCGCGAGGGTGTTGAAGGTGTAGATGGCGCTGCCCGACAGCACCAGGGCGACCGCCAGGGTCTCGCCGAGGGCTCGACCCAGCCCCAGCATCGAGGCGCTGACGATGCCGGAGCGGCCGTAGGGGAACACGGTCATCCTGATCATCTCCCACCGGGTGGCGCCCAGGGCCAGCGCTGCCTCCTCGTGCAGCCGGGGGGTCTGCAGGAAGACCTCGCGGCAGATGGCGGTGATGATCGGCAGGATCATCACGGCGAGGACGAGGCCTGCGGTGAACATGTTGCGACCACTGGTGAGGGTGGGCCCCTCGAAGAAGGGCAGGAACCCGGCGTTGTCCTCCAGCCACTGCATGATCGGTACCAGCGCGGGGGATAGCACGGTGATCCCCCACACACCGAAGACGACGCTGGGCACGGCGGCAAGCAGGTCCACGATGTAGCCGAGCGCCAACGCAACCCGTCGCGGGGCGTAGTGCGAGATGAACAACGCGATTCCGACTGCGATCGGCACCGCGACGACCAGCGCGATGATCGACGCGAAGACGGTGCCGAAGGCGAACGGTCCCACGTACGCCCAGAAGCTGTCCCTGCCCGACAGGCTCCCCCGCCCGGCGGTGATCCCGGGGACCCCCTGGACGAGGAGGAAGATCGCCACCCCGGCCAGGATGAGCAGGATGAGGATCCCCGCGCCCAGTGCGGTGGCCGAAAAGATCCGGTCGCCGCGCCGGACCGGGGGGTGCTCGCTCCGCGTCCTGGTCGCCATCTGGGGGTCCGATCGAGAAGTCGCGGGGCCGTGCGGTGCGGGGCCCGGTGGACGCGGGTGCGGCCCGCGGTGACGAGGGTGTCACAGCGGGCCGCCGCCTGGTAGGTCAGCCTGCCGTGATCTGATCGACGGCAGCTTGTGCCTGCTCCTGGATGGTGTCCGAGATCGGCGCAGAACCGGCGTTCTCGGCTGCGGCGTCCTGGCCCGCCGGGCTGATCACGTAGGTCAGGAAGGCCCGCGTCAACTCGGCATCCAGCTCCTCCTCGTACTCCAGGCAGGCGATGTGGTACGACACGAGCACGATCGGGTAGACGCCCTCCTCGGTGGTGTCTCGGGCCAGGTCGTAGACGAGGCCGGTGTCGCCACGCCCTTCTACCTGCTCCGAGGCGTCCACGACCGCAGCCGCGGCCTCTGGGGAGTACTCGACGAACTCCTCGCCGACCCCGATCGCCGCGGTGCCGAGCTCGCCGGCCTGGCTGGCGTCGGCGTAGCCGACGGAGCCCTCGCCGCCCTCCACGGCAGACACCACACCTGACGTCTGAGCGGCTGCCTCACCGCCCACGTCGGGCCAGACCTCGGTCTCGCCGAAGGTCCACACGTCCGAAGCGGTGGCGTCCATGTAGCTGGTGAAGTTACCGGTCGTGCCCGACTCGTCGCTGCGGTGCACCGGGTTGATCTCGAGGTCCGGGAGCTCGGCGTCCGGGTTGTCCTCCGCGATCGCCGGGTCATCCCACGCGGTGATCTCGCCGGCGAAGATGCCGGCGACCACCTCGGGCGCAAGGTTCAGTGTGTCGACGTCGGGAAGGTTGTAGATGACCGCGATCGGACTGATGTAGCTGGGGATCTCGACGACGGTGCCGCCGCACCGCTCCTCGGCGCCGGCGAGCTCCTCGCCCTCGAGGTAGGAGTCGGAACCAGCGAAGGTGAAGCCACCACTGATGAACTGCTCCCGGCCACCGCCCGACCCGACCGGGTCGTAGTTGACGGTGACGTCCGGGTTGGTGGCCTCCTGGAAGCCGGCTCGCCACGCTTCCATGGCGGCTTCCTGTGAGGAGGCGCCACCCCCGTTCAAGGTGCCGGACAGTTCGTCGCCGCCCTCGACACTGGCGGTGTTGGCCGCGTCGTCGTCCTCCTCGTTGGAAGCGGAGCAGGCCGAGACGGCCAGTACTGCGGAGAGGGCCAGCGCGCCGGGAGCGGCTGCGCGGCGCAGGGAGGTGCTCTTCACTTCGTTCCCTTCCGAGGGAGTGCACAACAGGTCTGTGTTCGCTACGACGGCGACGCTAGAGACAGCAGGTGTCCGGTCCGGTCGGGCAAGGTGAACGTGCCGTGAACGGTGGCAGGTATCTGTCCGACTACCGGAGGGTCGTGAGGTGTGCACCACATGAACGACCCAGCTGTGCACCGGCCAATGCATCCGAAGCCGACGGAATCCTGCGACCGACGCCTTACGGCAGGTGCAGCTCGTGGTCCAGGTTGCGACCGTGCCGGCGGTGCAGCACCAGCATCTGGCCCGGTTCCAGCTCCACCTCCGGCGCTCCGAGGGCGTGCAGGACGAGCGGGAGCACGCGTCGGTGCGTGCACAGCAGCGTCGGCGTCTTGCCCCGTGCCAGAGCCCGCAGGCAGTCGGCCACGGTCTCCTTGGTCGCGTGCTCCTCGGTGAGCCCGCGGGTCAGGGCGATGTCGGAGCCCAGGTGGTCGGCGTACGGCTCGACGGTCTGCACGCACCGTGCCGAGTCGCTGCTGACGACCCGGGTGATGCCGTACGCCGCGAGCAGCGGCACCAGCCGGTGGGCCTCCCGCAGGCCTTGGTGGGTCAGCGTGCGACGGTTGTCGTCGCCACGCCACTGCGTTCGTGACCGCGCATGGGCATGCCGCAGGACCACGAGCGGTCTGCTCTTGTGAGCGCCTGCTGTGCGCATCTTCTCGAACGCGTCGACCAGCTCGCGGTCGAGGTCATAGGTCAGCAGGGCGCGCACCGTCGTCAGCGGCTCCCACCGGACGTCGTCGATCTCGTCGTCGGAGACATGACGTAGGTGGCCGTCGCCGAGCGGGCGGGCGACCCAGTACGACACCTGCTTGATGGCACCGAGCGGCTTGGTCAGCGCGTAGCTGACCTGCGCCAGCGGGTTCAGCAGGCGTACCGGGACCGAGGTCTCCTCGAGCACCTCGCGTGCGGCAGTGCTCGGCAGTCGCTCACCGCGCTCGAGCTTGCCCTTGGGCAAGGACCAGTCGGTGTGCTTGACCCGGTGGACCACCAGGATCTGAAACTGGTCGGCCTGCTTGCGCCACACCAGGGCGCCGGCTGCGACTACCGGAGCGCACTCGTCCACGCAGAGCAGTGTGGCAGGTGCCCGGCACGTCATCCAGGCGGGAATCTCGTGTCGGAGCTCACGAACGGTTCGTTGCTGTCCAGCTGGGACGGGCGGTAAGGTGAACGGCGTTCGACCGCATTCCCCCCATTGTCGGTCGGACCTCGACGGGCCTGGCTCGCGTGTCTCCCCCCAGACGACGCGAGCCGGCCCGTCACCTCTGTCGAGGGCTCAGTGCCTGGCCGCCTCACGGCGTCTGCGGGCACGCTGGATGAAGTGCTCCTGCATGTCGACCAGGGGCTCACCGTCGGCGTCGACGTGGTGCCGGGTCCACGTGCCGTCGGCCCCGAGATGCCACGACGCTGTGCCGTCGTCGAAGGCCAGCGACAACAGCTCGCCGAGCTCGCGTACGTGCGCGGACGACGGGACCCGGACCAGGGTCTCGACCCGGCGGTCGAGGTTGCGGTGCATGAGGTCCGCCGAGCCGATCCACGCCTCGGGGTCGCCGCCGTTCTCGAACCAGAGGACACGGCTGTGCTCGAGGTAGCGGCCCAGGACGCTACGCACCGTCACAGTCTCCGACAGGCCCGGGACGCCCGGCCGTAGCGTGCAGACGCTCCGGGTCAGGATCTCGATCGGGACCCCGGCCCGGCTGGCCTGGAACAGTGCGTCCACGATCGACTCGTCGACCAGGGCGTTGCACTTGATCCGGATCCGTGCGGGGCGCCCGGCCCGGTGGTGCTCCACCTCGCGGTCGATGCGTTCACCGATGCCCGTGCGCACCCCCGAGGGTGCCACCAACAGGCCGCGGTACTGCGAGCGCCGTGAGTAGCCTGACAGGTTGTTGAAGAGGTCGGTCACGTCGTCGGCGATGTCGTCGTTGCTCGTCAACAGGCCGAAGTCCTCGTACAGACGAGCGGTCTTCGGGTTGTAGTTGCCGGTGCCGATGTGGGTGTAGCGGCGCAGCCCGTCGGGCTCGTCACGCACCACGAGCGCGAGCTTGCAGTGCGTCTTGAGACCCAGCAGGCCGTACACGACGTGGCAACCGGCGTGCTCCAGCTTGCGCGCCCAGCGGATGTTGGCCTGCTCGTCGAAGCGCGCCTTGAGCTCCACGAGCACCAGCACCTGCTTGCCGGCCTCGGCTGCGTCGATCAAGGCGTCGATGATCGGCGAGTCACCCGAGGTGCGGTACAGCGTCTGCTTGATCGCCAGCACCTGCGGGTCGGCGGCTGCCTGCTCGATGAACCGCTGCACGCTGGTGGCGAAGGAGTCGTACGGATGGTGCAGGAGCACGTCGCGCTCGGACAGGGCACTGAACAGGTCCGCCGGGCTCGCGGTCTCGACGGCGGCCAGGTCGGGGTGCGTGCTGGGTACGAACCGGGCGAACCTGAGCTCGACCCGGTCGAGGTCGGCGATCGCGTTGAGCCCCCGCACGTCCAGGGGACCGGGGAGGGACACGACCTCGGCGTCGGTGACATCGAGCTCGG
The DNA here is from genome assembly GCA_013696745.1 of Nocardioidaceae bacterium. Taxonomy (GTDB): domain Bacteria; phylum Actinomycetota; class Actinomycetes; order Propionibacteriales; family Nocardioidaceae; genus JACCXZ01. The sequence continues at coordinate 10,684 of JACCXZ010000086.1, read as the reverse complement.
ACACCAGCAGCTCGAGCACGTGCGGGGCGATGTCCTCCTCGACCTCCAGTCGCACCGGAGGGCCGAAACGTCGGCGCAACAACTCCTTCTCCAGAGCCTTGAGGAGGTTCTCGGCATCGTCCTCCTCGACCTCGAGATCCTCGTTGCGCGTCACCCGGAACGCGTGGTGATCGACGACCTCCATACCGGGGAAGAGCAGGTCGAGGTGGGCGCCGATGACGTCCTCGAGCGCGACGAATCGTTCCTCGCCGAGAGGCAGCCAGCGCGGGAAGATCGGCGGGATCTTCACCCGGGCGAAGTGCGTCTTGCCCGACTCGGGGTTGCGCACGCCGACGGCGAGGTTGAGCGACAACCCGGAGATGTACGGGAACGGGTGTGCGGGGTCGACTGCGAGCGGGGTCAGCACCGGGTAGATGCGCCGGACGTACAGCTCGCGTGCCTCGACCTGTTCCTCGCCGGTCAGGTCGGGCCAGCGCAGGAGCTCGATGCCGGCCTTGCCCAGCGTCGGCACCAGCTCGTCGTGGAACAGATGAGCGCTGCGCTGCATGAGGTCCGCGCTGCGCGACAGGACGGTGCTCATCACGTCGCGTGGCGTGCTGCCGCTGACCGAGGGGACTGCCACCCCGGCAGCGATCCGGCGCTTGAGACCGGCGACTCGCACCATGAAGAACTCGTCCAGGTTGCTGGCGAAGATCGCCGTGAACCGTACCCGCTCCAGCAGCGGAAGCATCGGGTCCTCGGCGAGCTCGAGCACGCGCTCGTTGAAGGCGAGCCAGGACAGCTCGCGGTCCAGGAACCGGTCGACCGGGAGCGCCACGTCGTCTCCCACGTACGGCGGCTCGACGTCGAACGGCTCGTGTGCCACCGAGTCCAGCGACTGCTCGGTGGGACCGTCGTCGGAGCCACGTCCGGACCCCACGCGTAGCACACCTTGGTCGACACCGTCCTCAGCACTCATGGCCCCATGGTGTCAGCATGAGGTGAACGCGGGGTAGCGACACCTACCCCAAGCGGGAGGGAGGTACGAGTGTGTCAGGGGGTGGCGTACATGGCGTCCGCACCGGCCACCGTGAACCCGAGCCGCTCGTAGACTGCGATCGCCGCATGGTTGTCAGCCTCGACGTACAGCTGGACGTGCGTGAGCCCGACATCGCGTAGGTGGTGCAGGCCGTGCAGCGTGAGTGCGCGTCCCAGTCCGCCGCCCTGGGCGTCAGGGGACACACCCATCACGTAGACCTCGCCGAGATCGCCCTCGACCTTGGTCCAGTGGAAGCCGACCATGACGCCGCCGCGCTCGGCCACGAAGAAGCCGTCCGGGTCGAACCACGGCTGCTGCTGCCGCCGTCGCAGATCCTCGACGGTCACGTGGGCCTGCTCCGGGTGCCCGTCGAAGGCGCGGGCATTCAGCGCCACCCATGCGGCGTCGTCGGCCCCCGGCCGCAACGTCCGCAGGTCGATGCCGTCGGGCACCTGCACGGGTGGGAGCTCGTGGTCGAGCGCGCGCCGCATCCGACGCAGCTCACGGACCCGCTGCAGGCCGGTACGCCGTGCGACGGCCGCTGCTGCCGCGTGGTCGCCGTGCGCCCAGATCGTGAGTGGTCGTGGGTGTGACGCCTCGATGAGCGCCGTCACCAGGCAACGACCGATCCCCTGACCACGCGATGCCGGTGACACGACACACTCCGCCCCGGTGGCCGCATCTCCGGACAGGTCGAGGTAGGCGTATGCAACGAGCTCGTCGCCCGCGGAGGAGATCAGGTGCCGATCGGTCGAGACTGCCGGGCCACGCAGGTGCAGCAGCGCGTGCTCGTTCAGCGGCGCCACGCCGTCGGCCCGGCGCGCTCGCCCCACCAGGTGCTCGACGGCCTCGACCATGTCCGCGTGGAGGGAGTGGTGAACGGTCGGTGCTGCCTGCGCAGGTGCCACGGCGTCGTCCACGCCGCAAAGCCTAGGAGACGGCTGCCGCGCTCACCTCAGTCGGTCGGTCGCCGGTGCCGTCGTGACGTCGGTGTGCGACTCGCCGGCACCAGGCGGTATCACGAACCGGTAACCGACGTTGCGTACCGTGCCGATCAGCGTCTCGTTCTCCGGGCCGAGCTTCGCACGCAGCCGGCGTACGTGGACGTCGACGGTGCGGGTGCCACCGAAGTAGTCGTAGCCCCACACCTCGGCCAGCAGCTGCTGTCGGGTGAAGACCCGGCCCGGGTGCTGGGCCAGATGCTTTAGCAGCTCGAACTCCTTGAACGTCAGGTCCAGGGGCCGGCTGCCGAGCCTCGCGGTGTACGTCGCCTCGTCGACCTCGACGTTGCCCGAGCGGATGACATGGGCGTCGTCGTCCTCCTGGTCTCTGGCAAGTCGACCGGTGTTCAGCCGCAGCCTGGCCTCGACCTCGGCCGGGCCGGCTGTCGTCAGCAGCACGTCGTCGATGCCCCAGTCGGCCTGCACGACCGACAGCCCCCCCTCGGTGAGCACCAGCACCAACGGCACGCCGATCCCCGTCGTGCGCAGGATGCGGGTCAGAGTGCGGGCCCGGGCCAGCTCGTGACGGCCGTCCACCAGGACGGCGTCGCAGGGCGGTGTGTCGATCACCAGAGCGCTCGCCTCCGCCGGCAGCACCCGCACCTGATGGGGCAGCAGGGACAACGCGGGCAGGATCTCGACCGAGGCCTGCGTCGAGCCGGTGAGCATCAGCAAGGTGGCCATCTCGGACCTCCTTCGATGACGACCAGCCCGCGAGGCGGGCGAAACGAACAAAGGCCCAGGGTCCAAGCCCGGGCCTCCTCGCATGAGCGAGAATAGCCGACATGCCAGTCGCCGAGGACGCCACGCCGGACGTGGTCGTGCGCTACTGGGCCGCCGCGCGAGCCGCAGCGGGCCGGCCGAGCGACGAGGTCAATGCCGGCACGCTGGCCGCAGTGCTGGACCAGGTGCGCAGGCTGCGCCCCGATGATCAGCGGTTCGACCGCGTCGTCTCGGTGTGCTCGGTGCTGGTGAACCAGACGCCGGTGGGCTCCGCGGAGCATGCCGAGATCCCGGTGGCAGCCGGCTCCGTCGTCGAGCTGCTGCCGCCCTTCGCCGGCGGCTGACGCGCTGTCACGTCGTCTGTCGGGCGGCCCGCATGTCGAGATGAGTGACCACGATGCGAGACGTCGTGTGCTTCTCCTGTGCCGGCTGTCTACCGTGAGTGATGTGAGTTCCTCGACCTGGCTGACCCGGCGACGCGCAGTGGACAACTGCCGTGTGCGCTCGGCGCTGTGTCGTACGCACTGAGCTGACAGCGCAGAGCCGCCCGCACGGCGGACTCCCCTGTCCCTGCGTCCCTCTCGCCTCGTCGCTGAACAGGCCTTCGGGCCTCGGTTGCGGGCTCCACCTGCTCGTGAGGCGGGGCGTTCCCGGTCAGGTATCACACCCACCCACGAATCTGCTGGAGGAACCACATGAGCCGCCAAGCATCGCTCGTCGACGCCGACTGGGTCGAGGCGCATCTCGACGACCCGAAGGTCGTGCTGATCGAGGTCGACGAAGACACCACCGCGTACGACAAGGGTCACATCGAGGGCGCCATCAAGCTCGACTGGAAGCAGGACCTCCAGGACGGTGTACGCCACGACTTCATCGGCAAGGACCGGCTGGAGGCGTTGCTGAGCGAGCGCGGAGTCGGCAACGACGACACGGTGGTCTTCTACGGTGGGAACAACAACTGGTTCGCTGCCTACGCGTACTGGTACTTTAAGCTGTACGGCCACGACGACGTGAAGCTGCTCGACGGTGGCCGCAAACGGTGGGAGCTCGACAGCCGCGAGCTCGTCGAGGAGACCCCCTCGCGTCCAGCGACGAGCTACACCGCCGCAGAGCCCGACCTGTCCATCCGTGCGTTCCGCGACGAGGTGGTCGACGCCATCGGCGTCAAGAACCTGATCGACGTCCGCAGCCCAGACGAGTACGCCGGACGGTTGCTCGCCCCGGCGCACCTGCCCCAGGAAGCCGCGCAGATCGGTGGGCACATCCCGACTGCCGGCAACGTGCCCTGGAGCAAGGCGGCCAACGACGACGGCACGTTCAAGAGCGACGACGAGCTGCGCCGGCTGTACGCCGACGCCGGTCTGGACACCTCCAACGACAGCATCGCCTACTGCCGCATCGGTGAGCGCAGCTCGCACACCTGGTTCGTGCTGCACGAGATCCTCGAGCTCGACAACGTGAAGAACTACGACGGGTCATGGAGCGAGTACGGCTCACTTCGCGGTGTCCCGGTCGCGGTCGGTGACGAGCGCGGCACCGCCTGAGCCGAGCACACTCCAGCGACGAAAGAGGCGCAGACCATGTGTGGAGCCAAGACCGGCGGACTGTCGCTCGAGGGTGTCGACGTCGACAACGAATCGATCATCCAGGGTGTCGTGGTACGCGGCGACGCTCCGGTGAACGGCGCGTACGTGCGCCTGCTGGACCGTACGGGGGAGTTCACCGCCGAGGTGCCCACGTCGGCCACGGGGCACTTCCGGTTCTTCGCGGCGCCGGGTGCCTGGACGCTGCGGACCCTCGCCCCGAGGTCCGAGCCACTCGACCGCCAGGTCGTGGCCTCCAAGGGTGGTGTCGCGGAGATCACCGTTGCGCTGTGACGTGCTCAGACGCCTCCTGAGCAGCGCTCTGCCAGCGTGCGCACCCGGGGGTCGAGATCCTCGAGCTGGTTGAGGATCTCGACGAGCTCTGTCGGCTGGAAGTCGCGGATGGCGGCCGCGCCGCCGCGGATCAGGCTCACCGCCTCTTCGACGGCCTCGGCGGCCTCGAGACACGACTGCGCTGCGGTCTGGGTCGGGTCGGAGCTCGGCGTCGTAGCGCTGTCGGTCGGCACGGGATCGTCCCCGCTGCCCTCGGCCCCCTGGTCGGAGTCGGTGCCGACCCAGGTGACCAGCCCGCCGAGCACCAGTCCCACGAGAAACGTGCCAGCGGCAAGCAACCGGAACATCCAGGGCGAGGTGCTGCGCAGCTCAGGCTCGGACATCGGCGCACCTCGGCATCGTCGGTCGGGGGACCATTGTGTCGTGTCGGTGGCAGGCTACTAGCGTCGGACGCCGGGGCCGGGTAGGAAGTCCTCATGCGTGCCTCGATAGGAACTGCCGACGAGGCCACGGTCCGTCTGCTCGATTCACTCGCCATCTTCTGGGTCGTCTTCTGGCTGGTGGTGGGCAGTTGGACCGGCTTCACCATCTGGCAGCTCTCCGACGTTGGTGACACGGTCACCAACTCCGGCCAGGCACTGTCCTCGACGGGGGAGGCACTGCAAGCCCTCCGCGAGCTCCCCGTCGTCGGTGACGAGCCCGGTGAGCTGGGAGACGAGGTGGTGTCGACCGCTGGCGACATCGCGACCCGAGGCCAGGAGATCCAGGGCCAGCTGCGTCAGCTGTCCCTGACCGTGGGCGTGTCGATCGCGCTGATGCCGATGGCACCGGTTCTCGGTCTGTACCTTCCACTGCGTCTGGCACGCCGTCGCGAGCTCGCAGCCGTACGCAGAGCCTTGTCCTCAAACGGTCTGGACCCGACGCTCGAGCGGTACCTCGCGGAACGTGCGGTGGACAACCTGCCGTACGCCACCGTGCGACACCTCAGCGACGATCCCTGGCGCGACATCGCACACGGACGCGGCCGCGCACTGGCGCGCGCGGAGCTCGTCCGGATGGGCCTGCGCCCCCCGACGGGGAGCTGAGGCCTTGCCAGCCGCAGCCGGACCTGGCGGACAGGGACGCCGTGCCGGGTCGTACGCAGCCTTGGTCGTACGACTGCGATGGTGGGTCATCGTCTTCTGGACGACCGTCACGATCGCCTTGCTGGCAGTCTTCCCGACTCTGTCCGAGGCCGGTGGCAACGACGCTCTGCGGGGCTTGTTGCCTGAGGACATCGCCGCCGTGCAGACCGAGATGCGGGCGGTGGAGATCTTCGGCTTCCCGCTGCTGGGGCGGACCGTGCTCGTCCAACGCGACCCCGACGGCCTCTCGGTCTACGCGCAGGCACGCACAGGCACCAACGCAGTCGCCGTGACGCGCGGGGAGTACGACGACGTCGGCTCAGTGCTCGGCGCGGTACCGCTCAGCAACGCGCTCGGCTTGTTCCCGGCCTCGCGCGAGCGGGACACCACCGCCCTGACGTACCTGTTCTTCGCACCGGGTCAGACCTTCTCGGGCCAGGCTTGGGCCGCGCAGAGGTACGCCGACCGCTACTTCGACGAGCGGGACCACGTCGTGGGAGTCACCGGGTCGGTGCCCGCACGGGCGCAGCAAGGGCGAATCATCCGCGACTCCCTGCCGTTGCTCGAGCTGACGGCCCTCGCGGCGATCGTCCTGATCGTCGCGGTGAACTTCGGTTCCGTCGTCGCTCCGGTGGTCACTCTGATCGCGGTGGGCGTCAGCTACGTGCTCACCTTGCGACTGTCCGGCTTCGTGGCCAAGGTGTTCGACGTCACCAGCCCCAGCGAGCTGGAACCGGTGGTCATCGCGCTGCTGCTCGGTGTGGTGACCGACTACGTGGTGTTCTACTGCTCAGCGCTTCGCCACGAGCTGGTCCGTGGTGCCGACCGGCTGCAGGCAGCCCGAGTGGCCACCACACAGTTCACCCCGATCATCAGCGTCGCCGGTGTTGCGGTCGCTGGCGGCACCGCGGCCCTGATCGTCGCGGAGTCGACGTTCTTCCGAGCGCTGGGCCCGGCGCTGGTCTTCACGGTCCTCATGGGTCTGTGCGTGGCGATCACGCTGGTGCCGGCACTGATGGCGGTGTTGGGACGGTTCGTGTTCTGGCCCCTGCATCCCCGTACGTCGGCGCGGCACGCCGAAGCTGATGCCGCCGTGGCAGCCCGGGTGCGGTCGTCGCTGATCTCGCGGATAGCGCACAGCCGCAGGACGGCCGCGGTCGTCGTGGCAGGCTGCACCGGCGTGCTGCTGCTCGCTGCGGTTCCGCTGCTCAGGCTCGATCTCGGAGCCTCCTTCGTGGGTTCGTTACCACCCGGCGGCTCCGTCCGCGAAGCTGCGGCTGCCGCGAGGGCCGGATTCGCCGACGGCATCCTGTCGCCCACCGTGCTGCTCGTGGAGGGCGACGGCGTGGCCTCCGAGCGAGACGCCCTGCGCCGGTTGGGAGGGGTGCTCGAGGACCAACCCGGGGTGGCGGGCGTGCTCGGACCAGGTGACCAGCCGCTCCAGGAGGAGCGAGGCATCGTCTTGGCCACCGACGGCAGTGCCGCTCGCTATCTCGTGGTGCTCGAGGACGAGGCCCTCGGTGCCGCCGCTGTCGACACGGTCAACCAGCTGGACTCGGCCCTGCCGGAGCTAATCGCCGACAGCGGTCTCACCGGTGTCAGCGGCGCGCTCGCCGGCGACAGCGCCGCGGCTGCGTTCATCGTCAACCAGACCGAGGAGGACCTGGTCCGCATCGCCGTAGCAGCTTTCGCTGTCAACCTGGTGATGCTGATGCTGTTCCTCAGGGCCGTCGTAGCAGCCCTCTATCTGCTCGTCGCGTCCGTGCTGTCCCTGGGGGCGGCGTTGGGGTTGACGACGCTGGTCTTCGAGCATGTCAGTCCCGGAGAGGGCTTGACCTTCTACGTCCCGTTCGCCGCGGCGGTTCTGCTGCTGGCGTTCGGTTCCGACTACAACATCTTCGGTGTCGGGCACGTGTGGGACGAGGCGCGACAGCGGCGGCTACCGGAGGCGATCACCGTCGCGATGCCACGCACGACACGCGCGATCACCGCCGCCGGCCTCGCGCTGGCGGCGAGCTTCGGGCTGCTGGCGGTCGTACCCCTGCAACCGTTCCGACAGCTCGCCTGCGCGTTGTGCGTGGGCATCCTGCTCGACGTGTTCGTCGTCCGGTCGCTGCTCATGCCGGCACTGCTGACGATGTTCGGCCCGGTGAGCGCCTGGCCCAGCAGGCTGTTACGGTCGCGCAGCGCCGATCCGTGACTACGTCGTGCCGTCCCTACTGCACGTTGCGCGAGTCGGGCACGAGCAGGTCACGGTTCCCGTCGACGAAGCCGTCGAACACGTCGTTGCGCATCGCGGTGAAGAGCTTGTCCACCCCGTTCCGGTTGAGCGCCACGGTCGAGCCGACCCCGTCCACGCTGGGGAACGGGTTCCTCGCCTTCAGCGGCACGGTCATCAGCGTCAGGTCGTCGGGTCGTATCCCGCGCATCGCCCACGCCAGGCCACGCAGGTCGCCGTTGGACCAGTCGCTGTCCACCGTCAGGTTGCTCGCGATCGCAGAGAAGGTGTTGCTGAAGCGGCTGGGGCTGCTGACCAGCCCGGTGCTGCCGATCTTGTCCACCATCGCCCGCAGGAAGTTCTGCTGCCGGTCGATCCGGCCGAGATCCCCCTCGCGCAGGACGTAGCGGCTGCGGACGTACTTCAGGGCCAGCTCGCCGTCGAGCTCGTTGATACCCTGCTCGAACGTGACACCACCCTGGTTGTCATCGGTGATCGTCTGAGGGACGTACACCTCGACACCGCCGAGTGCGTCGGTGATGTCCTTGAAGCCGGCCCAGTCGATGATCGCGAGGTGGTCCATCCGGGTGGCCGTCAGCTTCTCGACCGTGCAGATGGCGCCGGCGGGTCCGTACAGCGAGAAGGCGGCGTTGATCTTGTTCTTGCCCTGCCGCTCACACTTCTCGTCGTACAGCTCGACGTAGGAGTCGCGGGGGATCGACACGAGGTACGCCGTGCCCCGGTCTGCGGGGATGTGCAGCACCATCAGCGTGTCGCTGCGGTAGGCACCGGGCTGCCAGTTGCCGTCGACCATCGCCTCGGCAATGGTCGTGCCGTCGGAATCTCCGTTGTCGGCGCCGGCGAGCAGGATGTTCAGCGCCTCGCCCTCGGTCGCAGGGGGCCGCCCCTCCACGGGGATCGACTCGTAGACGTCGATCCGGTCGACCTTGTCGAGCACGTTGTCCAGGTAGAGAAACCCGGCACCCACCGCGAGTCCGATGATGAGCAGCAGCGCGAGCAGCACGGTGAGCGCCTTGTGACGTCGGACGAATCCTTGGCGGGGCGTGTCGGAGTCGTCCCGCTCGCCGTCGTCCTCGGACAGCACGCCGGTGCTTCCGCCGTCCTGCCGGTCGCCGTCGGAGTGGTCGTCTCCCATGGTGTATCCCTCGGTCCTCGTCCTCGGTCGGATCAGGCCAGGTCGCCGGGTCGACGAACCGCTCCGTAGGTCGGCGCCTGGACACGAAGACGGGACCCTCGACCGTGAGTAGGGTCCCTGTCTCCCATTGTGCAGGGAACGCCTCGCTCAGCAAAGCTCGAGCATGATCGTCATGGACCCGTCGTTGCTGAGGTCGACCGACATCGCGGCTCCGAACACACCCTGCTCGACGGTGGCACCCAGCCCGCGCAGCGACGCGCAGAACGCCTCGTACACCGGCTCTGAGTGCTCGGCGGGGGGGCGCTGACCAGGACGGCCGGCGCCCCGCGCTTAGGCCGGCGTACAGGGTGAAGGGCTCGAGCCGACCGACGATCTTGTCGTCAACTGTCACTGAGGCCCGAGATACTCGTTGGACGAGGGCACGCACCTGCAGTTCCTCCTGGCCGGTGGTCGACCGTGCAAGTCCCAGTCTGGCAGCATCGGTCCCATGGCCACCGCCACCCAGACCCTCATCACCGTGGCGACGACCGGTGCGGAGGCGACCAAGACTGATGTCCCGGCCTTGCCGACGACGCTGGAGGAGCTGGTCGAGACCGCGGTCCGGTGCGAGGCGGCCGGTGCCGGTCTGATCCACGTGCACGTACGTGACGACGACCACGCGCCGACACTGGACGTCGGTCGGTTGCGCGACACAGTCGACGCGTTGCGCACCGAGACCTCACTGGTCGTGCAGCTCTCGACGGGTGGCTCGGTCCACGACCCGCTTGAGAATCGGCTCAGAGTTCTCCAGGCGGCTCCGGACTCGTGCTCACTCACCATGGGGACGCTGAACTTCGGCGACGACGTGTTCTCCAACCCCTGGCCCTTCGTCGTCGACCTCTACCGGCGCAGCAAGGAGACCGAGGTCGTGCCGGAGTTCGAGCTGTTCGACCTCGGCCAGGTCGCGTCCCTGCACCGGTTGCTGGTCGCCGAAGGGCTCCCGTATGGCGGCAGGGTGCACTGCGACCTGGTGATGGGCGTGCCCGGCGGCATGCCCGGCACCGCCGAGGCCCTGGTGGCGGCGGTGCGGGGCCTTCCCGACGAGGTGACGTCCTGGTCGGCCACGGGCATCGGGCGGACTGCGCTGCCGGTCGCTCTGGCGGCACTGTCCTGCGGTGGTCATCTACGCGTGGGCATGGAGGACACGCTCACGTTGGCGCGTGGGGTCCCGGTCACCCACAACGTCGAGCTGGTCGAGCGTGCCGCGTCCCTCGCGGCACTGGCGCAACGCCCACCCATGTCGACCGCCGACGCCCGTACCCTCCTCAACCTCCGCTGATCCGTGAGTTTCGTGCGGTCGGTCCGTGAGTTCCGTACGTCGCCGCGGGACCGAACTCACGGACGAGCGGGACCGAACTCACGGACGGCGGGTCGCTAGGGTGAGGCACATGCTCGAAGTGCTTCTGGTCGTGGTGCTCGTCCTGTCCGCGCTGCTCGCTGGGACAGTCCTGCTGCGGCTGGCGCACCGGCTCGCAAGCCGTCGGAGCTGAGAACCCATGGTCTTCGAGATTCCCGAGAACCTGCACAC
>JACCXZ010000139.1 GCA_013696745.1 Nocardioidaceae bacterium | reverse complement strand
TCGGTGTACTCCGTGGCCAGACCCTGCAGCGTCACGAGCTGGCCGTCGACACCGGGAAGGCGCAGGGTCACGCCGAACTGCTCGCCCTCGACGGCGACGCCCGCCCCGACCTCCACGACACGTGAGGCAAGGACCTCGGCCACCTCGCGCGGCTGCTCGGCGAGCACCGCGAACGAGCCGGGCTTGATGATGCCCGCCTTCTCCACGGCGATGTCGGCCGGGCGCTCACCGAGGTAGCCGGCGTGGTCGACCGCGACCGGGGTCACGACGGACACCTGGGCGTCGGCCACGCTGGTCGCGTCCCACGAGCCGCCCATGCCGACCTCGACCACCGCGACGTCGACCGGCGCGTCGGAGAAGGCGGCGTACGCCATCGCGGTGACGGTCTCGAAGAACGACAGCGGGTGCGGGTGCGAGCGGTCGACCACCTCGAGGTACGGGGCGATGTCGGCGTAGGTACGGGCGAACACCTCCTCGCTCACCGGATCGCCGTCGACGCCGATCCGCTCGGCCATCGACTCCAGGTGCGGACTGGTGAACAGGCCGGTACGCAACCCCATCCGGCGCAGCAGCGCGTCGATCATGCGCCCCGTCGAGGTCTTGCTGTTGGTCCCGGTGAGGTGGATGACGGGGTACGTCGTCTGGGGGTCGCCGAGCAGGTGGACCAGGGCGCGGACCCGGTCCAGGCTCGGCTCGAGGCGAGACTCCGGCCAGCGTGCGAGCAGGGCGCGCTGGACGTCGTCGTACGCGGCGCGGGCAGGGTCTGTCATGAGGTGCCAAGCCTATCGGGACCGGCAGCCACTAGACTTTGCAGCATGGTCATGACTGGGGCGACGACCCGCTGCGGCGGCGGTCCATGTGCGGGGCGCGGCGGCGGTGGCCGTGCTCGAGTAGTCCCGCGCTCCTGAGCGCCTCCCAGCCCCCGAACGAGCCGCTGTGCGGACCGGCCACATCCCGGCGCGCGTCGCCAGCCCACCCACGAAGGTGATTCCCGTGACGAGCCACGAGCACGCCCCCCGAACCGCCAGGATGCCCGAGAAGCCCGTCCTCGAGGGCCTCGAGGCGAAGTGGTCCCACGAGTGGGAGGAGCAGGGGACGTACCTGTTCGACCGCAGGGTCGGTGACCGCGCCAAGGTCTTCTCGATCGACACACCGCCTCCCACCGTGTCCGGGTCGCTGCACCCCGGTCACGTGTTCAGCTACACCCACACCGACCTGATCGCGCGCTACCAGCGGATGACCGGCAAGCAGGTCTTCTACCCGATGGGCTGGGACAACAACGGACTGCCGACCGAGCGTCGGGTCCAGCAGTTCTTCGGCGTGCGGTGCGACCCGTCGCTGCCGTACGACCCCGCCTTCACACCACCGGACAAGCCGGACCCGAAGAAGCAGCTTCCGGTCAGCCGGCGCACGTTCATCGAGCTGTGCCAGCGCCTGATCGCCGAGGACGTCCAGGTGTTCGAGAACTTGTGGCGCACGCTCGGCCTCTCGGTGGACTGGACCCAGCTCTACACGACGATCGGTGACGCGTCCCGGGCCACCTCCCAGCGGGCATTCCTGCGCAACGTCGCCCGCGGTGAGGCCTACACCGCCGAGGCTCCTACGCTGTGGGACGTCACCTATCAGACCGCTATCGCGCAGGCCGAGCTGGAGGCTCGCGACTACCCGGGGGCCTACCACCGGGTCGCGTTCCACGGGACAGACGGCCCGGTCCACGTCGAGACGACGCGACCGGAGCTGATCGCCTCCTGCGTGGCGCTGGTCGCGCATCCCGAGGACGTGCGCTACCAGCCGTTGTTCGGCTCCACTGTGCGCTCGCCGCTGTACGACGTGCAGATCCCGGTGCTCGCGCACCCGGCCGCGGAGTTGGACAAGGGCACCGGCATCGCGATGAGCTGCACCTTCGGTGACCTGACCGACGTGGTGTGGTGGCGCGAGCTGCAGCTGCCGATGCGCACGTTGATCGGCCGTGACGGCCGGATGGCGCGCGAGGTCCCGGAGTGGATCGGCAGCGACACCGGGCGGGCTGCGTACGAGAAGCTGGCCGGGCTGACCACGTTCTCGGCCCGGCAGGCGACGGTCGCCGCGCTCGTGGCATCCGGCGACCTCGACGGCGAGCCCACACCTGCTCAGCGCAAGGCGAACTTCTACGAGCGGGGCGACAAGCCGCTGGAGATCGTCTCGACGCGGCAGTGGTACATCAGGAACGGCGGTCGCGACTCCGAGCTCCGTGGTCGTCTGGTGGCACGGGGTGCCGACATCGCCTGGGTGCCGGAGTTCATGCAGCACCGTTACACCAACTGGGTCGACGGGTTGAACGGTGACTGGCTGATCTCGCGGCAGCGGTTCTTCGGGGTGGCGTTCCCGGTCTGGTACCCGCTGGGCGCCGACGGGCAGCCTGACCACGACCACCCGTTGCTGCCGGAGGAGTCCGAGCTGCCGATCGACCCGACCTCACAGGCCCCGCAGGGTTACGACGAGTCGCAGCGTGCTGAGCCGGGCGGCTTCGTCGCCGATCCGGACGTGATGGACACCTGGGCGACGTCCTCCCTGTCGCCGCAGATCGCCTGCGGCTGGGAGACCGATCCGGAACTGTTCGGGCTCACCTTCCCGATGAACATGCGTCCGCAGGCGCACGACATCATCCGCACCTGGCTGTTCTCCACCGTCGTGCGCGCCCACTTCGAGCACGGCAGCGCCCCATGGAGACATGCGGCGATCTCCGGCTTCGTGCTCGACCCGGATCGCAAGAAGATGGCCAAGTCCAAGGGCGTCGCGGTCGTGCCGTCAGAGATCTTGGAGAAGTTCGGCGCTGATGCCGTGCGCTGGCGCGCCGCGATGTCGCGGCCGGGTCTGGACTCGCCCTTCGACGAGAGCCAGATGAAGGTCGGGCGGCGGCTGGCGATGAAGGTCCTGAACGCGTCTCGGTTCGTGCTGGGGCTCGCCGCGGTCGAGACCGAGATCGGGCGGGTCACCGAGCCGATCGACCTCGCCATGCTGTGCCGGCTGCGCCACGTCATCCAGACGGCCACCGAGTCCATGGACGCGTTCGACTACACCAGCGCGTTGGAGGCCGTGGAGCGCTTCTTCTGGACGTTCTGCGACGACTACCTCGAGCTGGTGAAGGAGCGCGCGTACGGCTCGCGTGGCGGTGCCGCAGCTGAGTCAGCCCGGACGGCCCTGGCCACCGCGCTGTCGGTCCAGCTGCGTTTGCTGGCCCCCTTCCTCCCGTACGTCACCGAGGAGGTGTGGTCGTGGTGGCAGAACGGCTCCGTGCACCGGGCCGCCTGGCCGAAGCCGGGCGAGGACGTCGACGTGACCCCGCACGATCCGGCCGTGCTCGAGGCGGCCGCTGCGGTGCTGGCCGGCATCCGCGGGGCGAAGTCCACGGCGAAGGTGGGCATGAAGACCGAGGTCGCGGGGCTGAAGGTCCGCGGCTCGCAGGCCGACCTGGACCGGGTCGAACGTGCGCTGGCCGACGTGCAGGCCGCCGGTCGCGTCGTCGGCGAGGTCGCCCTGGAGGCGGACGAGTCCCTGACCCAGCTGGCGGTCACCGCTGAGCTGGCCGTCCCGGAGGCCGAGCCGTCCGCAGGAACCTGATCGTGGCAGCCGCGCTGGGCGAACGTGTCACTTCAGCGCCGGTGGGTCAGCCGCCCGAGCCGCCGGCCACGGTGTAGGACCACAGCTCGCTGTGCTTGCCGACCGGCTCAGGTGCGTCCTCGCCGGCGCGTTCTGCGGCCGAGCGGTGACCGTGCGCGAAGGCCGGCGAGCTCACCCATGCCTGGAAGGCCTCCTCGTCGCGCCAGCGGGTGACCACCAGCCAGGTGGTGCGCTCGTCGGTCGGCTTGAGCAGCTCGAAGCCCTCGAAGCCGTCCTGGCCGTCCACGGCACCGGCCCGCGCGGCGAATCGGTGGGCCAGCTCGTCGCCGGAGTCGGCGGCCACGGTGATCGCGTTGATCTTGATGACACTCATGCCTCAACCCTGCCACGCGGAGCATGGTGGCAACTCAGAGCGTGCGGCTGCGGCCGAGCGTGGTTCCGGCGGCGTTCAGCGACCGCGACGACTTGGGCGGGGCCGGCCAGTCGGCCACCGGCCAGGACTGCCGACGGGCGTGCCGGAGCAGGAACACGTCCGGCCGTACGACGACGGGATGGCCGACGGCGGCCAGCATGGGCAGGTCGGAATGGGAGTCGGCGTAGGCGTAGGAACGGCTCAGGTCCAGGTCGTGCTCACCGGCGTACTGGTGCAGCCACGCAGCCCTGGACTCTCCCACCAGTGGTGGCGCCGTCAGGTAGCCGTTGCAGACGCCGTGCTCGTCGACCGACAGCTCGACCGCCTCGATGTGGTCGAACAGGGCGGCCAGCGGCCGCGTCAGCGGTCGGATGGAACCGGTGACGAGCACGGTGTGGTGCCCGGCCTCCCGGTGCTCCTCGACGCGTCTGACCGCCTCGGGCGACAGCAGCGACCGTACGTGCGGAGCCAGCACGTCGTCGGCCAGGGCATCGAGGTCGGCGAGCCGGGTGCCGGCGTACTGGCGGTAGACCGCGCGTAGGAACGCGCTGCGGTCGTGCCGCTCCGCGACCAGCTGCGCGGGCACCTTGGCGAGCGTGCGGGCGATCTCGGTCAGTCGCCGGCGCGGGCTGAGGTCGTGCAACCGCATCCACAGGTAGCTCTCGACGACGTTGGCCGACAGCAGTGTGCCGCTCAGGTCGAAGACCGCAACAGCGCTCTCGTCCTGGCGCAGGGAACGGGGTCCGACAGTGCCCGACGGCGTCCGGGTGCGACGGATCTCGTCCAGGCGCCGGATCGGTGACGTCACCGCGGGGCAGTGCACGTCGACCACGTAGTGGTCCCAGTCGATGCTGGCTGTGTCGAAGGCGAAGGCCTCCTGGTCGGCGGGGGCCAGCCGCTGGTACAGCGCAAGGGTCGAGGCGTCGGTGAACGTCAGCTCCGCCTTGGCGTACTCGGCGTACAGGTCGATGTATCGGCGTAGCAACGCCAGCTGGTCCCGTTGCCTCTCCAGCGATCCGGCCACCTGGCGGGCACGGTTGGCGCGCGGCAGCCGTGTCACCAGGAAGTCCGCGACCGCCAGCGCCCGCTCGCTCACGTCGAGGCGACGCTGCACGGAGGCCGGCCCCGGAAATCGCCAGTCCGGCAGTGCGACCGGACCCTGCCCGTCACGGTCGAACGGGTAGGCCAGGAAGTACGTGCGCACCCGCTCGTACAGGCCCCGGAACGTCAGCGTGTTCCGGCCGCCGGAAGACACGTGGTACCACCGCGGGTCCCCCGGCTGCGGAGGCTCTCCGAGCACCGCGACTATCGCCGCGATCACGTGGTCGATCGGCACGATGTCGACAGGTGTGTCGGCGGCCGCCGGGAACTGGGTGAGCTCGCCGCGGCCGTAAGCCAAGATCAGCGGCTCGGCCATCTTGAAGCCTTCGATCCAGCCCGGGTACGGGACCGACAGGGCCGACTCGATGATGCTCGGCCGGACCACCGAGACCGGTGCGTGCTGCGCGAAGCCCTCCGCGACCCGCTCCGCGAGTGCCTTGGTGAAGGTGTAGCAGTCGGTCCAGCCGAGGCTGCGGGCCCGCTCGGTGCCGGTACGGACCAGTTCCTCCTTGACCCAGGCTCGCCGGCGCTCCTCGGTCGCCGTCGCTGCGGTGAGGAGCCCGGCGCGACTGTGGTCCCGCTCGGCACGCACGCGCATGGCTGCCAGCGCGTCAGCGGTCCTCGAACGGTCGTCGATGGCCTTGCCCTGGGCCAGACCCCAGGTCAGTTCGGCTTCGAGGTCCACGGCGTGCTCGACCGGACCCTCGGGGATCGCTCCCCTACGCCGTCCGGCGACGTAGGCGGTGGAGATGTGCACGTAGTGGACGTGCGGCCCGACCTCGGCGACTCGTGCCAGCAGGTCGCGGGTACCTACCACGTTCGTACGCAGGGCCTCGTCGACTGGTGGGTCGAAGGACACCTCGCCGGCGCAGTGCACGACGGCGTCGAGGTCGCGCGGCAGCTCGGGCACGTCGCTGAGGTCGCCCTCGACCACCCGCACCCGGGTAGCCAGCAACGCCTCGATCCCCCCCGCTGCCTTCACCACGTCGGCGAAGATCGCCTTGCCCAGCAGGGCACCCATGCGCGCCGCTCCACTCGTCGAGCCCCGGGCCCGCACCAGCGTCGCGACCGTGACGCCGGGTACCTGGGTGAGCAACCGGTGCAGGAGTGCCTCACCGACGAAGCCGGTCGCCCCGGTGACAAGGACCGTGGACCCGTCCAGACGGTCTGCCAACAACGGCCGCTGTGCAGCAGCATTCATCGGTGGCCTCACGAGGTGGGTACGGGGCTCAACTACTGGACGGGGGACGGACACCGCACCCTAACCCAGCCAGCGCCGTTGACATCCGGGTAGATGGTTACCCGAGCCCTGCGGCTGACGCGCAGCTCGGATGTGGGGCGGGGCTGCTGAACTCGCATGTGCTGATGCCCCCGGTGCGCGATCGGGGTCATCGGCTACCCGATCGGAGTCCTACCGTCCCTGCGTCTGGTTCAAGGCTCAACCGGACGCGGCTCGGCAGCGTACTCGCCGGGTGTGAGCCCGGTGACGCTACGGAAGTCTCGGGTGAAGTGGGCTTGGTCGGAGTATCCCAGGTCGGCAGCTATCCGAGCCAGAGCCGGTCGGACTGTTGACCGCAGGGCCCCGGCCGCTTCGTGCAGCCGCCTGCGCTTGATCAGCCACTTCGGGGACAAGCCGATTCGGCGAGCAGTCAGCCGCTGCAGGGTACGGGGAGGAGCCCCGCGAGCGCCCGCTCGACCGCGGCCAACGTCTGCTGCTGCCGGGCAGCATCGTGAGGATCGTGGCCCAGCGCACGACGCACCTGGGCGATGAGGGCTGATCCCTGCAAGCCCGGCAGGCTTTCCAGCGGGACAGCACCGTCGGTGACGTCGCGGACCGGCCCTGCCAACAGCATCGAGCCGGCAGCCGACTGCAACATCGTGCCGCAAGCCCAGCCTGCCCCGACCAGCTCACGGGTAGCCAGTCCGCGGGTCGGGCCGACCAGGTTGGCATAGGTGTCGGCAACCACTACCAGGCACACCGGATACTGCAGCACCCGCTGCTGGGTGCGCACCCCGTTCGGAAGGGACCAGACCGGCAGCCAGAAGCGACGCACTACGTCGGCGAGAGCGGGCGTGGGCGCGAAGCGGTAGATGGGAGGGCTGTAGCCGGCCGCGTCACGCAGGTGTGCTCGCTCGACGGGGTCGATCCGCCGGCTCTCGGGCATGTGTCGGATTCTTTCAAGAACCCGGTCTCGGCGCAGGAACATCATGAGCCATGGTCGATCCGACAGAGCAATACCTGGAGAACGCAGCCCGCTTCTCGACCGTGGTGCGCGCCACCGAGGACTGGGACGCGCAGAGCCCGTGTGACGATTGGAAGGCGAGGGAGGTGGTCGACCACGTCGTCGACACCCAGCGCGACTTCCTCGCCACCCGTGAAGCAGACCTCGGTGAGCGACCCGAGGGGTCCCCCGTGGAGGTTTGGCAGCGACACCTCGAGGGGGTCCAACGGCTGCTGGAGGACCGGAGCCTCGTGACCTCGCGGTACGACGGCTACTTCGGACCGACCACGGTCGAGGAGACGCTGGCCACCTTCTACGGGTTCGATCTCATGGTGCACCGATGGGATCTCGGCCTGTCGAACGGCCGGGAGATCACCTTTGAGGACGCCGAGATGGACGCCCTGGAGCGCGACATCGGCCGATTCGGTCCCTCGCTGTACTCCGAGGGCATCTGCAAGCCGCCGATCGAGGTACCCGAAGGCTCATCCCGGCAGACCCGCATCCTGGGACGGCTCGGCCGCGCGACCTGACGCGGACGAGGCGGCGCAGACGCATCCCGGTCCGTCACTGCCCGACGGGCCAGTGCTCGACCTCGAGCTGGCCCATCGGAAAGTCCTTCGGGTTTCCGGTCGCGAGCGTCGCGTCATGCATCATCGCGGTGGCGGCGACCAGGCAGTCGGCCTGCCAGAGCGTCACACCGCGGGCGGCGAAGTCGCGCCGCCAGGTGCCCG
Source organism: Nocardioidaceae bacterium (assembly GCA_013696745.1). Classification (GTDB taxonomy): domain Bacteria; phylum Actinomycetota; class Actinomycetes; order Propionibacteriales; family Nocardioidaceae; genus JACCXZ01. Next base: position 2,726 of record JACCXZ010000139.1, on the reverse strand, counting down.
CCTGCCACCCGGCCCTTGACCCAACTGGTAGTACGACCAGTCCCGTGAACAGGCGGCGGGCGGCATCGGTCTCTGCGGCCCGCAGCCCCCGGACGATCTCCTCGACATTGATCGCTGTCGTCGCCGCTACGTCCCCGCTCCTACGCACTGCCGCGACCCGTTCCACGGCCGGTCGCCCCCGCATGAAGTCGATCAAGACGGTGGAGTCGAGTACGCGGAGCACGAATCAGCCGGCACGACGGACGTCGGCGCGGCGCTGCTCTCGAACCCAGCTCGCCGGGTCGGCGTCCCACTCGTGGCCCTCACCTTCGATCGAGCCTGCTGCGGCCTCGATGTCAGACCAGCGGAGCTCCTGGCGGACTGCACGCTCGATTGCCGCGCGCACGAACGCGCTGCGACCCCGTGGTCCGGCGAGCTCATCGACCTGCGCGACGAGCTCGTCACCGAGTTCTATGTGCATTCGCATGTGATGAACATAGCACATACGGTTCTTCCTGGACTGTCGCGAAACGGGGTGGTGGGCTCGGGTCGCGGCAACTACTGCTCAGGCGGACTTACGCGACTTCTTCTCGGTCTCGTTCTTCTGGCTGTCGTTCTTCCGGGGCTCGCGGGGCACCAGCGTCGGATTGACGTTCTCCAGCACGACGTCGGCGCTGATGACGACCTTGGCGACGTCCTCGCGGCTCGGCACGTCGAACATCACGTTGAGCAGGACCTCTTCGATGATGGCGCGCAAGCCGCGGGCCCCGGTGCCGCGCAGCATCGCGAGGTCGGCGATCGCGTCGATGGCCTCTTCGGTGAACTCCAGCTCGACGTCGTCGAGGTCGAACAGCCGGGCGTACTGCTTGACCAGCGCGTTACGGGGCTTGGTGAGGATCTCCACCAGCGCGTCCTTGTCCAGGGCGTCCACGGTAGCGATGACCGGCAGCCGGCCGATGAACTCCGGGATGAGCCCGAACTTCAGCAGGTCCTCGGGCATGACTCCCTGCAGGACCTGGTCGCTCGTCGGCTTGGTGAGCGAGGAGACGTCGCTGCTGAAACCCAGTGAGCGCTTGCCGCTACGACTCTCGACGATCTGGTCGAGGCCGGCGAAGGCGCCGCCCACGATGAACAGCACATTGGTCGTGTCGATCTGGATGAACTCCTGGTGCGGGTGCTTGCGCCCGCCCTGCGGAGGGACCGACGCGGTGGTGCCTTCCAGGATCTTCAGCAGAGCCTGCTGGACGCCCTCACCGGACACGTCGCGCGTGATCGACGGGTTCTCGGACTTGCGGGCGATCTTGTCGACCTCGTCGATGTAGATGATGCCCGTCTCGGCCTTCTTGACGTCGTAGTCAGCGGCCTGGATCAGCTTGAGCAGGATGTTCTCGACGTCCTCACCGACATAGCCCGCCTCGGTCAGCGCGGTGGCGTCCGCGATCGCGAACGGGACGTTGAGCATCCGGGCCAAGGTCTGGGCCAGGTACGTCTTGCCACAGCCGGTCGGGCCGATGACGAGGATGTTGGACTTCGTCAGCTCGACGGAGTCGTCCCGGGTGTGGCGTCCGGCGGTGACCCCCGCCTGCACCCGCTTGTAGTGGTTGTAGACGGCGACCGCGAGCGCCTTCTTCGCGGCGTCCTGACCAATCACGTAGTTGTCGAGGAAGCTGGAGATCTCACGCGGCTTGGGCAGTTCGTCGAGCCCGAGCTCGGTGCCTTCGGAAAGCTCCTCCTCGATGATCTCGTTGCACAGGTCGATGCACTCGTCGCAGATGTAGACGCCTGGTCCGGCGATCAACTTCTTGACCTGCTTTTGGCTCTTCCCGCAGAACGAGCACTTCAGGAGGTCGCCTCCATCGCCGATACGCGCCACGCGACGTCCTCCCTCACAGCCCCGCGGCACGCCACCGCGGATGTCTCCCGACTGGTTCGACCGTACCCCGGCCACGGCTCGGCGGAGCCGCGGACGCACCGGGAGGGTGTACGCCGAGGGCGAACGACCTGCCGGACGCGTGCGCGGCCGCCGGCTCAGGCTGAGACGGCCGGAGCAGCCTTGAGCGACTCCAGGACGCTGTCGACCAGGCCGTACTGCACCGCCTGCTCGGCGGTCAGGATCTTGTCTCGCTCCACGTCGTGGCTGACCTCCTCGGCGGTCTTGCCGGTGTTGTCGGCGATCATCTGCTCGAGCAACGCGCGCATGCGCAGGATCTCGTTGGCCTGGATCTCCAGGTCCGAGGACTGGCCGTAGGTCGTCTCGGTGTACGGCTGGTGGATGAGGATCCGGCTATTCGGCAGTGCGAGGCGCTTGCCTTTCGCGCCGGCCGCCAGCAGCACCGCGGCGGCCGACGCCGCCTGGCCCAGGCAGACCGTCTGCACGTCGGGCTTGAGGTAGCGCATCGTGTCGTAGATGGCCGTCAGGGCCGTGAACGAGCCGCCTGGTGAGTTGATGTAGATGCTGATGTCGCGCTCGGGATCCATCTGCTGCAGGCACAGCAGCTGGGCCATGATCGCGTTGGCCACGTCGTCGCTGATCGGGGTTCCGAGGAAGATGATCCGGTCGTCGAACAGCTTCGCGTACGGGTCGATACGGCGGTAGCCGTAGGAGGTGCGCTCTTCCCACTGCGGGATGTAGTAGTTCATCGCTGCGTCGTCCTCACTGGTTCTCGGTGACGTCGCGGACCTCGCCCGCGCTGGACACCACGGTGTCGATGAAGCCGTACGCCAGCGCCTGCTCGGCGGTGAACCAG
>JACCXZ010000136.1 GCA_013696745.1 Nocardioidaceae bacterium | reverse complement strand
GTCGTAACCGCCCTTCTCGGCCGCGGCGGCGTCCCAGTCCACGTGGTACGCCGTAGTCTGCGCCGGCTCGCCATGGAAGTCGGTGACGACGATGTCGGTGGGGGTGATCGAGACCACCTGGTCCTGGCCGAGCTCGATGGCGTTCCGGGTGTGCTCGATGAACGCCGAGACGTCGGAGGCGACGAAGTTCTCACCGTCACCCCGACCCACGACCAGGGGGGAGCTGCGCCGCGCGGCGACCACGAGGGCCGGCTGCTGGGCGTCGACGACCACGAGAGTGAATGCGCCCTGCAACGAGTCGCACACGATGCGCATCGCCGCGGCGAGATCACCGTCCTGACGCAGGATCTCCTCCCCGAGCAGGTGGGACACCACCTCGGTGTCGGTGTCGGACTGCATCTCGTGACCGCGGGCCTCCAGACCGGCGCGCAACGCGGCGAAGTTCTCGATGATCCCGTTGTGGACCACCGCGATCCGGCCACTGCCGTCGAGGTGTGGGTGGGCGTTGCGGTCGTTGGGTGGCCCGTGGGTGGCCCATCGGGTGTGGCCGATCCCGGTCCGCGCCTGCGGCATGGGGTGCTCGGCGAGCTCCTTGTCGAGGTTGCTCAGCTTGCCGGCGCGCTTGACCCACGCGAGCGTCCCGTCGGTCACCAGTGCGATCCCCGCCGAGTCGTACCCGCGGTACTCCAGGCGGCGCAACCCGCCGACCACGACGTCCTGCGCCTGCTTGCTGCCCACGTACCCGACGATGCCGCACATGCGCCTCAGCCTAGCGACGGACGGGGGCTGACCCCGGACGCGGTGACGGCGGGTCGGCGGGGCAGGACGACAATGCTCAGATGCCGGAGTCCCCGTACGTCGAGCTCGACCGCAGTGCGTGGGCCGAGCTCGCAGCGTCGGCGCACCAGCCGTTGTCGGCGCTGGACGTCGCGCGTCTGCGTGGACTCGGTGACCAGCTCGACCTCGACGAGGTGGCCGAGGTGTACCTCCCGGTCAGCGAGCTGCTCAGCCTGTACGTCCGCACGGCGGGGCAGTTGCACCGCTCAACCGAGCGATTCCTGGGTCGCCCCCAGCCCGAGCGGACACCGTTCGTGATCGGCATCGCAGGCTCGGTCGCGGTGGGCAAGTCAACCACCGCCCGGCTGCTGAAGGAGCTGCTGTCGCGATGGCCGCAGCACCCGCGGGTGGAGCTGGTCACCACCGACGGCTTCCTGCTGTCCAACGCGGAGCTCGAGCGCCGTGGCCTGCTGCTGCGCAAGGGCTTTCCCGAGTCGTACGACCGCAGGGCCCTGCTGCGCTTCGTGATCGACGTGAAGTCCGGCAGCGACGAGGTCAGCGCCCCTGTGTACTCGCACCTGCGCTACGACGTGACCGACGAGCGGGTACCCGTCGCCAACCCTGACATCGTGATCGTCGAGGGGCTCAACGTGCTGCAACCCCCCCGCGCCGCCGCCGACGGCCGCCAGGGCATCGCGATCAGCGACTTCTTCGACTTCTCCGTCTACGTCGACGCCTCGACGGCAGACATCCGCCAGTGGTACGTGGACCGCTTCCTGCGGTTGCGTGAGACGGCCTTCCGGGATCCGGAGTCGTACTTCAACAGGTTCGCCGACCTCACCCACGACGAGGCGGTCAGCCGGGCGGAGTCACTGTGGGACGGCATCAACGGTCCGAACCTGGGGCAGAACATCTCCCCGACCCGCTCGCGGGCGACGCTCGTGCTGCGCAAGGACTCCGACCACTCGGTGCGGTGGATCCGGCTGCGCAAGCGCTGAGCCACGGGGAGTCCGTGCTGATGCCACATCAGCAGGTCGGGTCCCGTTGCCACTCGTCGAGCAGCTCGACCGCCTGGAACCCGAACACGGCGTTGACTGCCCGCATGTGTTGGTTGCCAGGCGCGACCCACGTGTGCACGAGCCGACGGTGCGGCTCGTCGGCCCTCATCGCCCGCAGGTTGGCCGCCTTCATCGCCAGGCCGAGGCGGTGGCCCCGATGCCCAGGCAGCACGAGGGTCTGGTTCTGGAAGACGTCGCCGCCGGCCGCGGCCGCCATCAGGTCGGTGAAGCCGACGAGGTTCCGCCGCGGTGCCACACGTCGTACGCCGCGTCCATCTCGGCGTCGTCCCACGCGTCCAACGGTGTGACCTCGATGCATGCGGTCACACCGGCACCGGCCCCTGCCACTCGCCTTGGTACTCCACGGGCACGAAGCCCAGCACCTCGTTGACCGCGATCATCGCGGTGTTCGAGACGGCATTGAACGTACGCACGCTGGTGCGGTCCGGGTGCCGGTCCTGGACCACCGCCACATTCGCGACCTTGAGCGCCAGGCCGAGGCGGTGGCCCCGGTGGGCGGGCAGCACGAGGGTGTCCCACTGGTATATGCCGGGGTCCTCCGCCGGGACCACCAGCTCGTTGTGGCCCACCATGGAACCGTCTGGTGCCAGCGCCACGCAGACGTACCTGATCCGGCCCGACGCGCCCAGCTCACGCTCCGACTCCCGCAGCCGGGTCTCGTCCCATACCTCGTCCTCGACCTCGAGTTCACCGACAGGTGCCTCGGAGTTCATCAGCGACTTCAGTCGGCAGTACGCCGCGAGGTGCTCGTCGGGGCAGTGGTCCACCCAGGTGTCGAAGCTGTAGCCCTCGTGCTGCCGGGCCGCCGTGCAGCGCAGCTCCTCCAGTCGGGCGGACGGCACCGGCAATGGCAAACGACGTTGGACGTCGACCCGCCCCAGCCGCAGACCGAGGCTGGCTGCGAAGGCCTCCCCAGGGGTCGGAGTCTCGGGCCCGTCGACCTCCCGGCCGGCGACCCAGCCGTTCCAGACGGCGCGACCTCGCTCACGAGCCAGGACGGCCGCGTGCTGGGCGAGCAGGGTGCCCAGTCCCCGCCGACGATGCTGCGGGGCCACCTGGATGTCGACGAACAGCTGGTCGGTGTTGTCCAGCAACGGCACCTCGACGCCGGCCACACCGGCGATCGCACCGTCGACGCGGACGAGGAACGCGAGCCGCTCCTCGCCGACCGACGTCGTGCGCTGCGTGATGGCCAGCTCGTGCAGCGAGAACGGGCACGCAAACCGGCGACCGTACCGGTCAGCCGCCTCGTACACGGCGTGGAACTCGGCGATCTGCGCGTCGTCGAAGGGGTCGAGCGGCTCGACCTCGCCGTCGGGGAGACTGGGGTGCGGGACCGGCGCTGCAGTGGTGCTCACGGCCTGGACCCTACGCAGGAAGCATCGCGCCCGGCATCAGTTTTTCGCGGCCGGCTAGTCGATCAACCCCTGCTCCTGCAACCACTCCTCGGCGACGTCCTCAGCCGAGCGCTGGTCGACGAGGACCGCCGCGTCGAGCCGGCGCAGGGTGTCGGTGTCCAACCGCTCGGTGATGTCCTCGAAGAGGGGCTTCAAGTCCGGGTAGCGGTCAAGCGTCTCTGCGCGCATCGTGAGCGACGGGTTGTACGCGGCGAAGAAGTTCTCGTCATCCTCCACGAGCTCCAGGTCCAGCTCCGGGATGTACCCACTGGTGGCGAAGACGGACCCGAAGTTGCACTTCTGTCCCGCGTCTACGGCACCGTAGACGGTCGGGTCCGGCAGCACGAAGACATTGGCCTCCGGGAGCTCGAAGCCGTAGTGCTCCTCCAGGCCCGGTAGGCCGTCGGCACGTTGGCTGAACTCCGGACCGACGCACACGGTGGCCTTGTCAGGACTCTGCTCGACGAGGCTGCCGAGGTCCGAGAGCCGGGTGACGCCGGCCAGCTCCTCGTCGTAGGCGTCGCTGTCCTCCTGATAGAGCTCGGCGCGCGCCGCGATGGCGTAGGTGTTGTCCGCCGGGGAGGGGGCAAGCCACTCGATGTCGTTGCGTTGCAGGTCGAGCTGCGACAACTTGTCGTACAGGGCCTGCGGGTCGCTCGGCGGGTCAGCTTGAGCGAGGTGGATGAGGGCCCCGGTGCCGGTGTACTCCCAGTACATGTCGATCTGCTCGGAGACCAATGCCGCCCGCACGTCCTCGGTGCTGCCCAGGCCTGTGTCGTCGACGACCTCGGCGCCGGCCTCCTGCAGGGCGAGCAACGTGATGTGCCCGAGGATCTCCTGCTCGGCGAAGTCCTTGGACCCGACGGTCAGTCGCGTGGTGTCCCCGCCCCCGCGTTCGCTGAGCTGTTGATTTTCGAGATCGTAGGTCTCGGCGATGCCACGGCCCTGTCCATTGCCCTGTCCATTGCCCTCGTCGCCGCAGGCTGCGAGGGCAAGGCTCAGTGCCGCTACCGTTGCCAGCTGCGATCCACGTCGTAGATGTCTCAACTGGAACGGTCCCCTCTCGGTTCGGACCGGTCGCGCCGGCGGCCTTCATTCGAGGGCGGATCAGCGGACGCGCCCGAGTGCATTTCGTCGTAGTCGGCCGCGAGCGCCCGGTACAACGACCAGCACATGAACACCATGATCACAGCGAACGGTGTGGCGGCCAGAATCGCGCCGTTCTGCAGGCCGTCGAGCCCATCGGCGAGGAGCAGAATCGCAGCCAGCGCGCCCATGATGGCCCCCCAGGTGAGCTTGTTGAGCCGGTTCGGCTCGAGGACACCGGAGGACATGCTGCCCAGCACGATCGTCCCGGCATCGGCTCCGGCGACGAAGAAGATCCAGATGAGGAAGAGAGCCAGGATCGCCGTCGCCATGAAGAGCGGGAACTCGCGCAGGAAGGTGAACAGCGCCACCGCCGCATCCTCCCTCGCGGCGTCGCTGATCCTGCCGTCGATGCGTTCGTCGAGGTCGATGGCCGTGGCCCCGAACACTGCGAACCACACCATGGAGAAGAGGCTGGGCGCGACCATCACGCCGAGCAGGAACTCGCGGATCGTCCGCCCGCGCGAGATCCTGGCGATGAATGCTCCCACGTACGGCGCCCACGCGACCCAGGTCGCCCAGAAGAAGATCGTCCAGGTGCCGAGCCATGGGGTCGGTTCGAAGGCATTCATCTGCAGGCTCATCGGGACCAGGCCGGTGATGTAGTCGCCGATCCCCTGGGTGAAGGCGTTGAGCTGCAGGATCGTCGGCCCCACGACGACGAGGTAGGCGAGCAGGACGACGGCGAGCACGATGCTCGTCTGGCTCAGGAAGTTGACACCCTTCTCGATCGGCGTCGACGCCGAGAGCATGTATCCCGCTGCGGTGACCGCGATGATGATCATCTGGACCGGTATCCCCATGGGGACACCGAATGCTTCGCCGAGACCCGCATTGATCTGCAGCGTTCCCAGGCCCAACGAAACGGCGACTCCGAACAGAGTCGCGATGATGGAGATGACGTCGATCGTCTTCCCGATCGGACCGTCGACCCGGTCACCGATCAGGGGCCGGAAGACCGAGCTGACACGCAAGCTGTTGGTGCCGCGGACGAAGCTGAAGTACGCCACGGCGAGCCCCACGACCGCATAGATCGCCCAGGGGTGCAGGGTCCAGTGGAAGAAAGCGAACTGCAGTCCCAGAGCGGCGGCTTCGGAACTGCCCGGCTCCTCCTGACCGAAAGGAGGAGTGCGGTAATGCAGCAGCGGCTGGGCGACCCCCCAGAACAGGAGGCCGATCCCCATCCCGGCCTGGAACAGCATGGCGAACCAGGCGAACCGGCCGAACTCGGGCTTCTCGTCGGGTCCACCCAACCGGAGCTTGCCGTACTTGCTGAAGGCCAGGAAAAGCACGAACACCAGGAAGAACGCAGTGACGAGCAGGTAGAACCAGCCGAGGCTCTCGATGATCCAGCCGACGGTGGTCGCAAGGGCCTTGTTGAACGGCTTGGTGAGCAGCACACCCGCCAGGACGAACACCAGGGAGATACCGACGGTCACGTAGAAGACGATGCCGAACTGGTTGGCCGTCTCCTGCCGTTCGGTTACGGCGGAGTCCTCTTCGCGTCGGCTGGTGGTCATGCGCCATCTCCCTCGGCGATCAGGATGCGGTGCGGCGTCGAGGCTTTGGCATCGACCGCATCAGCCACGGTGATCCTGACCACGCCGTTGTCGAAGCTGGCGCTGATCCGTCGCTCGTCGACACCGTCGGGCAGGACCATGCTGCGTCGGAACTGGCCGTAATACCGTTCCTGGAGATAACGGGTGACGCCGTCGTCCGGTTCATCGTGTCGTTCGCCGGAAATGGTGAGAACGCCGTCGGAGACGCTGATGTCGATGTCCCGCGGCGGTACGCCTGCGATCTCCACCGAGATCACCATGTCCTTGCCTCGCGCCACGATGTCGGCCGTCGGGCACCAGGCCGTTGCGTGGGTACGGGCACCTGTTTCGTGCGTCGGGTCCGAACCCGTCCTTCCCAGCCTTCGCATGCGTTCCATCTCGCTCATCATGTCGAGGAACCCGCGGAACGGCTGCGATTGCGGTCTGACCATCGGTCCTCCCAAGAAGCGCCGATGATTCGTGCCACCGCGTGTTCTCGCAATGCCCGGTGCACAACGCTGGGATTCGACGCGCAGATCACCCACAGCAGGTGTCAACCTTCACGATGCGGGCAAGCAAGTCAAGACCGCACCTGCATAAACACGACGTTGGGACCGTGGGCGCATCGCCGCGGTGCGGGCTAGAGCGTCAGGTGCGTCCGTACCATGGCCGCCAGCTCGTCGGCGACTTCCTTGGCCTGCTCGTGCGTCGGCGCCTCGACCATGACGCGTACCAGCGGCTCGGTGCCCGACGGCCGCAACAGCACCCGCCCGTGGCCACCCATGTCCTCCTCCGCCTGCGCGATCGCAGCCTGCAGCTGCGGGTGGTGGGTGGCCGACGCCCTGTCGACACCGGAGACGTTGACGAGCACCTGCGGCAGCCGCGTCACGATCGATGCGAGCTGTGCGGCCGTCTGCCCGGTGGCCACCAGCTGCTCGGCGACGTGCAGCGCGCACAGAAGCCCGTCCCCGGTCGTCGCGTGCGCGGCCATGATGACGTGACCCGACTGCTCCCCGCCCAGGACGTACCCGCCGGACTGCATGGCCTCGAGCACGTAGCGGTCACCGACGGCGGTCTGCCGCACGCTGATCGCCGCAGCGTCCATCGCCTGCAGGAAACCGAGGTTGCTCATCACGGTCGCCACGACAGTGTCGTCAGCGAGCTGACCGGCGTCGCGCAGCGCGCGGGCGAGGATCGCGAGGATCTGGTCGCCGTCGATGACCTCGCCGTCGGCGTCCACCGCCAGGCAGCGGTCGGCGTCACCGTCGAAGGCGAAACCGATGTCGGCGTGGCCGGCCACGACAGCCGCCTGCAGGTCAGCAAGGTGGGTCGAACCGCAGTCGTCGTTGATGTTCAGGCCGTCAGGGGTGTCGTGGATCGTGAGGACAGTGGCACCCGCGACCTCGAACGCCGCCGGTGCCACCTGGTACGCGGCTCCGTTGGCGCAGTCGAGCAGGACTGTGAGGCCGTCGAGGCTGTGGCTGATCGTGGACACCACGTGCTGCACGTAGCGCTGCCCCGCATCGCCGGGTGGACGGACCCTTCCGACCGCGGCACCGGTGGGACGGTCCCACGGCTCACGCAGCCGGGCCTCGATGGCGTCCTCGGCGGAGTCATCGAGCTTGTGACCACCGCGAGCGAGGAACTTGATGCCGTTGTCGGGCATCCGGTTGTGGCTTGCCGAGATCATCACCCCGAGGTCGGCATGCAATGCAGCCGTGAGGTAGGCGACGGCCGGGGTCGGGAGCACCCCGAGCCGCAGCACGTCGACACCAGCCGAGGCGAGTCCGGCGACTACCGCGGCCTCCAGGAACTCACCCGACGCACGCGGGTCCAGCCCGACGACCGCGACCGGGTGGTCGCCTGCGGCGTGACCCTCGAACGCCCCGATCTCTGCGAGGACATGTGCAGCGGCGACCGACAGGTCAAGGGCGATCTCGGCGGTGAGGTCGCGGTTGGCGAGTCCCCGGATGCCGTCGGTGCCGAACAGGCGCCCCACGGTCGGACCGATCAGCGCTTGCTGTACTGCGGCGCCTTGCGGGCCTTCTTCAGCCCGGCCTTCTTGCGCTCCTTGACCCGTGCATCCCGGGTCAGCATGCCGGCACCCTTCAGTGAGGCCCGGTTCGCCTCGACGTCGATCTCGTTGAGCGCGCGACTGACGCCGAGCCTCAGCGCACCGGCCTGTCCGGTCGTACCGCCGCCGTGGATACGCGCGACCACGTCGAACCGGTCGGTCAGGTCGGTGAGCGCGAACGGCTCCTTCACCAGCTGTTGGTGGACCGGGTTCGGGAAGTAGTTCTCGAGGTCCTTACCGTTGATCGTCCAGCTGCCCGAACCGGGTACGAGGCGCACGCGGGCCACCGCCTCCTTGCGACGCCCGGTCGCACCAGCGGGTGCGATCGTGGCAGGGCGGGCCGGGGCGTCGGCGCTCGGCGCACTCTCGGAGGTGTAGGAGATGCCGGTGCCCTCGTCGGTGCTGAACTCGGCAGCCTCGGTGGGCTCGGTGGTGGCCTCAGGAGTTGTCTGCGACACGTCGGTCCTCACTGCGCAATCTGGGTGATCTGGAACGGCTGGGGCTGCTGAGCGGCGTGCGGGTGGTCAGGACCCGAGTACACCTTCAGCTTCTTGAGCAGTGCACGACTCAGCTTGTTCTTCGGCAGCATGCCCCACACGGCCTTCTCGATGGCCTTGCGGGCGTCCTTCTCCAGGAGCTCACCGATCGGGATAGAGCGCAGGCCGCCCGGGTAGCCCGAGTGCCGGTAGGCCAGCTTGTCGGTGCGCTTGTGGCCCGACAGCGCGACCTTCTCGGCGTTGACGATGACGACGAAGTCGCCGATGTCCATGTGCGGGGCGTAGGTCGGCTTGTGCTTGCCGCGCAACAGGTTGGCCGCCTGGACGGCGAGCCTGCCCAGGACGACGTCCTGCGCGTCGATGACGTGCCACTGACGCTGGACGTCACCGGGCTTCGGGCTGTACGTGCGCACGGCCACATTCCTTCGTTCGCGTTTCGGTGGTGAGGAGGGTCGTGGTCCATGCCATCAATTGGCTGCACAGCGGAGCGCACAACGACCGCCCAGACTACGCGCCGGTCCGCCAGCCGGTCAAAACGGCCGGTCGGCGGATCCAGTTCCTGCCAATGCACCGACCCATGTTTCGACGGATCGACGCGTCGGGCATAGGTTGGCTTCGACCGACCCCCACCGGGGCATGAGCACGAGGAGTCCGCCGTGGCCGATGAGCCGGCAACCCCCACCGGGGACAGCCTGACCGTACGGGACAACCGCACCGGGGAAGAGTACGAGCTCCCCATCAACGACGGCACCGTGCGAGCCGCTGAGTTCAACCAGATGAAGGTCGCCGAGGACCAGCCCGGCATCGCGCTCTACGACCCGGGGTTCACGAACACGGCCTCGACCCGCAGCGCGGTCACCTACATCGACGGCGACAAAGGCATCCTGGAGTACCGCGGCTTCCCGATCGAGCAGCTCGCCGGTCGGTCGACGTACCTCGAGGTGGCCTACCTGCTCATCCACGGCTCGCTGCCCGACAAGACGCAGTACGAGCAGTGGGAGCACGAGATCACGTACCACACGTTCGTGCACGAGAACGTGAAGTCGCTGATGCAGGGGTTCCGCTACGACGCACACCCCATGGGCATGCTGCTGTCGTCGGTCGGTGGCCTGTCGACGTTCTATCCCGAGTCGCGTGCCATCCACGACCCCGAGGTGCGCCACCTGCAGATCATCCGCATGATCGCGAAGATGCCAACGCTGGGCGCCTGGGCGTTCCGCCACGCGCAGGGAAAGCCGTACGTCTACCCCGACAACGACCTGTCCTACACCGAGAACTTTCTCGCGATGCTGTTCAAGATGAGCGAGAGCAAGTTCGTCGCCGACGAACGACTCGTCAATGCGCTGGAGATCCTGTTCATCTTGCACGCCGACCACGAACAGAACTGCTCCACCAACGCCGTGCGGTCGGTCGGTTCGAGCCAGGTCGACCCGTACTCCGCTGTCTCCGCCGGTATCGCCGCGCTCTTCGGCCCGTTGCACGGCGGCGCCAACGAGGCGGTGCTCAAGATGCTGCGCCGGATCGGCTCCGCCGACAACATCCCCGACTTCATCGAGGGCGTGAAGAGCGGCAACGAGCGGCTCATGGGCTTCGGGCACCGGGTCTACAAGAACCACGACCCTCGGGCCACGATCATCAAGAAGGCCTGCGATGACGTCTTCGAGGTCACCGGTGTCAACCCGCTGCTGAAGATAGCCGTCGAGCTGGAGAAGATTGCCCTGGAGGACGACTACTTCGTCTCTCGCAAGCTCTACCCCAACGTGGACTTCTACTCGGGCCTGATCTACGAGGCGCTGAGCTTCCCGCCGGAGATGTTCACCGTGCTGTTCGCGATCCCGCGCACGTCCGGCTGGCTGGCGCAGTGGGTGGAGCTGGTGGACGACAAGGAGCAGAAGATCGCTCGTCCCAAGCAGATCTACACCGGTGAGCGCTCG
>JACCXZ010000079.1 GCA_013696745.1 Nocardioidaceae bacterium | reverse complement strand
GTCCCGGCCAACGAGATCGCGATCGCCCTTGCCATCACGACGTACGCCGTCGTCGCAGGCGTCATCGAGCTCGCCCGACCCGGCCACCGGGTCGGGCGGCTGATGCTGACTGGCGCCACATCGTGGGGTGTGGGGGAAGGAGCGCTTGCTCTCGGACTCCAGGGATACCTGCATGACCCGGGCAGCGTCCCCGGTGCGGAGTGGCTCGCGGTCACCGGCACCGCGGTGCGAGGCTTCGGCTGGCTCATGCTGATCCTGGCGGTGCCGCTGTTCTTCCCCGACGGCGAACTGCCCTGGCGCGGCCGCCGGTCTCCCGCCGTCATCGTCCTCGTCCTCGGGAGCATCGCCGGCTTCACCGCGGCATCGTTGCTGGCGCCGACACCGCTCGAGTTCCGCCTCGAGGGCATGGACAGCCCTACCGGTCTGCCGGCGAGCATGCGACTGGTGACGGACGTACTGGCACTCACCGCGCTCGCACTGTGCGTCGTCGCCCTCGCCGTCGCCGTCGCCGGGCTCGTGCACCGGTGGCAGGGCGGTGACGAGCTGCGACGCCAGCAGCTGCTCTGGCTCTGCATCGCGTTCGCGGTGCCGATCCTGTTCCTGCCGTTCATAGCGACCGACTCCGTCGCCCCGTGGATGTTCGCGGTGGTGACGCTGCCCGTGCCGGTGGCGATCGCGGTGGCGATGCTGCAGCGCCGGCTGTACGACGTCCAGATCGCACTCTCACGCAGCCTGACCTACCTGGCACTGTCCGCCGTGGTGGCCGGGCTGTACGCACTCACCGTCGGCGGGGTCGGTGCACTCCTGCGTGAACGCGGCGCCGTCTGGCTGCCCTGGGTTGCCGCCGGCGTCGTCGCGGTCTCGTTCGCGCCGCTGCGCAACGTCCTGCAACACGCTGTGAACCGGCTGACATACGGCCAGTGGTCCCAGCCCGCGGACGTCCTGGCCGCCACCGGACGCCGCCTCGCCGACGCCTCCGACGTCTCCGGCCTGGTGAACACACTGGTCGTGGAGCTCGGCACCGGGCTCGACCTGGCGTACGTCGAGATCCGCGACGCCGCGGGAAGACCCCTCGCCTGCCACGGCACCGTCGACGCCGACCAGCTCGAGGAAATCCCACTGACGGCGTACGGCGCCCCGGTCGGCGCCCTGCGCTGGAGCAGACGCCGCCTCCGCGAGGCCGACCGCCGGCTTCTCGACGACCTCGCGCACCAGCTCGGCGGCGTCGTGCACGCGTCCGGCCTATTCGACACCATCCGCGAGGCGCAACACCGACTCGTGCTGGCGCGTGAGGAGGAGCGTCGCCGCCTTCGTCGTGACCTGCACGACGGACTCGGGCCGGCACTCGCCAGCCTCACGCTGCAGGTCGACACGCTGCGCAACCGGCTCGGCACGAACGACACCGACCCCGACGCCGATCTGCTGCGGTTGCGCAGCGCGATCCAGGCAACCGTCGTCGACGTACGCCGCATCGTCGAAGGTCTACGGCCACCGGCGCTCGACGAGCTCGGCCTCGCCGGAGCCCTGGAGGATCTGGGCACCCGGACCGCTGCTCATGGCCTCAAGGTCGAGCTCGACGTGCCACCCCTGCCGCAGGTCCCGGCTGCGGTCGAGGTGGCAATCCTCCGCGTGACACAGGAGGCGCTCACCAACGTCGTACGTCACTCCGGCGCCACACGCGCCGACATGCGGATCACCCTGCACAGCAACGGGATCAGCCTCGAGATCACCGACGACGGCGCGGGGACAGCCAGCTCGAGGATCGGGGGCATCGGCCTGACCAGCATGCGGGAGCGGGCCGAGGAGATCAGCGGCACGTTGACCGTGGACAGCACGCCCGGCCGCGGCACGAGGATCCGGATGTGGCTGCCTGTGCGCGCGGACCTGCCGCAGCAAGCAGTGGTGGTCGCACCGTGATCCGGGTCCTCGTCGTCGACGACCATCCGTTGTTCCGAGAAGGGCTCAACGGACTGCTCGGGACCGTCCCTGACGTGGACGTCGTGGGCTGTGTCGGCGACGGCGAGGAGGCCGTCCGCCGTGCAGTCGAGCTCCGCCCGGACGTCGTTCTCATGGACCTCAACCTCCCGGGTGTGCCCGGGCTCGAGGCCACCCGCCGGATCGTCGCCGGAGCACCTGAGTCTGCGGTGCTGGTGCTGACCATGGTCGATGACGACGACAGCGTGATGGCGGCGCTCCGGGTGGGCGCGCGCGGCTACATCCTCAAAGGCGCCGCGCAGGAGGAGGTGCTGGCCGCGATCCATACCGTGGCCAATGGCGGCGCAGTGTTCGGCCCCGGTGTCGCCCAACAAGTGCTCTCTGGCGGCCGCGGCAGGGGGCGCGACCTCACTGCGCGGGAGGCCGAGGTGCTCGCCCACCTTGCGAACGGTCTGAGTAACGCCGAGATCGCCCGCGACCTCGGGCTCAGTCTCAAGACGGTGCAGAACCACGTGTCGCGGGTGCTGACGAAGATGCAGGTGCGTGACCGGACACAGGCGGCGCTAAGGATGCGGGGACTCTCGCGGTGATGTCCTGCGCCGGCGTCGCAGGATCGACGAGCACCTTGCCCCGCAACGGCGTGGTCGCGGGACCTTCACCCCTGACCGGTTCTTCGTCAAGAAGGGCAAGGTCTTTGCGCAGGACACCGTGAACGCCACCCTGCGGCGTGGCAACGGCACGCTGGTCGGCAAGACGAGCCGCGAGATCCGATCCCCGTCAGGAGCGCAACGACGGACGCCAGCCAACGCAGCGCTGTGACGTGCTCAATCTGGTCCTCGGTCTGCTCGACCTCGACCTGCTCGGCCTCGAGGCGAGTCTCAACCGAGTGGTTCTCGACATCGTCGCCATGACAGGAGCGGGCAACCTGCTCAACCGGATCCTCGGCCTCCTGGGCTGAGGGCCACCACCCCCGGGGCTCGGCTACCCAGGTGCGAACAGCGCTGTGGGCGTGCTGGACGCAGCGGCCGTCAACCAACCACGGTCGAGGCCTTCTGCGGTCAGCACGTCCACGAGCATGACCAACGCCTCCGGTGGAGACGGCGAGTCGGGCTGCCCGGCGTCGGAGGAGAGGATCAGGTGCTCGCCGGCTGCCTCCGCGACCCGCGCCAGCAGCGCAGGGGTGCAGTCGGGTTGATGGAGCAGTTGGTAGGCAGTGATCTCGGCGTAGCCGCCTGCCTCGACGAGCGCACGTACGGTGGCTGGGTTCAGGCCCGGCACCGTGTAGGACGGGTGGGTGAACAGCAGACGGGTGATGCCGAAAGCGGTTGCCCGTTCGCTGAGCCACCGGCACTCCGAGCCGCTGAGGTGTCCGGTGGCGAGCACCGCGTCGTGATCGGCGATGAGAGCCAGCACGAGATCCATCGTGTCGGCCAGCTGCGGATCCACCGGTGGGATCGCGTACGCATGAGCCCCAAGCCGCGGCTCCTGGTCGCACAGGCGCGGCAGGCCGGCGGCTTGCTGGGTGTGCGCATCCGCGGTAGGCATCCACACCACTCGACCTCCCGCCGCCAGGGCTGCGGCGACGGCGCTCGGGTTCACGCCGCCGGTGTGCTGGTTGAGGGCGATGCCGCCGTACACCGTGCGCCTGGTGAGCTCCGCCACGCCATGAGCCCGGCCCACCGTCGACTCGTAATGAGCCTTCAGCACGAACCCCGAGAAGTCCGCCAGCTCGTACGCCCTGGCGACCTGGCTGTCGTCACCGATGCGGTCGAGGACGTCCGGCGCGGCGTGGACGTGGCTGTCGAACACCGGTCAGAACTCTTCTGCCGCGAGCCTGGCAGCCTCTCGTGCCACGACATCAGCACGCGACTCCTGCAGCAATGGCCACCGGCGACGTAGCACCCGGAGCTCCTCGAGGTCGATCAGGCAGTCGAGCTCACCCGGCTCCGACCCCAGCTGACCGATCACCTCACCGGAGGGGTGGATGACCCGTGAGCCGCCCCAGAAGTCACGTTGGTTCTCTGATCCGCAGCGGTTGACGAACACCACGAAGGACTGCAGGACGATCGCCGCGTGCAGGAGCAGGATCTCCCAGGCACGTGCGGTGGGTACGCCGACGTCGGTTGAGGCACTGCTGACCGGGACGACCAACACCTCTGCTCCGCCGTAGACGGCCAACCACGGGATCGGCGGCTGCCACAGGTCGTTGCAGATCAGGACCGACAACCGGGTGTTGAGCACGTCGTGACAGCGCACCTGCCCACCAGGTCGGAAGTGCTTGCGCTCCTCCCAGCCCCGGTACGTCGGCAGGTAGATCTTGCGTTGCACCGTGGCATCGCCTGCGTTCAGCAGCGCGGCGCTGTTGAACGAGTGGTGCCGGAACGCCTCGGCGAACCCTGTCACGACCACCGGCCCCTGCGTACCGAGAGCGAGCAACCTGGCGTCATCTGGTTGCAGCGGAAGGGCATCCGGCACCTCTGTCAGGTGATACCCGTGAGTGGCAAGCTCGGGGGCGACGACCAGGTCACACCGGGTGGCCGATCCGACCAAGGCGTCTAGGTGGGCAAGGTTGCCGTCCACGTCGCCGAGAACAGGGTCGGTCTGAAGCAACCGGACCATGAGCTTGGTGGGACCCCGGTCACCGCGATCAGTCACCGCTGCGGCCAGCCCGGTTCCGACCTCAGGTTCGGTTGTGAAGAGCATCGGCGAAGAATTTGTCGATGACCTCGGTCATGTGGACAAAGGTCGGGTCCTCATCGAACATCCACTCGGTGTGGCCTTTGCCGTCCAGGATCTCCAGCTGCTTCGGATCTGCAGCGGCGGCATGCATCGCGTACGCCTCCTCGACCTTGTGCAGCTGGTTGTCTGCTCCGTGCACGATGAGCAGCGGCTGGTCGTGCAGCTTGACCGCCTCACCTTCGGGCCGGAACCGCAAGAGGTAGTCCGCCGACTCCAGGGTAATCCCGGCGCCGAATCCTGGTGCCTTGTACAGCTCCTCGCCGACGTAGTCATCGGTACGGGCGTCGAGGTCGAGTCGCACGATGTCCCAAGGACCGGTGATCTCCGAACGCCCCAGAGTGGTCCGTCGCTCCCGATCCGCCTCGATCCTGTCCAGGAGACTGTTCCAGGACGCGTCGTCGTGCATCTGCTTGGTCGACCGGTAGCCATCGGCTAGCCCGTTGCAGCACGCGAGGACCTTGACGCGCGGGTCCTCCGCCGCCTCAGCGACGACCACTCCACCGCCGAGCCCCCAGCCCACCAGCGCGACACGCTCCGGGTCGAGCTGAGGATGGCAGAACACACGGTCGACTGCAGCGCGCACGTCGAGGACCCACTCCTGGGCGACGAGTCGTCCGCGTTCACCTTCGCTGAGGCCAAACCCTCGGTAGTCGAAGGCGAGAACAGCGTAGCCACGTGGTGTGAGGGCGCGCGCGAAACGCTCCGGATGAATGACCTTCAGCCCTTGGTAGCCGCTGGCCGTGATGACGATCGGGTACGGTGCCCCGGCGCCACCGTCATCGGGCAGATGCAGGTCTCCGTCCAGGCGATGACCGTCGCTGAAGAACGGCAGTGGAAAGGTACGCATGGGTGGTGCTCCTCAGGGAGTCGGGTGGTCGCGTCAGGTGCGGGCATCGGGAGGTACGGACAGCGAGCGGCTCAGGTGCAGTGCAGCCTGGCTGACGTGCCGACCGGCCGCGGCCAGATGATCCTTCAAGCGGTACGACGGAGCCGAGATGTTGAGCGCGGCAACGATGCGGCCGTTGACGTCTCGCACCGGAGCCGCCACTGCGCTGAGGTCGTCGTCGAACTCATCGATGACGAGTGCGAAGCCTTGCCGACGGGCCGCCGACACCCGCTCGACCAGCTCCTGGACGTTGCGAGGTGCGTTGGGGCCCGGACATGTCTGCAACCGCCCGGTGAACAGGTCCCGAATCTCCTCGTCACTGTGGTCGAACAAGAGGACGCGCCCCGATGAGGTGCAGGAGATCGGAGCCGTGCGACCGACCCAGCCAACAGCTTCGATCGTCCGCCGGGGGCTCTCCGACAAGACGGTGAACACGTCCGACCCACGTCGGATGCTCAGATGGACGCGCTCTCGGACTATCTGGGTGAGCCGCTGCATGACCGGCGGAGCCATGTGCAGCAGCCGCTGGTCACCGGCCCGAGCAGCCACTGCGAAGAGTCGCCATCCCAGGGTGTGCCGCCGGTGGTCGTCACGTTCCACCAGGCCGAGGTCGACCAGCGGCTTGAGCTGTCGGGAGACGATCGACTTGTCGCGGCCCGTCGCTCGTGCCAGATCGGCGACGGTGAGACCATCGCGCGCCTCCGGGGCTGACCCAGCCAGCGCTTCCAGCAACGCGAGCAGCTTCGCAGCGCTGGTGTGGGTCGTCTGGGTCACCACCTCAGCATGCGTGAAGCGATGCGCCTGACACAATTGCTCGATGCACTTTGTGCAACCGCCGTGGTTCCGTCCTGCTTGCTCGACCACCCGGCATGTCGACGGCGGCCACGAGGGCCCTTCCTCGGGAGCGGTTGCGGTGCTGAAGCGCCGTCGGCCAAGGGGCCGTCTCGCTTGGCAAGCTGTGGATATGCCTCCTTGTTACTAGCCAATCACCTAGTGTAAGGACTAGCCTGTTTGATGAGGAGTGCATGCTGTGATTTTTTGGCACGCGTTGGCCCACCCAATCAAGGGATTGGTTCGTTGGCTCTACCTCTCCTCCTTCCGGCGAGGATGCTCGTCCATAAGGGTGAGTCCGTACCACCCGTTCGGTCCATGGCACTTCCCCGGAAGGGTGCTTTGGACCAAAATAGTCACGCGTAACGCCGACTCATCTCTTCCCGCCCTGCATCACTTGCGTCTCCACGAGAGGTACCAACATGACCCGCCAATTTTCCGTCGCTTCCACCCCCAGCGACGAGAGGGTGGTCAGGTTCCGCACCGGCCGCGTGTCGGCGACCCCCGGCCACAACTGGGACACCGCCGCCGCCTCCACCGAGTGGGCCCGCACCCCCGGCCACAACTGGGACACCGCCGCCGCCTCCACCGAGTGGGCCCGCACCCCCGGCCACAACTGGGACACCGCCGCCGC